>DATBZY010000204.1:0-6631 GCA_036512915.1 Pseudolabrys sp. | reverse complement strand
ATCACGGTCTGCCGGGTGAGGCCGTCGAGGAAGCAATCGGCCAGCGGCGTATGGATCTTGCCGTCCTTGACGAAGAAAATGTTGGCGCCGGTGCATTCGGCGACGCGGCCTTCCCAATCCAGCATCATGGCGTCGGCATAGCCTCGGCGCTCGGCCCGGTGCTTGGAGACGGTGCAGATCATGTAGAGGCCGGCGGCCTTGGCGCGGCACGGCGCGGTGCGCGGATCAGGCCGGCGGTATTCGGCGAGGTCGAGCTTGATGCCCTTGAGCCGCTGTTCGGGGTCGAAATAACTCGGCCATTCCCAGCTCGCGATGGCGAGATGGATGGTGTTGTTTTGCGCCGAGACGCCCATCATCTCCGAGCCGCGCCAGGCGACCGGGCGGACATAGGCTTCCTTTTTGCCGTTCTTGTCGAGCACCAGCTTCTTGGCGGCGTTGATCTCGGCGACGGAGTAGGGGATCTCGAAATCGAGGATTCCGGCGGAGCGCTTCAGCCGCTCGGAATGCTCGGTCGACTTGAAAATCTGGCCGCCATAGGCGCGCTCGCCCTCGAACACGGCGCTCGCATAGTGCAGGCCGTGGCTGAGCACATGCAGATTGGCGTCAGCCCAAGGCACCAGCTTGCCGTCGTACCAGATGACCCCTTCGAGCCGGTCGTAGGATTGCGCAGCCATCGTCTCCTCCTTCGCCTGATCAGTCCTGCTTGCGCATGATCTTTTCCGAAAACCGGTTGCCACTTTTCGGGATCATGCGCTCTTCCGGGGCCTTGGCGGCCGCTTCTGCTGCTGTGATGGCGCATTTTTCGCGCCTATTCCAACACTTTGCGTCGCAGGGCAACACCCGGTATTACTGGCGCCAGTCCGTCACAGCGCCGGTCCGGAGTGCGCTCGTGCGGCCGGGATGGGGCCTTTCGGCACGATCCTTTCGTCCTTAGCAGTGTTTTTGTAACATAAAACCAAAATATGTCAACATGACTGACGTAAACGTAAACGCCAAGACTGCCGCTGCGACCGCAGGGCTACCCGAGCGTCCGGCTGGGGGTTCCGCGCAGACGGCTGCGCCCGCGGAACCGATCTGGGACATCATCGAGCTTCTGTTCTTTGCCTATCGCGATTTTGTCGGCGATCCGGACGAGGTGCTCTCAAAGCTCGGCTTTGGCCGCGCCCATCACCGGGTGCTGCACTTCGTCAACCGCAATCCCGGCATGAAGGTCGCCGACCTGCTCGACATCCTCAACATCACCAAGCAGTCGCTCGGCCGCGTGCTCAAGCAAATGGTTGATCAGGGCTTTGTGCTGCAAAAGGAAGGCGCGCAGGACCGCCGCCAACGGCTGCTCTATGTGACGCCGAAGGGCGAGGCGCTGGCGCTCAAGCTCGCCGGCTTGCAGACCGCGCGCATCACCCGCGCCTTCGCCGAGCTTGGGCCTGGCGCGCACGAGGGGGCGCGGCGCTTTCTTACCGCCATGATCGACACCGATGAGCGCGAAGGCGTGCTGCGCCTGATCGCACGCGCCGACCATGCCACAAAGCCGCGTAGCTGAGGTGGCACGCTCGAGCATGATCCCGAAACGTGGCAACCGGTTTTCGGAAAAGATCATGCTCAAACAAACGAGCATGATCCCAAAAAGTGGGAACCGGTTTTTGGATAAGATCATGCTCAAACATAATATTAGTTTAGATTCTGCTTCAAATGAACGGATCGGACTCTAAGGAGCCTGGCCGATGAAGTTGCCCGCCACGCTTCCCGACGATGCGCCGCATCTGCTGGTGGTCGATGACGACCGCCGCATCCGCGACCTGCTTTCGCGCTTCCTTGCCAGCGAGGGCTACCGCGTGAGCACGGCCGAGACCGCGGCCGACGCCCGCGCCAAGCTCATCGGGTTGAGCTTCGATCTGCTCATTCTCGACGTGATGATGCCGGGTGAGTCCGGCTTCGATCTCGCCAAGGCGATCCGCGGCACGTCCAGCGTGCCGATCCTGATGCTGACCGCGCGCGACGCCGCCGAAAGCCGCATCAAGGGCCTCGAGATCGGCGCCGACGACTATCTGTCCAAGCCGTTCGAGCCGCGCGAATTGTCGCTGCGTATCGCCAATATTCTCAAGCGCGCGCAGCCGGCCGCCAACCCGCCGGCGGAATCGGTGCGCTTCGGACCGTTCGTCTATCACCTCGCGCGCGGCGAACTGCGCCGCGGCGAGGAAATCATCCGGCTCACCGACCGCGAACGCGAGATGCTGCGCATTCTGGCCGGCACGCCGGGAGAAACGGTGTCGCGTATGGCGCTCGCCGGCAATGGCGGCACGGTCAGCGAACGCGCCATCGACGTGCAGGTCAACCGCCTGCGCCGCAAGCTCGAGCGCAATCCCGC
Source organism: Pseudolabrys sp. (assembly GCA_036512915.1). Taxonomy (GTDB): domain Bacteria; phylum Pseudomonadota; class Alphaproteobacteria; order Rhizobiales; family Xanthobacteraceae; genus Pseudolabrys. The sequence continues at coordinate 4,266 of DATBZY010000204.1, read as the reverse complement.
CAATCCGATGTTCGTGCAGACGGTACGCGGCATCGGCTACCGGCTGGTGGTGACCACATGACCAGCCTCGACATCGGCATCGCGACCATCCGCACCGCGCTCGGCCGCATCGTCGAAGCCTGGCGATGGTACGACCGGATCCCGGCGGTGCGCCGCATCCATGCTGCGCTTGGCCGCATCCGCGACGGCTGGCGGCGGAGCAGCCGCTGGCTCAACAGCGTGATGCCGAAGGGCCTCTATGCGCGCGCGCTGCTCATCATCATCTTGCCGATGGTGATCCTGCAGTCGGTGATCGCCTTCGTATTCATGGAACGGCACTGGAATGTGGTCACCCAGCGGCTGTCCGCCGGTGTGGTGCAGGATATCGCGGCGCTGATCGACGTCTATCGCGGCTATCCGCAGGGTACTGACCAGACGCAGATCCGCCGCATCGCGCAGGAGCGGCTCGGGCTGGTGGTGGATTTTCTGCCCGTGAGCGAAATGCCGCCGCCGGGGCCGAAGCCGTTCTTTTCGCTTTTGGACCAGGCGCTGTCGGAGGAATTGCGCAAGCAGATCGCCCGGCCGTTCTGGATCGACACCGTCGGCAAGTCGGCGTTGGTCGAGGTCCGCGTGCAGCTCGACAACACGGTCATGCGGGTATTCGCGCGCCGCAGCGCGGCTTACGCGTCGAATTCGGAAATCTTCCTGCTCTGGATGGTCGGCACCTCGACGGTGCTGCTGATCGTCGCCATCATCTTCCTGCGCAACCAGATCAAGCCGATCTTAAGGCTCGCCGACGCTGCCGAAAGCTTCGGCAAGGGCCGCGATGCGCCGAATTTCCGCCCGCGCGGCGCGCGCGAGGTGCGGCGCGCGGCGCAGGCCTTCATCGAGATGAAGACCCGCATCGAGCGCGCGATCGAGCAGCGCACCGCCATGCTCGCGGGCGTGTCGCACGACCTGCGCACCGTGCTCACCCGCTTCAAGCTCGAACTCGCGCTGATCGGCGACAGTCCGGAAGTCGAGGCGATGAAGAAGGACGTGGACGAGATGGCGAGCATGCTGGAGGCCTATCTCGCCTTCGCGCGCGGCGATTTCGGCGAGAGCGCGGCGCCGACCGACATGGCGGCCTTCCTCGAGGAATTGCGTCTCGATGCCGAGCGCCACGGCCACACGGCGAGCGTGGTGTTCCATGGGCAACCGATCGTCACCGTGCGTTCGGCCGCGTTCAAGCGCTGCCTCGCCAACCTGGTATCGAACGCCGCGCGTTTCGCGCCCTCGATCGCGATCACCGGCCACCGCGATCATCGCTGGCTGACCGTCACCGTCGACGACGACGGGCCGGGCATTCCGCCGGATTTGCGCGAGGAAGTGTTCAAGCCGTTCCTGCGGCTCGACGATGCACGCAATCAGGACGAGGGCGGCACCGGATTGGGCTTGGCGATTGCGCGCGACATCGCGCGCTCGCATGGCGGCGACATCATGCTCGGCGACAGCCCGCTCGGCGGCTTGCGTGCCACCGTGCGCGTGCCGGTGTAGTTCGCATAAGTTGTAATCTGCAAATTATGCACCAATATCCCTCTTTCAGCCGAGGGGGTAGGTCCATGCCAAATGCCATGGTGATCGATCTTTCACACCATAATGCCAGCGTGGATTTTCAAAAAAAATCGCGCTGCCGGCGTCGTCGGGGTCATTCACAAAGCAACTCAGGGCACCGGTTTTGTCGATGACAAATACGCGGCTCGCAAACCGGCTGCGCTGGCGGCGGGCCTGTTGTGGGGTGCGTACCATTTCGGTACCGGAGACGATGTCGATGCGCAGGTGTCGCACTTTATCAACACGGTCCAGCCCGACGGCAGTTTCGTGCTGGTGCTCGACTTCGAAAAGAACACCACGCCGCCGATGAATTCGATGTCGCTCGATCAGGCGAAGGAATTTCTCACCGCGGTCGAGCAGCAAACCGGGCAAAAGCCGGTGCTCTATACCGGCTCGTTTCTGACCGATACGTGCGGCAGTGCGGCGATACCTAACCTCGCGCAATATCGGGTCTGGTGGGCGCGCTATTCGAACACGCCGCATCTGCATGCGACGTGGCCGAGCTTTTGGCTCTGGCAATATACCGACGGGCAGAATGGACAAGACGTCAAGACCGTCGACGGTGTCGGGCCTTGCGATTGCAACACCTTCACCGGCGACGAAGCGGCACTGCGTCAGAGCTGGCTGGCTTAGCGCGGCAAGACACTAAGCCGCGTCGGCTTCGGCGGCGCCTTCATCGATTGGCGCGCGGCGGCGGCGGGGGCCGCGCATGATGCAGCCCGGAATGGCGCAGAGGTCGTCAAGAAATCCGGCCCAGCGCCCGGCGCTCGCCAGACCGCGATCGAGCGCGGCCATGGTGCGATCGAGACCTTCCTCGTCGTCATCGACCCAGACGCTCACGACGCGGCCGAACATCAGCGCCGCGCCTTGCGCGCGCAGCGCGCCGCGCGGACCCGAGGCGCCGATGCCGGCGGCCTCCAGCATCCACTGCTGCGAGCGCACCGCCATAGCGTTGAGCGCCAGCGCAAGTCCCGGATTGCGCCGCGCCGAGCGCAGAACCGAGCGCACCGCCTCCTTGTAAGGAGCGAGCGCTTCCAGCCGGCGCATCAGCACGTCGAACAGCCGATCGCGCACCGGCTCTTCGGCCATGGCGGCATCGCCACCGGCAAGCACGGCGCGATCGATGTCCTTGATATGGCCGGCGAGGATCGCCAGCGTCGAGCCGAACTCGGCGCGCAATTGCGACAGCTTGAGACCGGCGCGGCCGGCGATTTCGGCCAGGCCGATCTGCTCGAAGGGATGCTTGGCGAGCAGCGCCATCAGCGCATCGATCGCCTTGTCGCGGTCGGAGCTGCCGCGCGGCGCGGCCGCCCGGGCTTGGCGCTGTTGGCGTTGACGCTTGGGCTTGCGGACCATGGCGGCCTCCCTGGGGCTGTTCGAACGCCGTTAATCTAGGTCGGCAAAGGCGACCGTTCTAGGGCAGGGAACTCTTTGATTTGAGCGTGATCTTATCAGAAAACCGGCACCCACTTTTCGGGATCACGCTCAGCCCGCCAGTTCGCGCGACCGCCGGGTGGCGGCGGCGACCGCCATGGTCAGCAACTCGTCGAAGCCGCCCGGTCCCATCAGCAGCTCCAGCGCGGCGGCGGTGGTGCCGCCGGGCGAGGTGACGTTCTGCCGCAACGTGGCGGCATCGAGGTCCGAGCGATGCAGCAGCTCGCCGGAGCCGGCGACCGTCTCTCGCGCCAGCCGCGCCGCCAGCTCTGGCGGCAGCCCGGCGGCGATGCCGGCCTTGGTCATCGCTTCCGCCAGCAGGAAGACATAGGCCGGGCCGGAGCCCGACAGGGCGGTGACCGCGTCGATGAGCGCCTCATCGCCGACCCATTCGACCTTGCCGATGGCGGCGAGCAGGTCGCCGGCGAGCTTGCGCTGGCGCGCGGAGACTTTTGCGTTGGCGACCGCGACGCTGATGCCGCGGCCGATGGCGGCGGGCGTGTTCGGCATCGCGCGCACGATCGCCGTTCCCGGCGGCAGTGACTTTTCCAGAAAGCCGATGGTGCGGCCGGCCATGATCGAGAGCACCAGCGTCGACTTGCCGACGTAAGGCTTAAGCGGCGGCACCGCGGCGGGCGCGGTCTGCGGCTTCACCGCGATCACGATGGCGGCGGCCGCGGCGGGCGTGCCCTTCGGATTGAGCTTGAGCCCGCGCCGCGTCAGCGCCTTCACCGATTTGCCCGGCTGCGGCTCGATTACGACCAGCTTCTTCGGGCTGAGCCCGCGCGCCAGCCAGCCGTCGAGCATGGCGCCGCCCATCTTGCCGGCGCCAAGCAGGACGAGCGAGCCGATGGCTCTAAGGGGTTGAGGTTTGCGAGCGGCCATGACTCTCTCCGCGGTCATCGTCCGCAAACGTACAAGTAGCGATCACGCCTCGCCAGAGGTCTCGAACATGGCGGCCTCGAGCGCCTCGCGCGCGGCCTTGCCGGCCCAGACCACGAATTGGAAGGCGGTGAAATGGCGCTCGCAGGTATCGAGCGCGGTGCCGAGCAGCGCCTCGCATTGCTTGCCGGAGGCTTCCACGCCGCCCGCCAGCACCAGCGCATGGCGGTACATGACGATGCCTTCTTTGGTCCAGAGGTCGAAATGGCCGACCCACAGCCGCTCGTTGATCAGCGAGATCAACACCTGCACCTCGGCGCGGCGGCGCTCGGGAACCTTGAGGTCGAAGGCGCAGGCCAGGTGCAGCGCCTCGATGTC
>DATBZY010000203.1:0-7059 GCA_036512915.1 Pseudolabrys sp. | reverse complement strand
CGCCGAAAACTCATCCAAGATGCGACCCCGCTCCGCGCGACCGCTACGGGCATATCGCTCCCTGAGGACCACCACCAACTCGTCACGCGTCGCCATGCTGACCCGCCTCATACCCACCCCCACCGCTGAACACCGGCGGGGGAACAAATCAGGTGAGGCAACAGGTCACCATCCGGGAGCATTTCAGACGACGCAATGCGAGTCTCGTCGGCGAGCACATAAATGCTGCCGTCGTCGGCGCGCCCGGCGGCGAGGATGCCGCAGGCGTCGGCGCCTTTGCGGGCGGAGGCCGGCGGATCGACCGCCGCCACGATGCGCATCAACTGCGGCGGCGGCGCCTCGACGCGGCAGCGCTCAAGCCCAGCGCGCGACCACAGCGCGTCGTTACGCTCCTCGATGATCTCGCCCTCGATCTCCTGGCGTCCGAGCTTGGTGCCGCGATAGCGCGACAGCACGGTGTCGACGAAAGCCGGCGCCAAATTGTAGGCGTTCGTGCGCGTGCCGGCATGGGTCACCGCGGTGCGCGGGTCGGCCAGCAGACGCGTGAGCAGCGCGATCGGCCGCGGCGTGGTGGTGATCACCTGCCGCGGCCGCCCGCCAAGGCGCAGTCCGAACTGCAGCATATCGAAGGTCGCTTCGGCATGACGCCACTTGGCAAGCTCGTCCAACCAGGCCGCGGAAAATTGCGGGCCGCGCAGGCCTTCGTAATTTTCCGCCGAAAATATTTCCGCCAGCGCGCCGCCCGGCCATTGCAGCCGCCACCGCGAGGGCATCCATTCGGGCCGCTCTCTGTGGCTGTGCACCGCGAGCAGGCCGGAGACGCCTTCCACCATGACCTCGCGCACTTCGTGTTCGGTCTCGCCGATCAGCGCGATACGCGCGTGTTTGTCGTTGATCGCTACGCGGCGCACCCATTCGGCGCCGGCGCGGGTCTTGCCGGCGCCGCGGCCGCCGAGCACGAGCCAGCTGGTCCACTCCTGCCCGCTATTGGCGCGCTCCGGTGCGCGCTGGTGGTCGTGGGCGAGCGCCGCAAAATCGGCGCCGACCGCTTCATTCCAATGAGCCTTCTGGCTCATCAGAAATTCTACCGGCGCCATTTCGTCGAGCTTCGACAAATCCTCGTATGCGTCGTGCAAGTTCGTTACGGAATTCGTCAAGATCGCGGGGTACGGGGTCGTCGTCGGCTTCATCGGGCGGAGCCACTTCATCGGGGCGGTTGAGCGCCGCGATCTCGCGCAGCGTGCGTGAAATGCCGGCCAGCGTGCGCACCGTGCGCTCGGCCTCGGCTTCATTCGAAGGCCCGAGCACGCCGACCGCGCGCTCGATCACAGTCATCTCGCGCTCCACGACATTCTGGATGCGCTGGGCGAGCGCGGCGCGCTGCTGCGGCGACACCGGGTCAGCGACGCCGGTGGCCGGCATCGGAGTTTCGGCGGTCGCGACCGCAGCCGTAGCGCCGCGCACGGCATGGAAAATATCGACCGTTCCGCTGGAAGGCCGCCGGCGCTTCCAGCCCCATTCCCTGATGCGGTTTGCCAGCGTGCCACGCGACAGGCCCATCGCTGCGGCAATGTCGCAAAGCGGTGTCAGCGTGGTTTCGTGCAGCCGCTTACCTTCTGCGATCAGTTCGGGCGCGACCTGTATTTTGTGAGCTGCCACGGCGAACCTCCCTGCCAAAACGCAACGCGCCGGCGCGGACGCCGGCACCAACGTGTTCGGATCGTGTAATGTTAGTGGGACGACACCAGCGCAATCGCGATCAGCGCCATGATGGCGACGATCAGCAGCGCTTGCGGAATCCAGCTGGGGCGCGGCCGGTCGGCGTCTAAGTCAGGGGGCTCTCTCGGAGGCTGCGGCATCGCGGCAACCTCGCGCGTTTGCCGGCCCCACTCAAGTAAAGAAATACAGATAGACGCCGGTCAACATGCCGAGCACGCCGAGGGTGGCGAACAGCAGCACCTGGCCCACATGCTGCCCACTGACGCCGGCGCGCGCCCGGTGGCGGGTGGCGGCGATGCGATGGTATTGCAGGGTCGACATGGCAAGTCTCCCGCGGCCGGGCAGGTCTCCCGCGGCCGGCCCGGTTCAAGCAAAGAAATACAGATAGACGATGGCAAACGCGCCGAGCGCGCCGAGCGTGCCGAACATCAGCACATACCGCACGGTCCGCCCGGTGACGGCGGCGCGCGCTTGGTTCGGCGTTTCGGCGATGTAAGTGTTGGCGACGTTTGGCATGGCTGCTCTCCCAGGCGCGGGGCGAAACGCCAGCGCGCCTACGACAACAACGCCGGCCGCGGCCGCCTGTTCCGCCGCGGCAGCGCGAAGACCCAAATGTGGAGCGTCCGGTAACCATAGCCGAGCAGCGTTACGCTGTCAATATATTCCTAGGACTTTTTTCTATTATTTTTTGCGGCCGCGGATAACCCCCGCGCTCAACCGAAAAACGCTTTCGAATAAACGTGTTAGCGCAGGGGCTCGGCGTGGCAGGCACGCCCGCCCTGCTCCCAGAACCAGCCGCATTTGGTGCAGCCGCCCAGGCTGAAGCCAAGCGCGACCAGGCACAGAATCGCTGCGAGACGCTTGTGCATGGCTGCAAGCTTACCCCATCGCCGCCGCCGCCGCGAGGGTGGCGTCATCTCCCTCTCCCCGCTTGCGGGGAGAGGGTCGGGGTGAGGGGCACTTTGCATACGCACAGAACGTGGTGACGCCCCCTCACCCGCCGCGCCTTCGCCCTATGGCGGCGGGCGACCTCTCCCCGCACGCGAGAAGAGGTGAAGCCACCCTCGCCCCCTTTGACCTCGCGCAAGGCGCCCGCCGCCTCGCCGCCTAAACTACCGCCATGGACCCCGACCCTCCGTCTCCGCTGGGCGAGCCGTTGCGGCGCCAGCTCGGGCTGCCGCTGCTGGTGCTGTACGGCGTCGGCATCACCATCGGCGCCGGCATCTACGTGCTGATCGGCGCGGTCGCCGGCCACGCCGGCCGCTACGCGCCGTGGTCGTTCCTGCTCGCCGCCCTCGGCATGGCGCTCACCGTCGGCTCCTACGCCGAATTGGCCACGCGCTTTCCGGTGAGCGCCGGGGAAGCTGCTTACGTGCGCGCGGCGTTCGGCTCGCGGCTGGCCTCGACCTTGACCGGCCTGCTCACCATCCTGATCGGCATCGTGTCGTCGGCCACCGTCGCGCTCGGCGCCGCCGGCTATATCGGGCAATTCATCGCGCTGCCGGCAAGCGCGGTGGTGACGGTGGTGCTGCTGGCGCTCGGCGCGGTGGCGGCCTGGGGCATTCTGGAATCGGTGCTGCTCGCCAGCCTGTTCACGCTGATCGAAACCGGCGGCCTGGTCGCCATCATCGTCGCCGGCCTTTACGCTCGCCTGCCGTTCGCCGAGGTGCTGGCGCCGCCGCCGCTCGATCTGAGCGTGCTGTCCGGCATCGCCTATGCCAGCCTGCTGGCGTTCTTTGCGTTTATCGGCTTCGAGGACCTCGCCAATGTGGTGGAGGAAGCCAAAGTGCCGCAGCGCGACATTCCGCGCGCCATGGTGCTGACGCTGCTGATTTCCAGCGCGCTGTATCTGGCGGTGGCGGCGATCGCGGTGCTGGCGGTGCCGGTCGCCGAGCTGGCGGCCTCGCCGGCGCCGCTCAGCCTGGTGTTCCGCGCGCTCGCCAGCATCAGCCCGTTTACCATCAGCGCCATCGCCATCGTCGCCACGCTCAACACCATCCTGGCGCAGATGACCATGGCCGCGCGGGTGGTTTATGGCATGTCGCGGCAAGGCGACCTGCCGCGCCTGGCCGGCCACGTGCATCCGAAAACCGCGACACCGCTGATCGCCACCGCGCTGATCGTGGCGGCGACGATTGCGCTGGCGCTGCTGGTTCCGTTCGAGCGGCTGGCGGAAGGCACCTCGCTCGCAACCCTGGTGGTGTTCGCGCTGGTCAATCTATCGCTGCTGCGCTTGCGGCGCGCCAAGTTCCACAGCCACGGTCCGCATGTGCGGGTGCCGCTGTGGGTGCCGGCGGCGGGCTTGGCGACCTGTCTGGCGATGACGGCGGCGGCGGTGCTCGGCTGAGCCGAAAACTCTCAAGCACGCGCGCGCGCCACAGCGGCTCAGCCGCGCTGTTCTTTGGTAGCGTCGAAACGCCGCCGCGCTTCTTGGATGGTCGCGCGGTTCTGGCGCGCCCATGAGCCCAGCGTGTTGACCGGCTCGAGCAGCGAGCCGCCGAGCTTGGTCAGCGCGTAGTCGACGCGCGGCGGAATGGTCGGGAACACGGTGCGCGTGACCAGCCCGTCGCGCTCGAGCGCGCGCAGCGTGAGCGTCAGCATCCGTTGCGAAATGCTGCCTAACGCCTTGCGCAATTCGTTGAAGCGCTTGGGCCCGTCGCCCAGGGTCGAGACCACCAGCACGGTCCACTTGTCGCCGATCCGCGCCAGCACCTCGCTGACCGCGCGGCAGTCCTCGGCCACGTGCAGGTTACCCGGTAACACCGATGTGCCTTCTTGCGCGCGCCCTGCGGTCATCTATCTAGCCTCAGTATTCATTTGTAACCACAAAGCTAGAGGCTCTCATGGCAAAATTCAAGCTCGGCCTGATCGTCGGCAGCAACCGGCGCGCATCGATCAACCGCAAGCTGGCGCAGGCTCTGGTCAAACTCGGCGCCAAAGAATTCGACGCCAGCATCATCCGCATCGACGACCTACCGCTCTACAATCAGGATCTGGAAACCGCGCTGCCGGAACAGGTCGTGCGCTTCAAATCCCACATCGCCGACTCCGACGCCCTGCTGTTCGTGACGCCCGAGCACAGCCGCTCCATGCCGGCCGTGCTCAAGAGCGCCGTGGACTGGGGCAACCGCCCGTGGGGCAAGAACTCCTGGACCGGCAAGCCCGCCGCCGTCACCGGCACCTCGGCCGGCGCCATCGGTACCGCGGTCGCGCAGCAGCATCTGCGCGCCGTGCTCGGCGATCTGGGCATGCTGGTGATGGGCGGCGAGGCGTATATTACGTTCAAGCCCGAGCTGCTGGATGCGAATAACAACATCACCGACGAGAGCACGCGCACGTTCCTGAAAAACTTCCTCGATCAACTCGCCGCGCTCACGGCCAAGCTCACGGCTGCGATCGCGCCACGCGCCGCCGCATAACAAACAAGGAAAGCGCAATGTCGATCCGCCCCATCAAGCGCATCGTCCAGTCCAAACCCACCATCGAAGGCGCCGGCGTCAAGCTGCGCCGCGCTTTCGGTTTCGGCGACACCGCCGAGACCGATCCGTTCCTGCTGCTCGACGATTTCCGCAACGATCGGCCACAAGATTATCTCGCCGGCTTTCCCTGGCATCCGCACCGCGGCATCGAGACCATCACCTACGTGCTCTCCGGCACCGTCGAGCACGGCGACAGCCTGGGCAATCGCGGCACCTTGGGTTCGGGCGACGTGCAATGGATGACCGCGGGCCGCGGCATCATGCATCAGGAAATGCCGCAAGGCGACGCGCAGGGCCGCATGCACGGCTTCCAGCTCTGGGCCAACCTGCCCGCCTCGCTCAAGATGACGGCGCCGCGCTATCAGGACATCAAGGGCGCCGAGGTGCCGGAGGTTACCGACGACGACGGCACGCGCGTGCGCATCGTGTGCGGCGACTTCTGGGGCCAGCGCGGCCCGGTCGAAGGCGTCGCCGCCGATCCGCGCTATCTCGATGTCTGGGTGCCGCCGGGCCAGCGCAAAACGCTGCCGGTGGAAACCGAACGGCATGCTTTCGCCTACGTGTTCGAGGGCTCGGGCTCGTTCCGCGCCGCCTCGCAGCCACTCGGCGTACTGACCGAGAAGCAGGTCGACGGCGAGGAGATCGTCGCACGCGAGCTAACTTCCGACCGCTCGCTGGTGCTGTTCGACTCAGGCGATGAAGTCACCGTGCAGGCGGGCGAGCAAAGCATCCGCTTCCTGCTGGTGTCCGGCAAGCCGATCGAGGAGCCGGTCGCCTGGTACGGCCCGATCGTGATGAACACGCAGGCAGAGCTGCAACAGGCAGTTGCCGAATTACGCAGCGGGACCTTCATCCGGGACTGACCGTTTCCCCGTTTGCCGCCCCGCCCAAGACACTCACAACCTATGCGCGCCAGATGGGCTTCCGCCGGGGCCAAGGTGAAGTTCATCCTTGAGGATGATCAGGCCAAGCCCGACCTTGGCGTCACCAAGGCCGAGAAACTGGTGCTGCAAGACAAGGTGCATATGTTCATCGGCGGCGTGCTCGCGTCCACCGGCTATGCGCTGGCACCGGTGAGCACAGCTGAGAAGACCATCGATGTCGCCTCGATCCCGGCGGCGGACGATCTCACGCAGCGCGAGCTCAGCAAGTATCCGTATTTCATCCGCACCGGCTGATCGAGTTCGCAGCCCCACCATGCCTTAGGACAGTGGGCCTGCGACCAGGGCTATAAGAAAGTCGTCACGGTCGGCGCCGACTATGCCTTCGGCTATGAGGCGGTCGGCAACAAGTATGCGCAAAAAAGATGACGAAAACCCCGGCCTGGCGCCGGGGTTTTCTATCGAGGGCGTCGACTCCTAAGCGCGCAGGCACATGCGGATAGATACGAGCTTGATGAAGGCCAGGCAATTAATGCCGTAATGCCTCGAACGGCTCGTGCACCTCGCCCGATTTGAAGCGCGGCGGATACAGGATGACCTGCTTGCCGGCTTGCTTGAACTGCTCGATGTCGTTGCCGACGATACCGCGATACTGGATATAGAGAACGCGCGGTTCGGCCCATTCGCCCCGATCGCCAAACTTGATATCGCCGACGACGGTCTTGAAACTCGTGCTGCGGATATAGTCGGCGAGCTTCTGGTCGTCGGTCGAGCCAACCGCCTTGATCGCCTGCTCGAGGATCTGCACCTCGGAATAGGCGAAGGGCGGGATGTAGATGCCGATCGGATCGACGCCGGCCGCCGCCGCGCGCTCGCGGTAGCGCACCAGGAATTCCTCGATGCCCGGGAACTTCATGGTCGGCTCGGGAACGTAGAGGTCGTAGCACACGACGTTGTTGAGCAGCGGTCCGAGCTTCTGC
>DATBZY010000202.1:0-7222 GCA_036512915.1 Pseudolabrys sp. | reverse complement strand
CCGGATTCGCTCTTGACCACGAGGTCGGAACCCTTGCGCATGGCGTCTACCATCTGCGCCTCTTCGGCGGCGTTCTTCACCCAGGCGCCGTCGTTCTGGGTGTACATCACGTAGTTCGCCGAACCGATGGTCGCCACGGCATCGTGGTTGGGCTTCTGGGTATAGCCGACGATCACCGACACCTCGTTCTTCACCTTCTCGGCCGGACGCGTCGAGATGAACGCATAGGATGGATCGCGGGGTCGGCCGGTCGGCTCGGTCGTCGCCGAGGTCGGCTTGGCGAGCGCGAAGCAGACCTTCTTTCCACCGGGGGTCGCCTTATAGGCGCCCCAGTCGCCGAATTGCCCGAGCAGTACGGCCTGCTCGGTGGGATCGGATTTGGCCGGTTTCTTCTGCTGCGCCGATGCTGCCGTGGAGAACACACAAACAGACGCCGCCAGCATGGTAATCGCGGTGCGGAGCAAAAAAGTCCTATTCATCGGGCCCTGCCGGTCAAATTGACGAACTTGGGGTTTACCCGAGTTCGGATGAAGGAACGCTGGATATTAGGCCATTACAAGCGAATATCGGCACGGTGAAGGCGGCATTGCGCCGCCGGCCGCGAGCTTAGCCGCGGAAAGTTAACGGCCGCCCGCCTGACGATAGCCGGCGCCGTGCTAGAAATGTTCCCCGTCGCTGTTCAACCCCCGATCATCCGGCCGCCAAGGATCGGACATGAAAGCCCTGCTCTGCACCCGCTACGGCACGCCCGACGAGCTCGAGCTTGCCGACATCGCCGAACCCACGCCCGGACCGGGCGAAGCGGTGGTTCGCATCAAAGCCGCGGCGTTGAATTTCTTCGACACGCTGATCATCGCCGGCAAATACCAGCACAAGCCGGCCTTTCCGTTCTCGCCCGGCGCCGAGTTCGCCGGCGAAGTCGAAAGCCTCGGTGCCGGCGTCACTGGGTATTCGCCCGGCGACCGCGTCATCGGCAATATCGGCTGGGGCGCCGCGCGCGAGAAGGTCGTACTCGCCGCCGACCAACTTATTGCGCTGCCGGCCGGCTTGGATTTCGACCGTGCGGCCGGCCTCACCATCACCTACGGCACGTCGCTGCATGCGCTGAAGGACCGGGCCAAGCTCAAGCCCGGCGAGACGCTGGCGGTGCTGGGCGCCGCCGGCGGCACCGGCCTCTCCGCGATCGAGATCGGCAAGCTGATGGGCGCGCGCGTCATTGCCTGCGCTTCGTCCGACGAAAAACTTGCGTTCGCGCGCCAGCACGGCGCCGACGCCGGCGTGAACTATGCCGCAACCGATCTCAAGGACGCGCTGCGCCAGTTGACCGGCGGCAAGGGCGTCGACGTGGTCTACGATCCCATTGGCGGGGCGCAGGCCGAAGCCGCGCTACGCGGCATGGATTGGGGCGGGCGCTACCTGGTCATCGGCTTTGCCGGCGGCGACATGCCGAAGCTGCCGCTCAACCTCGTGCTGCTGCGCAGCTATGACGTGCTCGGCGTTTACTGGGGCGCCTGGATCCGCGACCCGCAAGGCCACCGCGCCAACATGACGCAAATTCTCGACTGGTGCGCGCAGGGCAAGCTGTCCTCGCACGTGCACGCGGTTTATCCGCTGGCTGGGGCGGCGACCGCGCTCAAGGCCATCGCCGCGCGCCAGGTGATGGGCAAGGTGATCTTGCGGCCTTAAAGCCTGTCCAACGCGTTACGCGCCGTCTCCCGATGCACCGGAAGGATATGGCCTGTGACCAGCTTGATCGCGGTCGCCAGCACCGCGGCATCGTCGGTGAAGCCGAGCACCGGCAGCACGTCCGGGATCGCGTCGATCGGCAGCACGAAATAGGCGATGGCGCCGACCAGCGTCGCCTTCACCTGCAGCGGTGTGTTGCGGTCGAAGGCGCAGTAATAGGCGGCGAGCAAATCCTCGGCGAACGGAATGTGCGCGGCGACGCGCCGGGTTTTGCGCCAGAAGCTGCGCCGCAACCCGCTATCGTCGCCCTCGTTCAGTCGCCAGAATGCCGCACGTGCGAATGCCATAAACCTTATTTGGTTGGCGATTTAGGCGCGCGCAAGGCAGGCAAAAAGGCTCTCAGCCAGCCAGTTTATCCATCGCCTCGGCCAGCTTCACGTCGAGCTCGGTGACGCCGCCGGCGTCGTGGGTGGCCAGCGTCACTTCGACCGTCTTGTAGACATTGAACCATTCCGGATGGTGATCCATCTTCTCCGCCACCAGCGCTGCCCGCGTCATAAACCCGAAGGCCTGATTGAAATCTTTGAACGTGAATTTCTTCGTAATCGCCTCACGGCCAGCCACTTCCGACCAGCCGGATAGCTTGGCTAACGCCGCTTTGCGGGCATCGGCAGTCAATTTGGCAGCCATGGCGTAACCTCGCTTGGCGCGATCGAGTCGCGGTTATTCACCGGGCGGCGGAACGGATGCAGCGATGGGCCCTTCGTCCGCCTTCTGCGATTCCAGCCGGGGCGTCTGCGCCGGAAGCGCCCGCACCGCGGTCGCGTCCGGCAAGAGCCCGCGCGGCTCAACGCCGTGCACGGAATAAAGTTGCGGGGCGGCACGGTTTACGTGCAGCTGAAAAATGTCCGGCCGATTGTAGTGGCCGGCGAAATCGTGCCTGAGCTTCATCTGGATGCCGAGATCGAGATTGCATTCGGCGTAGAGAATGCCTTCCTCGGCGCCCATCGGACCGGCGATGATGCGGCTAAATGGATTGACGATCAGCGAGCCGCCGCAGCAATTGGGATCGCGCAGAAATTTCTCGCCCGCGGGATTGGCCTGCAGCATCTCGATCATGCGCTCGTCAACCGTGCCGCAGGCCGAGATCACGAACGCCTTGCTCATCTGTGCGAAGGCCTGCGAGTCGATGGCGACCCGATTGCGCAGCGGATCGCCGCTGGTCGGAAAATGGTTCGGCCAGCTCATGACGTGAATGCGCGTGCCTTCGGCGATCAGTGCGAAGATCGCGAGCGGATTGGAATTCTCGCCGCAGATCAGGCCGCTCATTGGCCCGAATTCGCTCGGGAACGCACCGAAGGTGTCGCCGTAGCCGCCCATATGCACCAAGCGCTCGCCGACCGTCGGCATTATTTTTTGGTGCTTGCGGATCAGGGTGCCGTCGGGACCGATATAGACTTGCGTGTTAAACATGCTGCCGGTGGTCTGTGGCAGCTTTTCGCAGACGCCGACCACGACATAGGCGTTGGCCACCCGCGCCGCCTCGCATAGCGCGTCGATCTCGGGGCCCGGAATTTCCACCGCGTTCTTGAACAGCTCGACCGCAAGCCGGTTGGCGATCGCGCTGGTCGCCGCGTGGTGGTGGTACCAGACCGGGTGCGCCGGGATGAACCCTTCCGGGAATCCGATGACGCGGGCGCCGTTCTGGCCGGCCTCGCGGATCAGGCGGCAGGCCTTTTCGGTCGAGCCTTCGCGGTCGAGAAACACCGAGGCGGCCTGGACCGCCGCGACTTTCACCGTGGCATAGCTGTCACCCATTGCCGATATCGTCCTTTAGCCGAACGCCCTGCCCTCGCAATAGTTTTGGCCCGATATTACCTCATAGAGGGAGACACCGACCATACGAGGCTTCCATGTCCTGGTCATTGAATATCGGCAAGGTGGCGGGCACCGTGGTGCGCGTCCACCTCACCTTTCTGCTGTTTCTCGCCTGGATCTTCGCCGCCGGCTACGCCTCCGGCGGCGGCGCCGCCGCCTGGGACAGCCTCGTCTTCATGGTGCTGCTGTTCCTGTGCGTGCTGCTGCACGAGTTCGGCCATATCTTCACCGCGCGCGCCTTCGGCGTGCCGACACCTTATGTGACGCTGCTGCCGATCGGTGGCGTGGCGCAACTCGAACGCATTCCGGAGGAGCCGTGGGAGGAATTCCTCATCGCCATCGCCGGACCGCTGGTGAATGTCGTCATCACCATCGTGCTCGTGCTATTCGCCGGCGCCCATCTGCAATCGAGCGCTGCGGCCGCGGTCGACAACATGCAGATCCCGCTGCTCGACCGGCTGGCGGCGGTAAACCTGTTCCTCGCGCTGTTCAACATGATCCCGGCCTTCCCGATGGACGGCGGGCGCGTGCTGCGCGCGCTGCTGGCGAGCCGGTTCGGCTATGTGCGCGCGACCGAAATCGCCGCCGCAATCGGCCAGTTCGTCGCCTTCGCGCTCGGCTTCATCGGGCTGATGGTCAACCCGATCCTGATCTTCATCGCGATCTTCGTTTATCTCGCCGCCACCTCGGAAGCACACATGGTGGCGCTGCGCGCCGCCTCGCGCGGCGTGCCGGTGAGCTACGCCATGATGAAGCAGTTCGCCACGCTGCCGCCGCAGGCGCATTTGGACGAGGCGGTGCAGACCTTGCTGCAAACCGGCCAGGGCGAATTCCCAGTGGTGGACGGCGCCGGCAAGCCGGTCGGCGTGCTCGGCCGCGGCGATCTCATCCGCGCCATCAAGACGCTCGGGCCGGATGCCCGCGTCGCCGACGCCATGACGGCGGAGCTGCCGACCGTCAGCCACCGCCGCTGCCTGGAGGACGCCTTCAAGCTGCTGCTGGAGACATCGGCGCCGGCGGTTGGGGTCACCGATGCCACCGGCAAGCTGGTCGGGCTGGTCACCAGCGAAACCATCGCCGGAATGATGATGCTGCAGCACGCCCTGCCCAACGGCGTGCAGATCGGGCCCTGGAGCCGGCCGGCGGGGGTTTAACCTCGTTCTGCCGGCGAACCAGCCGGCAGTTGCTTCCGGCGGTTTCGTGACTATATTGCGCTGCAATAGCGTCGCGGGCCCCGCAGGATTGCTAGCTGGCAATCCTGTCGCTTTTTGGGAATGGATTTCGTTCGGAAATCCTATGCAGGCCCGCGATTGGTTTCAGGAATTCTCATGAATCTTCGTAACATCGCCATCATCGCGCACGTCGATCATGGCAAAACCACCCTGGTCGACCGGCTGCTGCAGCAGTCCGGCTCCTACCGCGAGAACCAGCGCGTGGTCGAACGCGCCATGGATTCCAACGACCTCGAGCGCGAGCGCGGCATCACCATCCTGGCCAAGGCGGCTTCGGTGGTTTGGAAAGACACCCGCATCAACATCGTCGATACGCCCGGCCATGCCGATTTCGGCGGCGAAGTCGAACGCATCCTCAATATGGTCGACGGCGCGCTGGTGTTGGTCGACGCCGCCGAAGGCCCGCTGCCGCAAACGAAGTTCGTGGTCTCCAAGGCACTGAAGATGGGTCTCAAGCCCATCGTCGTCATCAACAAGGTGGACCGTTCCGACGCGCGGCCGAGCCAAGTGGTCAACGAAGTGTTCGACCTGTTCGCGGCGCTCGACGCCACCGAGGAGCAACTCGATTTTCCGATTCTCTACGGCTCGGCCAAGCAGGGCTGGATGGCGACCAGCCTGGAAGGCTCGCACGACGACGGCATGCAACCGCTGTTCGATCTCGTGCTCAGCCACGTCAAGCCGCCGGTGGTGGAAAGCGGGCCGTTCCGCCTGCTCGGCACCATTCTGGAAGCCAATCCCTATCTCGGCCGTCTCGTCACCGGCCGCATCACCTCCGGTTCGGCGAAACCCAACCAGTCGGTGAAGGTTCTCGATCATGACGGCAAGCTGATCGAGACCGGCCGCATCACCAAGGTGCTGGCATTCCGCGGAATTGAGCGCGTGCCGGTGGATGAGGCGGAAGCGGGCGATATCGTCGCCATCGCCGGACTGCCGAATGCCACCGTCGCGATGACGATCTGCGATCCGGCGGTGGAAACGCCGATTCCGGCGCAGCCGATCGATCCGCCGACGCTGGCGATGATTTTCCGCGTCAACGATTCCCCGCTTGCCGGCACCGAGGGCAGCAAGGTCACCGGCCGCATGATCCGCGACCGGCTGCTGCGCGAGGCGGAAGGCAATGTGGCGCTGCGCGTGCGCGAATCCGACGAGAAGGATTCCATGGAAGTCGCCGGCCGCGGCGAATTGCAGCTCGGCATCCTGATCGAGACCATGCGGCGCGAGGGCTTCGAGCTTTCGGTGTCGCGGCCGAAGGTGCTGATGCGCGAGGACCCGGCCACCGGCGAGATGCTGGAGCCGATCGAGGAAGTGGTGATCGACCTCGACGAGGAGCACGCCGGCATCGTCGTGCAGAAGATGGCCGAGCGCAAAGCCGAGATGCTGGAAATGCGCCCGTCCGGCGGCCACCGCTTGCGGCTGGTGTTTCACGCGCCGACGCGCGGCCTGATCGGCTACCAGGGCGAACTGCTCACCGACACACGCGGCACCGCCATCATGAACCGGCTGTTCCACGCCTACGCGCCCCACAAGGGACCGATCCAGGGCCGCCGCAACGGCGTGCTGATCTCCAACGACCAGGGCGAAGCGGTCGCCTACGCGCTGTGGAATCTGGAAGACCGCGGCCCGATGATGATCGAGCCGGGCTGGAAGGTGTACAAGGGCATGATCGTCGGCGAGCACACGCGCGGCAACGACCTGGTCATCAACGTGCTCAAGGGCAAGAAGCTCACCAATATCCGCACCACCTCCAAGGACGAGGCGGTTCGCCTCACCCCGCCGATCCGCATGACGCTGGAAAAGGCGCTGGCCTATATCGAGGACAACGAGCTGGTCGAGGTGACGCCAAAGTCGATCCGCCTGCGCAAGATGCTGCTCGACGAGACCGACCGCAAGCGGGAAGACCGCCAGAAGACCGCCACCGCCGAGGCGGTGTGAGGCTTCGGCATCCTGCTACCGCGTTCCGGCGCGTGGCTTGATTCGAATCAGGTAAAATCGAATCACTTTGCCGCGGACTGCAAAAGCGCATCGGCACGCCTGTGCCGGTATGGTGCATAAGTGAGATGCGACACGCTCCCCCCGGGTGTCCGCGAGTACGTTTTTCAGCACAAGCAATGGGCCTTTTTCGCTGCCTGTGACCAGTAATCCACACCGTTAACCCATCATTAACGATAGGGCTTGAAGGCCGCAGGGTTCGTTGCTTCTATTCTGAAATGAGCACGACCCTCATAGAGATTCGCCGCGCCAAGGCATCCGATGCGGTGGACGTCGCCGGGACGCATGACGAGGCCTGGCGCGCGGCCTATCAGGGCATCATCCCGGGCAACGAGCTCGACAAGCTGATCAACCGGCGCGGGCCGGATTGGTGGGACAGCGCCATTCGCAAGGGCAGCCGCATCACCGTCCTGCAATTCGGTGACAGCATCGCCGGC
>DATBZY010000201.1:0-4050 GCA_036512915.1 Pseudolabrys sp. | reverse complement strand
GCACGCCGTCTCGCTGCCAAACCACGCGTCGAACTCCTGAAACGTCCGAGGATAATCAATCCCAGCGACGGGATGCCTTGGCGGGCTTTCCATCCCTCAACGCTATCAGGGGTACCGACGTGTGTGAAGGGGATACCCACTCCATCCCATTATGGCTCCCGACAAGGGCAGCGGAATGTTTCCGCAAGGCTATTATCGCCAGAGCGCGGCCTCCGATCTCGGCGCAATGGCCAAACGCGCCGGAGCCAAGCACCTCATGCTTACCCATCTCATCCCGCCAGTCGGTGCGGAGCGCCAAGGCCCATGGAAGATTCCGGGCGGTGCGCTGACGGAGGCGGATTACCGGACAGCGGCCCAGGAGGGCGGATTCACCGGCAACATCATCGTCGGGACTGACCTCGCGAGCGTGCGTCTACCGGCGAAGTAGCCCTCGCACGCAAGACTTGGGGGCAGCGCGCCGGCGCACGTTGCCTGTCTGCCATCCCCGTGTTACCCGACAGGCGGAAAGAGGCGCTTTCATGCACCGCCCGCTGATCATCGCACCGTCGATTCTCGCGGCCGACTTCGCCAAACTGGGCGAGGAAGTGCGTGCGGTCGAAGCCGCCGGCGCCGACTGGATCCATGTCGACGTGATGGACGGGCACTTCGTGCCCAATATCTCGATCGGCCCCGAGGTGGTGAAGGCGATCCGCCCGATCACCAAGAAGACGCTCGACGTGCATCTGATGATCGCCCCCTGCGATCCTTACCTGGAAGCTTTCGCCAAGGCCGGCTCCGACATCATCACCGTGCATGTGGAGGCGGGCCCGCATGTGCACCGCTCGCTGCAGGCGATCCGCGCGCTCGGCAAGAAGGTAGGCGTGAGCATGAACCCGGGCACGCCGGCCTCGAGCGTCGCGCATGTCATTGATCTGGTCGATCTCATCCTGGTGATGTCGGTCAATCCCGGCTTCGGCGGCCAGACCTTCATTCCGGCCGCGATCGACAAGATCGCCGAGCTGCGCGCGCTTGTCGGCGCGCGGCCGATCGATATCGAGGTCGATGGCGGCATCACGCCGGAAACCGCGCCGCGCGTGGTGCAGGCCGGCGCCAATGTGCTGGTGGCCGGCTCCGCGGTGTTCAAGGGCGGCAACTACAAGGCCAACATCGCCGCGATCCGCAATGCCGCGGCACTGGCGCGTGGGGAAGCGGCGTGATCCCCCGCTATTCCCGCCCCGAGATGGTCGCGATTTGGTCGCCGGAGACCAAGTTTCACATCTGGTTCGAGATCGAGGCGCATGCGGCCGACGCCATGGCCAAACTCGGTATCATTCCGAAAGAAGCCGCCAAGAAAATCTGGGAAAAGGGCAAGGCTGCCAAGTTCGACGTCGCCCGCATCGACGCCATCGAAGCGGAGGTCAAGCACGACGTCATCGCCTTCCTGACGCACCTGGCAGAAATCGTCGGGCCGGAAGCGCGCTTCGTGCATTCCGGCATGACCTCGTCCGACGTGCTCGACACCTGCTTCAACGTGCAGTTGGTGCGCGCCGCCGACCTCCTGATCGCCGACACCGACGCTCTGCTCGCCGCGCTCAAGCGCCGCGCCTTTGAGCACAAGATGACGCCGACCGTCGGCCGCTCGCACGGCATCCATGCCGAGCCGACCACGTTCGGGCTCAAGCTCGCCTACGCCTATGCTGAGTTCGCACGCGGGCGCGAGCGCCTCGTCGCCGCGCGCAAGGAAGTCGCCACCTGCGCGATTTCCGGCGCGGTCGGCACCTTTGCCCAAGTCGATCCGCGCGTCGAAGCGCATGTCGCCAAGGCGATGGGACTTGGCGTCGAGCCGATCTCGACCCAGATCATCCCGCGCGACCGCCACGCCATGTATTTCGCAACGCTCGGCGTGGTCGCGTCCTCAATCGAACGCCTGGCGACTGAAATCCGCCACCTGCAACGCACCGAAGTGCTGGAGGCGGAGGAGTTCTTCTCCGAGAAGCAGAAGGGCTCCTCGGCCATGCCGCACAAGCGCAATCCGGTGCTGTCGGAAAACGTCACCGGCCTGGCGCGCATGGTGCGCGCCTATGCGCTGCCCGCCATGGAGAACGTCGCGCTCTGGCACGAGCGCGACATCTCGCACTCCTCCGTGGAGCGCATGATCGGGCCCGACGCGACGGTTACGCTCGACTTCGCGCTGGCGCGGCTGGCCGGCCTGATCGACAAACTGCTGGTCTATCCGGCGTCGATGCAGAAGAATCTCGACAAGCTCGGTGGGCTGATCCATTCGCAGCGGGTGCTGATCGCGCTCACGCAAAAAGGTGTGCCGCGCGAGGACGCCTACGCCCTCGTCCAGCGCAACGCCATGAAGGTGTGGGGCGGTGAAAAAGATTTCCTCGCGCTGCTCAAGGCCGACAAGGACGTGCGCGCGAAGCTGAGCGACAGGGAGATCGAGGCCAATTTCGACCTCGACCACCATTTCAAGCACGTCGATACCATCTTCCGGCGGGTGTTCGGGACCGCCTGACGCGCGTAGCGCGACGCGACCCATTGTCACCGGCGGTGGCCCGTGTCTTAGCTCGCCTGCCCATGCCCCATCCGATGCCTCCTCCCGCCATATCCGCTGCCAAGCCTGCAACCATTCTGGTATTCGATTCCGGTCTGGGCGGACTCACGGTGTTTCGCGAGATTGCCGTAGCGCTCCCCGATGCGCGTTACGTTTATGTTGCCGATGATGCCGGCTTTCCCTACGGCAACCAGCCCGAAGACGCGCTGATCGCGCGCGTGCTCGACGTGATCGGCGCGGCGATTGCGGAACATGCTCCCGATCTGGTGGTGGTGGCGTGCAACACCGCCTCCACGCTGGCGCTCGCCGAGTTGCGCGCGCGCTTTTCCGTGCCGTTCGTCGGCACCGTGCCGGCGATCAAGCCGGCCTGCGCGCAATCGCGGAGCAAGCGGGTGGCGGTGCTGGGCACGCAGGCGACGGTCAACCGCGAATATACCCGCGCGCTGATCCGCGAATTCGCCGCCGGCTGCGACGTGGTGCTGGTCGGCTCGCCACGCTTGGCCGGCTTTGCCGAGGCCGAGCTTGCCGGCGCGCCGGTAACCGACGCAGCGATCAAAGCCGAGATCGCCGCTTGCTTTGTCGATGCGGAGCAGCGCCGCACCGATACGGTGGTGCTCGCCTGCACGCATTATCCGCTGCTGCTCGATCGCTTTCGGGCGAATGCGCCGTGGCCGGTCGAATGGCTCGATCCGGCGCCGGCGATCGCGCGGCGCGTCGCCGACCTGATACGCCAGCGGCTGCCGGCCTCACCGCCCACGCCGCCGCGGATCGTGTTCACCTCGGGGCGCCCGCCTTCGCCGGCATTGGCCGCGGCGCTAGCGAAATACGGTTTCTAAGCTGCTGACCACATGCGGCTGCATTTCCAGCGCGCCGCGCCAGATCATGTCGCCGGCGACGTAGAGGATGATGGCCAGGCCGACATAGGCGATCCAGCGGTGGCGGTTGAGCAGGCGGGCGATGAAGCTGGCGGCGACGCCCATCAGCACGATCGACAAGGCAAGCCCGAACACCAGCGCGGCCGGGTGCTCGCGCGCCGCGCCCGCCACCGCCAACACGTTGTCGAGCGACATTGAGACGTCCGCCATCACGATCTGCCACGCGGCCTGCGCGAAATTCTTGCGCGGCGCATGCACGCGGCCCGCGGTCAGCGCCGCCTCGGTTTCCTTCGCCGAAGGCCCACGCAATTCGCGCCACATCTTCCAGCACACCCACAGCAGCAGAATGCCGCCGGCGAGCAGCAGGCCCACAATGTCCAACAGCTGAATGGCGAACCCCGCAAACAGGATGCGCAGCACGGTCGCAGCGATAATGCCGACCAGGATCGCGCGCGCGCGTTGCTCGCGCGGCAAGCCCGCAGCCGCCAGCCCGATGACGACCGCGTTGTCGCCCGCCAGCACCAGATCGATCATGATCACCTGGAGCAAGGCCGCGATCGATTCAGGCGACAGGAGGAAAAGATCAGTCATGCGCATCGGGCCGTTCGGCGTTCAATCAGTCCGACATCGCAGCCA
>DATBZY010000200.1:0-4887 GCA_036512915.1 Pseudolabrys sp. | reverse complement strand
CTAATTCATTCCCGCTCTTCGGGAGCATGCGTTAACCGGCAAAAGTCAGTCCGCCGCTCACGCTCATCACCTGCCCGGTGACGTAGTTGGCTTGCGGGCTGGCGAAGAAAAGGACGGCGTCGGCGATTTCCTCCGGCTTAGCGAACCGGCGGAACGGGATCGCTTTGAGGAAGGCCTCGCGCAGCTTCTCCGAGCGGGTGGCGAGCATCGGCGTATCGGTCGGACCCGGGCACACGCAGTTGACGTTGATCGAGTAGCGGGCGACTTCGCGCGCGAGCGACTTGGTGAAGGCAATCAGCCCGCCCTTGGCGCCGGCGTAAACCGTCTCGCCGCCGCTGCCGACACGCCCGGCGTCGCTGGCGATATTGATGACCTTGCCGCCGTTGGCGGCAATCATCGGCGGCAGCAGCGCCTGCGTCAGATGCGCGGGGCCGGCGAGGTTGATGGCGATCACGCGGTTGATGAACTCCGGCGTGTTCTGCATGTAGGGCTGGATGTCGCCCCAGCCGGCAGCGTTCACCAGAATGTCGATGCGCGGATAGCGCTTGAGCACCTCGGCGGCGGCGGCGCGGATGGAATCGGAGTTGCCCATATCGATGGCGACGAAATCGACCTTCAGGTCGGCGCCGGCAGCTTCCTTCTTCAACGCCTCGCCTGCCGTGGCGTTCACGTCGGCGCAGATCATCGTCGCGCCCTGGCGGGCGAATGCCATCACCGTGGCCTTGCCGATGCCGGAGGCACCGCCGGTGACCAAAGCTACCTTGCCGTCGAATGTCATCGCGCCGCTCCACTCTTTGGCTGTGTCGAAGGTTCGGCCGAACCAGCAAGAAACGCCTGCACGCGTTGCCGCGTCTCGGTGTTGTTCAGGAGCAGCCGGGTGTATTCCAATTCGTCGGTATAGCCGCCGCGGCCGGGCTGACCGGCGGCGGCAATGCAGGCCTTGCTGGCGGCCAGCGCCGCGGCTGGCAGGCCGGCGATCCCGCGAACGATCTCGGCGGCGCGCTGCGCCAGCTCGACGCGCGGCACCGCCCAATGCACCACACCAAGCTCGCTCGCGGCCGCACCATCAAGTATTTCGGCGCCAAGAATCAGCCGGGCGGCAACCGCAGGACCACATAGTCGGGTGAGACGCTGAGTCCCGCCGGCGCCGGGAATCAATCCGAGCCGAGCTTCCGGCAGCCCCAGCTTGGCTTCAGCCGCCGCGATACGCAGATCGCACGCCAGTGCCAACTCAAGCCCCCCGCCCATCGCCGCGCCGCCAATCTCGGCCAGTGTGATCAGGGGCAACCGCTCGATCCGCGCATAGAGCCGTTGGATGCCCGCCACATAGGCATACATTCGGTCGGCACCATCACGCGCCTCCATGCGCTCTCGTATTTCTTTAAGATCGGCACCCGCACAGAACACCTTCTGGTCCGAGCGGATATGCAAGACGGTGCAAGGCGGGCCGCTGCCCAGCTCGTCAAGCTTTGCGTCGAATTCCCGTACCCATTCTTCGCTGATCGCATTCACCGGAGGATGGCTCAGCGTCAGGGTGGTCACGGCATCGTTGGTGTTCGTCAGGAACATTATCAGGCCCGCTTTTCCTGCTCTGCCTCGGCAACGAGCGCGCGGCTGATAACCAGCCGCTGAATGTCGTTTGTGCCCTCGTAGATCTTGCTCGCGCGCACCGCGCGGAAAATTCGCTCGACACCATAGTCGGTCATGTAGCCGGCGCCACCCAGCGTCTGAATTGCGTCGGAACAGATGCGTTCGGCTGCTTCGGTGGCGAACAATTTCGCCATCGACGCCTGTTTAAGGCAGGGCAAGCCTTGACTTCGCAAGGCGGCGGCATGGAGCACGAGCTGACGCGCGGCTTCGAGCTGGGTCGCCATGTCGGCAAGGCGAAAGGCAACGGCTTGATGTTCGATGATCGTCTTACCGAAACTTCTGCGCTCTTGCGCATAGGCCACCGCAATCTCGCAGGCCGCGCGGGCCATGCCCACGGCTTGGGCAGCGATGCCGATGCGGCCGCCTTCCAGGTTGGCAAGCGCAATACGGTAGCCTTGGCCTTCGGCGCCGAGCCGGTTTTCCTCCGGCACGCGGAGTTCTTCGAGGTTAATTTCGCAAGTGTCCGACGCTTGCTGTCCCATCTTATTTTCGATCCGGCCGACGCAATAGCCTGATTGCTTGGTATCGACGATGAAGCAGCTGATGCCCTGCTTGCCTAGCCCGAGATCGGTCGCAGCAATCACCAGCGCAACGTCGGCATTCTTGCCGGAAGTGACGAACTGCTTTGTTCCGTTCAGAATATAGCTTCCGTTCCGACGCTCGGCACGCGTGCGGATCGAACCGGCATCCGAGCCACTCTGCGGTTCCGTGAGACAGAAGGCACTCAGCAACTCGCCGCGCGCCATCGGCCGCAGGTATTTCTCCTTCTGCTCCGGCGTTCCGTACTCTACGAGCGGCATGCAGCCGACGGAGTTGTGGCCGCTCATGATCGTCGAGACGGCTCCGTCGCCGGCGGCGATTTCCTCCAGCGCAAGCGCATAGGCGACGTAGTCCGTGCCCGCTCCGTCCCATTCCGGAGGAACCGTCATTCCCATGAAGCCGAGTTTGCCCAATTCCCGGAGCGCCGCACGTGGAAACACAGCTTGGCTATCCCATTCGGCCGAATGGGGCGCCAAGGAGCGCTGCGCAAATTCCCGCGCCGTGTCCCGTACTTGCTCCTGCTCTTCGGTCAGCAGCATTATTCCTACTCGGCTGTTTGGCGGCGTGTGATTTCGCGCGCCTTCATCAGTTCCCGCGCTACGATTATCTTCTGCACTTCGGTGGCGCCCTCGTAGATGCGCAGCGCACGAATTTCGCGATAAAGCGCTTCGACTTTGACGCCTACACGCACGCCATCTCCGCCGAAGAGTTGCACAGCACGATCGATGACGCGTTGCGCCATCTCGGTCGCAAAGGCCTTCGCCGTCGACGCCTCGCGTGTAATGCGCGCCGCACCGCGATCCTTTTCCCAGGCTGCGCGATAAACCAGCAAGGCCGCGGCGTCGATGTCGATGGCGCTATCCGCCAGCGCGGCCTGCGTAAGTTGCAGATCCGCCAGCGGCGCCCCGTACAAGTTGCGCGTTGCCGCGCGGTCGATCATCTCGTCGAAAGCGCGACGTGCCAGCCCGAGCGCCGCGGCGGCGACGGTTGATCGGAAGATATCGAGTGTCGCCATCGCAACCTTGAAACCTTCGCCTGCGCCGCCGAGCCTATTTGCCAACGGGACGCGGCAGCCAGTGAAGCGAAGCGTCGCGAGCGGATGCGGAGCGATGACGTTAATGCGACTGGCGATCTCAAGACCCGGTGTATCAGCGTCGACGATGAAACTGGAAAGCCCCTTTGCACCGGGCGCCTCGCCGGTTCGTGCGAACACGACGTAGTGATCCGCGATCCCGCCATTGGAGATCCAGGTTTTGATCCCGTCAATGCGGACATGCGCCGGCCCGTCCTTGGTCGCGGTCGTTGCAAGCGCACTGACGTCGGATCCCGCCTCGGGTTCCGAGAGCGCAAACGCCGCAATATGACGTCCATCGCGCACCGGCGGCAGATATTTGGCTTTTGTCTCATCGCTGCCGAAAAGCGATATCGAGCCGGTACCCAGGCCTTGCATGGCGAAGGCAAAATCAGCGAGGCTGTCGTACCAGGCGAGACTCTCGCGAGCTATGCAAAGCGTCCGTACGTCGAGTTTTTCCGATAGTCCACCGTATGCCGCCGGCACGACGGCCTTTAGCCAACCCGCCTCTCCCAAAGCACGAACGAGGGCGCGGCACGATCGATCCACGTTTGCATGATCGATGTATTGGCCAACCTCCCGGTTTGCCCAGTCCGCGAGCGCCGGTCCAAATTGCCGGTGCCCCTCATCAAAAAAGGGCCACGCAAGATGGGAGAGCGGCGGCATCAGCGGTCGCCTCCACCATTTAAATTAAGCCCCTTGTCGCGCAGCATGAAGCGTTGGGTTTTTCCGGTCGCGGTTTTAGGCAAGCTGTCGACGAACTCGATCCAGCGCGGATACTTCCAGGGACCAATCGTTCGTTTCACGTGCACCTTGAGCTCTTCATACAGCGCCCGGCTCGCATCGTCATCACTGCGATTCTTGAGCACGACGAATGCTTTCGGCTTGATCAGGCCGTTGCTGTCTTCGGCCGGCACGACCGCTGCCTCGAGGACTTTCGGATGGGTAACCAATGCGTCCTCGACCTCGAACGGTGATACCCAAATGCCGCTGACCTTGAACATATCGTCAGTGCGGCCGCAGAAGGTATACACGCCGTCCGCACGCCGCAGATATTTATCACCGGTGCGGGTCCAATCGCCCACAAACGTGCGACGCGATTTCTCGCGCTGATTCCAGTAGCCGGCCGCGGACGATTCACCGCGCACTAAAAGCTCGCCAATCTCATCGTCGGCGACGTCCAGCCCATTGTCGTCAACCAACCTGAGTTCGTAACCATCCACCGGCACCCCGGATGTCCCGTACTCCACGGCATTCGGAAGATTTGTCAGAAAAAGATGCCCCATCTCGGTGGAGCCGACGCCATTCACAATGTCGAGGCCAAATCGTTGCTTCCAGGCTACGCCGACATATGCCGGCAATGGCTCGCCGGCCGAAAAACAGAGTCGCAACCGACTGGACATGTTTTCCCGCTTGCACTCGGGATCGGCAAGAATTGCGGCATAAAGCGTAGGCACTGCAAAAAACATCGTTGGCTGGTATCCGCGCAGCGTCTCGAACACGGTCTGCGGCGTCGGCCGCTCCGGATAGAGCACCGTGGTCGCGCCGACCGACATCGGGCACAACATTGCGTCGCCGAGGCCATAGGCGAAGAACAGCTTCGGCGCGGAAAAGATCACGTCGTC
>DATBZY010000199.1:0-7793 GCA_036512915.1 Pseudolabrys sp. | reverse complement strand
GCGCGCGAGGCCTCGACGTCCATGATGACGCCGAACTTCACGTCAATGAGATAGTTGTCGGCGTAAGCGAAGAATGCCGGCCCTCGCATCGCACCCGTCCATTGCGCGGCCGGGTCGGACGGCGAGACGAACTTCGGTCTGACGTCGCTCGCCGCACCAAAGGCCGCATCATCAAGGGTTGCCAGATACTCCTGCATGCCCGGCTCGCCGTCTCGGGATCACATGTTTTTTGCCATTCTGAGCCCGGGATCGAGCGTTGCTTGTTGGCGTCAGCCTGGATCAGGCTCGCATCCACTGCAAACCCTTCTCCCCCAACGAGGTCGGCCGCAATGCAAGCCTCGACCACACGCTCGAATACTTGGCGGAAGATGCCGCTGTCGCGGAAGCGCTCATTGCGTGCACGCGAGAACGCTGAATGATCAGGAATCTTGTGCTCTATGCCGAGCTTGCAAAACCAACGATAGGCGAAGTTCACCTGCACCTCGCGACACAGCAACCGCTCGGAACGCAGGCCAAAGACATAACCGATGATCAGCATCCGGATCATAAGCACCGGATCAATCGAAGGCCGGCCGAGCGTTGGATAGTGCGGCGCGAGTTCTGCGTGGACCCATGATAGATCGAGAACGGCGTCGATCTTGCGCACCAGATGATCATCAGGAACCGCCTCATCGAGGCAGAACTCGTAGAACAGATGACCCTGGTCGTTGTTCTGGCGTCCCATCATCGCCCGCCTCCGACGCAAAATGTCGTCAGAAGACGGAATCACTGTTCGCCAAAACCTTCAAATCACTTCTGCAACAAAATCGGCACGAAGCGGACGCGCCGCTCGGCCCGCGAACAACGTCCGCTTGCGGCTGCAAAGCGGAGTCATCGCGGAGACGCTGCTCAGGCCGCTATTGACCCTAGGCTGCCTGCCGGGCGGCGAGCAGGCATTCGCGTCAGTGCCGATATTCTGTACCGAAAAGTCGATCCCAAAAATCAGTAATGATGCCAAAATTGTTTGTTTCTCCGCAGTAGTGGTGCAGCGCATGTCGGCGCTTGGCCCAATACAAATACGTACCGCGTCTTGGATTGGCATGGTGATTGAGGTGGTGAACCGTCACGTAGCACAGATAGCCAATCATCAATCCTGTGGTAATGGCGGAAGCAATCATGAATCCGGCGGCCCACCACAACGGAGCGAATATAATTATTGATCCGATAGCGACGCTGAGCCACGTGGGCGAGCCAACGAGCGCTTTCGGCGTCGTATGGTGGGCGTCATGCATCTGCTTGATAAATGGAAAATTGTGAAAGACCATTCGATGCAGGAAATATTCCGCAATGGTCCATGCGGCGATCCCACTCAGGGAAAATAGTAGCCATTCGCCAAACTGCAGACCGCTGGTTTTAAATATGGCGCCAAGCGTTAAGGCAGCGATCAGTACAGGATAAACAAAGAAGTCCCCATAGTACCCGAATTTGCTGAGCTGCATGGGGAGGTGGCGCTATCGTTGAATAGGCTTATAAGCCTGATTAACACACAATGAGGGGCCAAGAGTTTTTCTCAGGCAGCTTATTGTACGCCGAAAATGAAAGTCGACGCTATAAGCCGATATTGGCCTTATTATGAATTCATGTCCCAGCTCGGTGGGCGATCTTTTCCGACCTCACTTCGCCCGCCGGAGCGGGCTTCGCGAAGGCGGGAAACCGGTTCGCACCCTCGGGATCCAAGTCCGCGGCAGGCTTTTTCGGGATCATGCGCTAAAACGCCGCCGCCAGATCCTTGGCGCCTGGCGATTGCGACGCACGAATCATTTTGCCTTCGATGTCGGCCAGCAGCCCGGCCACCACGCCGGTCCGCCGCGCCACCGGATTGCGTTCGTAGCCCGACTGCTGGAAAAAATTCGCGGTCGGCACGCGCGGGCGCAAGGCCGGCGGCATCATCACCATGTCGAGCCCGTTGCCGTCGCCGGTCAGGTTCATCAGCTCGAGTTCGGCCGCGGTCAACGGCGCGTCGTAGTGCTTGCTGCGCGCAAAGCGCACGGAATTGAGCAGCTTCTGCACCTGCAGCAGCGGGCCGATGTCGCGGTCGAGGATGGCGGCGTGGATCCCTAAGCCGCCCGGCGTGGTCTTGGCGAGGCGGTCGTGGTCGTTCCAGTTGTCCGGCACGGAGC
The DNA here is from genome assembly GCA_036512915.1 of Pseudolabrys sp. Classification (GTDB taxonomy): domain Bacteria; phylum Pseudomonadota; class Alphaproteobacteria; order Rhizobiales; family Xanthobacteraceae; genus Pseudolabrys. The sequence continues at coordinate 5,634 of DATBZY010000199.1, read as the reverse complement.
GGCTGAACGCGATCATGCGCTTGAGCGCCTCGATCTTGCGCTCCATCGTGACCTTCGCTTGGCCGGTCATCGTATTGGCTCTTTGCCGCAAGGTGCCGAGCAGGCGGCCGCCGGACTCGGCCAGGATCGAGACCGAATTGGTGCTGAGCAATTGGTTGTAACCGATCGCCGGCGAGATCGCGTTCGGCCGCGTCGACGACACGCCTGCCTGCATGTCGTAGGTGCCGTTGCCGCCGGTCTCGAACGCATAGACGCCGACCACCTGATCCCTGGTCAGGCCGGCGGCCGCGGCGACTTTCGCGTAAGCCCGCTTGAAGTCGATGTCGTTTTGCGGCCGGTCGGGCACGAAGCCGAATTGCTCGGCGGCGGCTTTGAGAAAATCGGCGACGACCGGAATCGGCGGCTTTTCGCTCGGCGGCGGGCCGGGCGCATTCGGATCGACCGGCCGCGGCGGCCCGGCATAGACCGGCGGTTGCGTGAGCACGTAGTCATCGAGCCCGATCGGCTCATTGCCGCGGCGCTTGGCATTGCGCGCGCGCCGCTTCTCGACCACCGCATCCCAATAGACGCCGGCTTCCTCGTCGTAGGCGCGGCGGGCCTGGAGATAGTGCGCGAGCTTGGCCTGATAGTCGGCGGCGACGGTGGCGCCCGGCGGCGCGCTTTGCGCGCGCGCCGGCGCGGCCGCCACCGACAGGCCGGCGGCGAGCAAGCCCATCACACCGATGAGAATGAAATGGCGCTGCATGTCCGGCCCGTATCGCCTCTTCGTTTGATTCGGCCACCACTGACGCCACGGCGGCGTCTTGCGAGATATCGCCAGCGCGGTCAACCCGACGTGGGTGCCGCTGTCTGGCGTGCCGCCCCACAGAACAAAAAAAACGCGCTGCAAATGCGGCGCGCTAAGGGGGAGGGGATAACTCGAGATATGGCATCGATCATAGGTCGCGGCCTGTCGTCCGCGACCGTTCGTGGCTGCTTGCTTAATGCCGTTTGCGCATGATCTTTTCCGAAAACCGGTTCCCACCCCGGATCAAGTCTGGGGCAGGCTTTTTCGGGATCATGCGCTAACGGATCGTCGGCCCGTTGCGGTCGGTGAAGATTACCGGCGCGCCGGCTTTGATCACGCTTGGGCTCGGCGCGGTCATGATATCGGTGCCGAGATTGAGCTCGCGCGCGGAGATCGCGATGACGGAGATCAGCAGCGCGGCGCAAAGTCCAACCATCACGATCTTCAGGTGGGTGGTGCGGTCTGCGGTGTACATCGACCAGTTCATGGCATCCTCCCAGGTCAACGCCTGTTTGTCGGGCCGACCTTGAGAAAGGTTCAAAAGCATTCGTGCTGCTAACGTAGGTGCGGCGTGGTGGTTCCAAAGGCCGCATCACGGATCGTTGACATGGGGGTGAATGGTGCCGGTGCGACCGAGAAAATGGCCGCAAATGGGCGCCCGCCGGGCGCAATCGGGGCGGGGTGCCTGGATTTAAGCGTTGTCGGCGGTATTGAGCGGCGTCGACTGGGCGGCAGGCCCTGGTCCGGGCCTTGGCGCGCTTGCTTTAGCCGCCGTTTGCAAGCGTGGCGTTGTGCGGGCGCAAATGGGCGCGCGTTATTGCGAGCGAGCCGTCGTCGTCAGTCGGTGCGGCTCAACTGGTGTTCCTCGGCGATCCGTTCGAACGATTCCGCGATGCTCTTAATCCGATACGACAGCCGGTTGTCGTTCTCGACCGGCAGCTGGCGCACGATCTTGTATTTGCCACGGGCGGCCGCGTTTCCGAACGTCGGCTCGTAATAGACGTTCTGGCCCATCGAATATTTGTGCGTCATGTCCGTGCTCGCCTTTTTTTGGCTTCAGCATCTCCCGGAGAAGCGGGCTGGCCGTCGGCATTTTGTCTTGAGCATGATCGTGTCCGAAAACCGGTTGCCGTTTTTCGGAATCATGCTTTTGCGAAAACGCCCGGCACAAGGGCCGGGCGTTCCGATGTTTGCGAAGCTAAAGTCTTACCGGTTCTGATTTAGTCAGAACCCTGACTTCACATTTTGCTTGGCGCTTTGATCTTGTCCGAAAACCGGTTGCCGCTTTTCGGGATCATGCGCTAACGAATCCGTTATTAGGCGTTCTGCAGATTGGCAGCCGCCTGCTTGCCGCGCTCCGTCACCACTTCATAGGTGAGGCGCTGGCCCTCGTTGAGGGTGCTCATGCCAGCGCGCTCAACCGCGCTGATGTGCACGAACACGTCGCGCGAGCCGTCGCTCGGCGTGATGAATCCGAAACCCTTCTGGGTGTTGAAAAACTTAACGGTACCGGTGGCCATAGTAACTATCCTTGCCTATACGCTGCTTGCGTTGAGATTCGCTCAGGCGGTTATCGCTTGTGCGATCGAAACATCCGAGTTTAGGGGTGCATTGTTAAGCGCCCTAAAAGGGGCAGCGCAGCAAGGCATAACCAAAACTTAGTTTCAACGTGTTTTACATACACGAATTGGCCGGAACGGTCAAACTTAGCGCATATTTACTCAGTTCGCGGCGGTCGCGGCCTTCTTCAGCGGAAAGCTGGCGCTGTCATAAAGCGCGCGAATGTCCTTGTGACCGAGCCGCTCCTCATCGATTTCGATGAAGGCGCCGAGCAGCAACGGCTCGGGAAGCTCTTCCACGGCGAAGCGAATGGCGTCCGCCGCGTGGTCGAAGCGGCGGTATTTAACCTTGTTGGCGATCTTGCGATTGCGCGAGGGAAACAGCTCGGCCGGTGCAGTGAAATCGAATTTATGCATGACTACTCCAAAATTCGGTCGAACCGAATAGATGAACCGATGGTCTCTATATAGGGACGAATATGGGGCTTTTACAGGGCCAATTGCCGCCGATCGGAGACGGCAAGCATTTTACGTGCGCATGATCTTTGCCGAAAATCGGGTCCCACTTTTCGGGATCATGCGCGCCTGAATGCTGGCCACGGTCTTAAGCCGGGCGCGCGGGTGGATTTCCGACTGCGACATCACCGGGGTCTGGGCCCGGAAGCGCTCGACGATGCCGCGCACGAATGGCCGGATGCCGGCCGAGGTCACCAGCACCGGCGCCTCGCCTTCACGCGCCGCCGCCTCGAACTTCTCGCGCACCAGCGTGATGAATTCCGACAGCTTTGAAGGCTGCATCGCCAGCTGGCGGTCCTCGCCCTGGCCGACCATGGACTCGGCGAAGGCCTGCTCCCATTTCGCCGACATCGCGATCAGCGGCAGATAGCCGCCTTGGCTGGTGTGCTGGGCGCAGATCTGGCGCTGGATGCGGGCGCGCACATGCTCGGCCAGCGTCACCGGATTGCGCGAACCGCCAATGCCGTCGGCGATGCCTTCCAGGATGGTGGAGAGGTCGCGGATCGAGACACGCTCGGCCAGCAAGATCTGCAGGACGCGCTGGATGCCGGACACGATGATCAGCGACGGCACCAGGTCCTTGGGCAGCTCGGCCTGCTCCTTCGGCAGGTCCTTGAGCAGCTTCTGCACCTCGCCATAGGACAGCAGCTCCGCCATGTTGTTCTTGAGCAGTTCGGTCAAATGCGTGGACAGCACGGTGGCGGCGTCCACCACCGTGTAGCCTTTCATCGACGCTTCTTCCTTGATCGCGGCATCGATCCAGGTGGCGGGCAATCCGAAGGTCGGTTCGGTGGTGTGGGTGCCGGGCAGCTTCACCTGTCCGCCGGCCGGATCCATGACCATGTACTGGCCGGACCAGACCTTGCCGCTACCGGCCTCGACTTCCTTGACCTTGATGACATAGGCGTTGGCGTCGAGCTGCACATTGTCGAGGATGCGCACGGCCGGCATCACGAAGCCCATCTCGACCGCGAGCGAGCGGCGCAGCGCCTTGATCTGCTCGGTCAGCCGGTCGGTGCCGTCGGGCGAATTGACCAGCGGCAGCAGCGCATAGCCGAGCTCGACTTTCAGGTCGTCGATGCGCAGCGCGGTGGAGATCGGCTCTTCCGCGGCGGCCTCGGTTTTGGCGGCGGCTTCCGTCTTCTTGGCTTCGGTCGCGGCGGCGAGCCTGGTGCGCTTGTCGAAGATGAAGGCAAGCGCGGCGGCGCCGCCGCCGAGCGCCAGGAACGGCAGCATCGGAATGCCGGGCAGCAGCGACATCACCAGCATCACCGCGCCCGACATGCCGAGCGCCTTGGGATAGCCGGAGAGCTGCTTGAGCAGCGCCTTGTCGGCCGAGCCGGCGATGCCGGCTTTCGACACCAGCAGGCCGGCGGCGGTGGAAACGATCAGCGCCGGCACCTGCGTCACCAGCCCGTCGCCGACGGTGAGGATGGTGTAGGAGCGCGCGGCATCGGCGAAGCTCAAGCCTTGCTGCGCGATGCCGATGATCATGCCGCCGATCACGTTGATGAACACGACCAGCAGGCCGGCGATGGCGTCGCCGCGCACGAATTTGGAGGCGCCGTCCATGGCGCCGAAGAAGCCGCCTTCGTCCTCCAGCGTCTTGCGGCGCCGGCGTGCTTCCTTATCGTCGATCGAGCCGGTGGAGAGCTCGGCGTCGATCGCCATCTGCTTGCCCGGCATGGCGTCGAGGTGGAAGCGAGCGGCCACTTCCGCGATGCGGCCCGAGCCTTTGGTGATGACCACGAAATTCACGATCACCAGGATGATGAACACGATGATGCCGATTACGAAATTGCCGCTCATCACGAAATTGCCGAAGGCCTCGATGACGTGGCCGGCGGCGTCGGTGCCTTCATGGCCGTGCGCGAGGATGAGCCGCGTGGAGGCGAGGTTTAGCGCCAGCCGCAGCATGGTCGCGATCAGCAGCACGGTCGGGAAAGCGGAGAATTCCAGCGGCGCGTGGATGAACAGCGCCGTCATCAGGATCAGCACCGACAGGATGATGGAAATGGCCAGCGCCAGATCGAGCAGGATCGGCGGCAGCGGCAGGATCAGGACGACGAGGATCGTGAGCACGCCGACGGCGAGCGCGATGTCGCCGCGTTTCAGGAACGCGCCGATTTCGCCGAGACCGGGAAGCTTGAAGCCGCTGGTGGTCGTTGCGGCGGTGATGTCGCTCATTAAGCCCAATTGCCTCCCGCCCCCGGAGGCTCGGACACGGACAATACAGACGTCATCAAACCGGAACCCGACACCCTTGCCGGTGCCGGAGTAGAGAGCCGCGATGGGGGATTACCCCATCCCCCGGCATCACGATCGCGCCGTCGCTCTTGATTTCGTAGGGGATCGCCTGGCGGTCGAGATCCTTGACGATCGAGGCGCTATCTTCGACCGACAGATCGGTGAACAGCGGCACCATTTGCGGCGCCGTCATCTGGATCATGAGGAATGAAAAGAAGCCGATCAGCGCCAGCGTCACCGCGGCCATCGCCGCCATTCGCGCCGCACCAAGCGACTTCACAAAATCGAAGAAACCTTGCACTGGCTGTTCGTCCCACGTGGGCCGCGCGTGTCACGCGCTTCACCCGGCAAGATTTGCCCAGTTTATGGTTAGCGTCCGGTTAACCTTTCAATTACCCACAATTTTCAGCCCGATTGTAGCGCCGAACTCGATGTCGGTCAGGCGAGACAGGCCTCTCCACATGATCATGTTGCCCGGCGGCGGATCGCTGGCGCGCGCAAGATAGCCGCCGAGGCGAGCAATCT
>DATBZY010000198.1:0-2536 GCA_036512915.1 Pseudolabrys sp. | reverse complement strand
CGCCATCCATGACATCCCGCCGCTCACGCAAGCCACCATCCGTTCGGTGATCGCCGCGCTGATCGTCGCCGGCTGGTGCCGGCTGCGCGGCATTCCGCTGCTCACGCGCGACGGCACGCTCGCCGCCGGCATTGTCGCCGGTGTGTTCTTCGCTATCGAATTCATTCTGATCTATCAGGGCCTGGTCTACACGACGGCGACGCGCGCGGTGCTGTTCATTTATCTCGCGCCGTTTTTCGTCGTGCTCGGGGCCCGCATTTTCCTGCCGGCCGACCGTTTCCACCTGCCGCAATGGCTCGGGCTCACGCTGTCCTTCGCCGGCATGCTGGTGGCGTTCGGCCTGCCGACTCCGGCGGTGGATCCGCGCCAGATCCTCGGCGACGTGATGATGGTCGGCGCCGCGCTGTTCTGGGCGGCGACCACGCTGCTGACCAAGGCGAGTTCGCTCAACCGCGTCACCGCCGAAAAGACGATGCTCTATCAGCTCGTGGTCTCGGCGCCGATCATGGCGGCAGCGGCGTTCGTTTTCGGCGAACATCTCCCCCATGCGCCGTCCGCGCTCGCGACGGCTGCGCTCGCCTATCAGACGATCTGGGTCGTCAGCATCACTTTCGTGGTCTGGTACGCACTGGTGCGGCGCTATTCGGCCAACCGCCTTTCCGCCTTCACCTTCCTGACGCCGTTGTTCGGCGTTGCCGCCGGCCATCTGGTGCTGGGCGAGCCGTTGACGCCCGCATTCGCCGCTGCGGTGGCGATGGTCGCCGGCGGGCTGGTGCTGGTGAACCGGGCGCGTTGACCGTCCTATTTAAGTCGGAGCGGCGCTTCCTTTGAGCGCGCTGGCCGCCATCGCGTAGCCGCCCATCGCGCCGTCGATGAAGTGCACGTGGTTGGATTTGGTTGGCGACGGCGTGAAACAGGTCATCATCGCCGCGTGCTGGCGGTGCGTGCCATAGCGCACGATCTTCCTTGCCGCGCAGCCGGCCAGATGCCGCTCGATCTCGTCCGCCAGTTCCGGTGTGCAATCGAGCACCATGCGCAGCGCATCGTCGAATTTCCGGAAATCCGAGTTGTCGACCACCTCGCTGGTGTATTTCGCCGGAACGAAGCTGCCGACCTTGATGCTGAAATGCATGATCAGAAAATAAAGCAACGTCCATACCAGCACCTTGATCTTGCGCGCGCGCACCGACTCGCCCGGCCGGCGCGACGCCCGCGCCTCGAGGTCGGCGCCGGCCGGCGGCCAAGTGAGGCGCAGCCGCTGGCCCGCCACCGGCCGCGACGCGTCCGGCGTTCGCTCGACGATCGTGGCGATGTGTTCGATCGCGGCGCGGAAAGCATCTCCGCTTGCCCCGGGTGCGGGAGCGACCACCAATGAGAGCACCACGCCGCGCGACGCCGGGATTTCCTCATAGCGGCATGACAGGCCGGAGAGGTCGGGGTGCGCGCCGGGCGGCGCCGGCGCTAGCGCGATTTCGCCGCGCTTCATCGCGGCGTCCGCCCAGGCGATGCCGCCGCCGGAAAACATGGCAATTGAAATGTTCTGCGACGGCGCATAGCGGGCGACGCGCACGTCGAAGCCGTGCGCGCGGATAGCGGCGACCGGCACCATGCCGATCCGCAAGGTGAGGTCGAGGTCTTCCTTCACCCAGGTAGCGGTCGCGGCGAGCGCCTGCCGGGCTGCGGCGGCGGCCTCGGCCGCCACCGCGAAGCTCGCGCCGTCGCCGCCGAACACGAACGGGAAGTCGCGATTCTCCAGCGCATTGGTGATGGCGACGATCACCGCGGCACCGGCCATGTTGACGGCCTTGTAGCGGTTCTCGGCGATGGCCTTGGTCGATTGCACCACGTCGGCGACGCCGACCATCCAGTCGCCCGGCAGCGGCGCAAACAGCGCGGGTTCCATGACGCGGGTGAAGTCGCGCAGGATCGGCAGGCTTGCGTAGAAGCCGTCGGTCGGCATGGTGGCACCCATGGCCAGGATATTATCCCATAAAATAACTTATCCTCGCTCTCCAAACAGCTCGTATATTCAGCGCGCCTTGTTCGCAGAGGGCGTCATCTCGAGTGACGCCTGACGATGAACAAGGTGCGGTGCGCCGACAACGCGCATCGTAAGTGGAGCGCCGGGAGGCGCAGCGCCCGGGCGGCAGGCCTCGCAAACCTGCCGCGTGCGGCGCGCGCGCCCCGGGGCAGGCCTCGCAAGCCTGTCTCGTATCGGCGCGCGGGCGGCCCGATCGCAGGGGCGGCCCAAAGGGCGCCGTAGCGCAGCGCCCTGGCGCCTCCCGGCGCTCCATTCCCCTTATGGGGAAACGGAAAAAGGGACACCGGCGCACCCCGCGCCTTCAAGAACAGGGGCGGCGGAGCGTTGGCTACATCCAACCGCCGCCATCCGTCTCGCGATTGGCGACGCTGGCTTCCTCCAGATCCAATTCGTATTCGATGCGGCGGCGCGCGTCGTCGGTGATTTTGCCGTCGCGCAGCAACTGATAAATGAAATCGCGCTCAGCTTCGATCAGCTCGGTCTTGATCTTGGCGG
>DATBZY010000197.1:0-12250 GCA_036512915.1 Pseudolabrys sp. | reverse complement strand
TTGTCCACCGCCACGCCGACGCGCGTCAACATGGCGGCGGCGGCGGCCTGTTCGGCGGCCCGCTTCGATGCGCCCATGCCCTCGGCCGGCGGCCGGTCGGGCAGCACCACCGCGACGCGGAATTCCGGATCGTGATGCGGGCCGGTGCGCGCCAATTCCCGGTAGGCCGGCGTCGGCAACCCGCGCGCCTGCGCCCATTCCTGCAGCATGGTCTTGGGGTCGCGCAACGGGCGCAGCGGCTTGAGCATGCGCTCCTTCCAGAACCGCGCGATCAGCGCATCGGCGGCTTCGTATCCGCCGTCGATAAACACCGCCCCCACCAGCGCCTCGCAGGCGTCGGCCAGGATGGTGGAGCGCAAGCGTCCGCCGGCGTGTGATTCCGAATTGCCGAGCTTGAGCGCGGGCCCGAGATCCATGGCGCGCGCCACCTCGGCGCAGGTTTCCTTGCGCACCAGATCGGCGAGCCGGCGCGACAGCTCGCCCTCGTTGGCCTTCGGGAACGCGCGATAGAGCATGTCGGAAATGACCAGGCCGAGCACGTGGTCGCCGAGGAATTCCAGGCGCTGATAGCTGTTGGCGCGGGTGGCGCCGCCCGCAAGCGCGGAAATATGCGTGACCGCGCGCTCCAGCAGCGCCTTATCGGCGAACTTGTAGCCGATCCGCTCCTCGAGCGCCGCTCTGTCCTTGGCCTTGCGGCTCATCGCACGATCGTGAACAGCCTGCTCCAGCGCACCGCCACCGGCCAGCGCCAGAATTGCCAGGCGCGCTCGCCCTCATAGACGGAGAAGAAAATGATCTGCGCCTTGCCGACGATATTCTCGAATGGCACCGTGCCGACTTGGCTAAAGCGGCTGTCGGTGGAATTATCGCGATTGTCGCCCATCATGAAATAATGGCCGGGCGGCACGGTGTAGACCTGGGTGTTGTCGGCAAAGCCGTTGTCGACCAGGTCGAGCGTGTAGAAGCTCACGCCTTCCGGTAGCGTATCCTTCCAGCGCTTGACCGGAGCGGCGCGCGTGCCCTCCTCGGTCTCGATGAACGGCGGCGCCGGCTCGTGCTTGACCGGAACGCCATTGATGCTGACGACGCCGTCGATCACCTGGATCTTGTCACCGGGCAGGCCGATCACGCGCTTGATGTAGTCGGTGTCGGTATCCCTGGGCAGGCGAAACACCACCACGTCGCCGCGCGCCGGCAGCCAGCCGCTCGGAAGCCGTCCGGAGAACAGTGGCGGCGACAAAGGCAGCGAGAAGTGGCTGTAGCCATAGGAATATTTCGACACGAACAGGTAATCGCCGACCAGCAGCGTCGCCTTCATCGAGCCGGAGGGGATGTTGAAGGGCTGAAACAGGAAGGTGCGGATCACCAGCGCGATGATCAGCGCGTGGAAAACCACGCGGATTGTTTCGGCAATGCCGCCTTCTTTTCGTTTTGTTCCGGATGTCACGCTCATCGGCCTCTTGTCCCGCCAGTGGGTCCGCGCGCCCCGGCGACCTTGTAGCGGGCGGTCCCCCAGGACGCAATGAAGAAGGCCAGAACCACTGTGACCGTATAAGCAATTGGTATGACTAGGGTTCCTGGCTTCACGCCTTGCCCTCAGGCCGCGCCAAAGGCAACGCCGAAATGATGACAATGGCCTGTGCGGTCGGGCCTTCGTCGGTCAGTGAGACGTCGATCTTGGCCTCGCAGCCGGGCGGCGTGATCGCCTGCAAGCACGTCAAGGCGCCGCCGGTGAGCTTCATGGTGGGACGGCCGGACGGCAGATTGACCACCCCGATGTCGCGCCAGAACACGCCGCGCCGGAAACCGGTGCCGAGCGCCTTGGCGCAGGCTTCCTTGGCCGCGAACCGCTTGGCATAGGTCTCGGCCCGATTGCCGCGGCCCTCGGCCTTGGCGCGTTCGGCCGCTGTGAAAATGCGGCCGAGAAAGCGCTCGCCATGGCGCTCGAGCACGCTCGCGATGCGACGCACGTCGCAGATGTCTGAGCCAAGACCGATAATCATGCTTTTTCCTTGCGCATGATCTTGTCCGAAAACCGGTGCCCACTTTTCGGGATCATGCGCTGGCTTTTGCCCGGCCGCGAGCCATGGCCGCGCGCATGAACTTCACGGTCTCGGCCAGGCCTTCGAACACCGCCTCGCCGATCAGGAAGTGGCCGATATTGAGCTCGACGATCTGCGGCAGCGACGCGATGGTCTGCGCGCTCGCATAATCGAGGCCGTGGCCGGCATGGACTTCCAGGCCGAGGCTCTCGGCCAACTCCGCACCGGCACGGATAAGCTGCCACTCAGCCTCGGCTTCATTGGTTCGCTGCTGCATCAGCGCGTCGCACCAGGCGCCGGTGTGAATCTCGATCACCGGCGCGCCCAGCGCCGCCGCCGCCTCGATCTGCGCAGGCGCTGCGGCGATGAACAGCGACACCCGGATGCCGGCGTGCTTGAGCGCATGCACCACCGGCGCAAGCTGCGCGCGCTGCTTGATGGCATCGAGACCGCCCTCGGTGGTGCGCTTGGTCCGCTTCTCCGGCACCAGACAGACCGCGTGCGGCTTGGTCTTGAGCGCGATCGCGACCATCTCGTCGGTCGCCGCCATTTCGAAATTGAGCGGCTTGTCGATCTCCGCCTTCAGCCGCGCGATGTCGTCGTCGCGGATATGGCGGCGATCCTCGCGCAAATGCGCGGTGATGCCGTCGCAGCCGGCCGTGATCGCGAGCTTGGCCGCGCGCACCGGATCCGGATGGCGCCCGCCGCGGGCATTGCGGATGGTGGCGACGTGATCGACATTGACGCCGAGACGAAGAGCTGGCGCGGTCATTTAGAGTCTAATCCATTCAGATTGAATCGTGCCATCCCTGACACTTATCTTGCGCATGATCATATCCGAAAACCGGTTCCCACTTTTCGGGATCATGCGCTAGCCATTCACCCGTTCCGCCTTCGCCACCACGGGCTTGGCGCGCAGCTGCGCGATGATGGCGGTGAGATGCTTGAGGTCGTAGACCTCCAGATCGATCAGCACGTCGGTAAAGTCGGGCGCCCGGCGCGTCATGCGGATATTGTCGATATTGCCGTCATGCTCGGCGATCACTTGCGTGATCTGCGCGAGCGAGCCGGGCTCGTTCACCGATTGCACCGCGATGCGCGCCGGGAAACGCTGCGGCGTGCTTTCCTCCGCGTCCCAGCGCAAGTCCAGCCAACTCTCCGGCTTGTCCTCGAACTTGCTCAAGGCGGCGGATTGGATCGGGTAGATGGTGATCCCCTCGCCCGGCGTGAGGATTCCGACGATACGATCCCCCGGGACCGCGCCGCCGTCCGGTGCAAAGCTCACCGGCAAGTCGCCATTGATGCCGCGGATCGGGATCGCCGGGCCCTGCGTGCCGGTGCCGGTGCCGGGCACTTTGAATTTGACCGAGGTGAGTTTCTTCAGCCCGAACCAGCCGCTCTCCGACTTCGGCTTCGCCGCCATGGCGGCGGCGCGTTCTTCCTTGTAGTCCGGATACATGGCGCGGGCGACGTCGGAGGCCTTCAATTCGCTGCGACCCACCGCCGCCATCACGTCCTCGAGCGAGGTGCGCGCGAGCCGCGGCAGCGCGCCGGTGAGTTTCTCGTCGGAATAAGCGATCTTGGCGCGCTGGAACAGGCGCTCGACAATGCGGCGGCCGAGCCCGGTATATTGCGTGCGCACCGCCGCGCGCGTCGCGCGCCTGATTGCTGCACGCGCCTTGCCGGTGACCACGATCGATTCCCAGGCTGTCGGCGGCGCGGTTTGCGCCTTCGCGGTGATGATCTCGACCTCGTCGCCATTGCCGAGTTCCGACGTCAGCGGCGCGATCTGGCCGTTAATCTTGCACCCCACCGTGGCGTTGCCGACGACGGTGTGCACCGCATAGGCGAAGTCGATCGGCGTCGCCTTGCGCGGCAGCGCGATCAGCTTGCCCTTGGGCGTGAAGCAGAACACCTGGTCGTGGAACAGTTCAAGCTTAGTGTGCTCAAGGAACTCTTCCGGGTTCGAGCCTTCCGCCAGCAGTTCGATCGTTCGGCGCAGCCAGGCGTAGGCGGTCGATTCCCGCGACAGCAATTCGGTCGGCGAACCGGCACTATCTTTATAGAGCGCATGCGCGGCGATGCCGTATTCGGCGATCTCATGCATCTCGATGGTGCGGATCTGCAGCTCGACCCGCTGCTGGCTCGGGCCGATCACCGTGGTGTGGATCGAGCGGTAATCGTTTGCCTTCGGCGTCGAGACGTAATCCTTGAAGCGGCCCGGCACCACCGGCCAGGTGGTATGCACGATGCCGAGCGCCTGGTAGCAATCGGCAAGCGTCTTCACGATCACGCGGAAGCCGAAGATGTCGGACAACTGCTCAAAGCCGACCGATTTACGTTCCATCTTGCGCCAAATCGCATAGGCGCGCTTACGCCGCCCGCGCACCACCGCCTCGATGCCGCGATCGGCGAGTTTTTTGGTGAGCTGCTTCTCGATTTCCGAAATCAGCAGCTTGTTGCGGTCGGCGAGCGCATTGAGTCGCGCGCTCACCACCTCGTAGGCTTCCGGGTAGAGTTCGCGGAACGCAAGGTCGTCGAGCTCCTCGCGCATCTCATGCATGCCCATACGGCCCGCGAGCGGCGCATAGATCTCCAGCGTCTCCTCGGCGGCGCGCCGGCGCGACGCGACCGGCATGTAGTCGAGCGTGCGCATGTTGTGCAGCCGGTCGGCGAGCTTGATCAGCAGCACGCGCACATCGTCGGCAATTGCCAACAGCAGCTTGCGCAGGTTCTCCGCCTGCTTGGCTTCCTTGGTGACCAGGTCGAGCCGCTTGAGCTTGGTCAGGCCCTCGACCAGCGCACCGATGTCGGGTCCAAACAGGCTGTCGATCTCGGTGCGGGTCGCTGCGGTATCCTCAATGGTGTCATGCAAAAGTGCGGCAGCAATGGTCGAATCGTCGAGCTTGAGGTCGGTCAGAATCGCCGCCACTTCGATCGGATGGGAGAAATAGGGATCGCCCGAGGCGCGTCGCTGCTCGCCATGGGCCTTCATGGCGTAAACATAGGCACGGTTGAGCAGCGCCTCATTGCTGTTCGGGTTGTAGCGGCGCACCCGCTCGATCAGGTCGTATTGCCGCATCATCTGCGGCGGCTTTTTGGATTGGGCAGGCTTTTCAAGAGCTTCCGGCGCGGCGGCAACGGCCCGCGCGAGCGGCGCCCGGGTCGGGGACTGCTTTTGCATGCGCGGAAGGTCGGAGCGCGTGCGCGTCATTCAGGTGCCTCGGAACCGATCCCGCAGCAAAACGGCTCGGCGAGCGGCTCATCTGGCACTAGATATCACGTCATTTCGGCGTGGTCGCAAGGGTTTGCCGGGCTCCTTAACAAAAAGGCCCGGCGCAGAGGCCGGGCCTTTAGCTAATATCTGTGCAAACGCGGAGCTGGACGCTTATTCGGCATCCTCTTCCGGCACCTCTTCCGGCGGCGCCAGGCCTTCGAGGCCCTTCAGCAGCTCTTCTTCGGTCATGCGGTCGGCGGTTACCTCTTTATCGTCCGAATCGGCACTGCCGCCGGCGCCAATCAGCGGCACCTCGGGTTCGGGCTCGTCGACCTCGACATACTTCTGCAAGCTGTGGATCAGGTCTTCCTTCAAATCGCCGGGCGACACCGTCGTATCGGCGATCTCGCGCAGCGCCACGACCGGATTCTTATCGTTGTCGCGCTCGATGGTAATCTGCGACCCGGACGAGATCATCCGCGCCCGGTGGCTCGCTAGAAGCACGAGATCGAAGCGGTTCTCAACCTTGTCGATGCAATCTTCTACGGTGACACGGGCCATCGGCTCGTCACTCCTCGGGTGGAACTATGTCCTGAAATCAACTGGTAGGTATCCCCTGTGGGCTCAAAATTCAAGCATTTTTGTCTTGGTTTAGCCCTGGCCGTCTGTTAGTCGGAATGCTGGAAACCGCAAGCAGGCCGGCCGGGCTGGATTTTATCGGCAATGGCGTGATTGCGCGGTGCCAACTAAATTGATCGAAGGTGCCGTCTAGGTTCTGTTAACGCCGATCCAATGCTGCGCGTCCCACGCTTCTCGCGCGCCGGACGTGCGCAGGATCTGGAAATTAGACTTGTATTGCGAGCATTATGAGAGAGCCCCCATGACCGTACCTGGTGAAAAAATCGCCTTGTTCATTGACGGAGCCAATCTTTACGCCACCGCCAAATCCCTCGGTTTCGACATCGACTACAAGAAGTTGCTGAAGGAATTTCAATCGCGCGGCTATCTGTTGCGGGCGTTTTATTACACCGCGGTGATCGAAGATCAGGAATATTCCTCGATCCGCCCGCTGATCGATTGGCTCGATTACAATGGCTATTCGGTCGTCACCAAGGCGACCAAGGAATTCGTCGACCAGGCCGGCCGCCGCAAGATCAAGGGCAATATGGACATCGAGCTTGCGGTCGATGCCATGGAAATCGCCGGCACGATCGACCACATGGTGCTGTTCTCCGGCGACGGCGATTTCCGCTCGCTGGTGGAAGCCGTGCAACGGCGCGGCGTGCGCGTCACCGTGATTTCAACCATTTCGACCCAACCGCCGATGATCGCCGACGAGTTGCGCCGTCAGGCCGATATCTTCACCGACATCGTCACGCTGCAGGGCAAGATCGGCCGCGATCCGGCCGAACGCGCCGCGCGCGAGGCGCGCGGTCCGCGCGACGATCGCGAACCGCAGCAGCACACGCCGCAATTCCTGCAGCGGCCGCCGGTGCCGCCGCAGCGCGCCGGCGCGCCCGCCGTCGTCGGTGCCGACGACGACGAGGAATTCATCGAGTAGCCGGTGCGTCCGGCCATGCCGGAGGCCCAAGGAACGCTTGGGGACGGCAAGCCCGGGCGCGATTGCCCGCGCTGCCCGCGGCTGGCGGCGTTTCGCAAGACATGGCGCGGGAAAGAACCAACCTGGTTCAACGCGCCGGTCCCCTCCTTCGGACCGCTCGATGCGCGCGTGCTGATCGTGGGGCTCGCGCCCGGCCTGCAAGGCGCCAACCGCACCGGCCGCCCGTTCACCGGCGACTATGCCGGCGTGCTGCTGTACGAGACGCTTGCCCGCTATCGCTTTACGCGCGGCCAATATGGCGCGCATCCCGACGACGGATTGACGCTGATCGATTGCCGCATCACCAATGCGGTGCGCTGCGTGCCGCCGGAAAACAAACCGACCACCGTCGAGATCGCGACCTGCCGCGATTACCTCAAGCCCACCATCGCCGAAATGCCGAAGCTGAAGGCGCTGGTCGCACTCGGACGCATCGCCCATGACAGCGTGGTGACGGCGTTCGGCGCAAAAAAGTCAGCCACGCCGTTTAAGCATCGGGCTAAGAATATGCTGGGCGAGCTTGCGCTGTTTTCCAGCTATCATTGCTCGCGCTACAACACCAATACCGGCGTGCTCACGCCCGAAATGTTCCGCGACGTGTTCGCGAGCGTGCGCGCTTATCTCAAAACCTGAAGCCATGCGATGACTTCCGCGGCATTCTTGTCGGGCGGGAACACCGGATAGAACGCCTTGGTGATGATGCCGTCAGCGATCACGAGCGCCATACGCTTCAGCAGCGTCATGCCGGCCGCCGTGAAGGTCGGCAGCTTGAGCGCCTTGGTGAGCGCAAGCGTTTCGTCCGAGAGAATCGGAAACGGCAGATGCAGGCGCGTCGCCGCCTCGTGCTGGTAAGCGGTGGCTTGCGTCGACAGCCCGTAAAGCTGCGCCACGCCCAACCGCTTGAGCTCGCCGAAATAATCGCGGAACGAACAGGATTGCGGCGTGCAGCCGCGCGCGCCCGGGATCTGGTCCCAGCCGTCCGGCGGATCGATGCCCGGCACGCCGGTGCGCGGATAGATATAGACGACGGTACGGCCCTTGAGCGTCGACAGATTGACCGCCGCGCCAAGCGTCGCCGGCAGCGCCAGATCGGGGACTTTCATGCCGGTGAGATGACGCGCGGCGCCGTCGTCCTGCGGGACCGGAATATTGGGCGGCAGGACCGTCGGATTGTGCGTGCCGGGCGTTTCGGTCATTTCCTGTCTCCCTTTCGCTTGCGCATGATCTTGTCCGAAAACCGGTTCCCACTTTTCGGGATCATGCGCTGTATGACATGAATTCCATCAGCGAGCCGTCGGGATCGCGGAAATAGACACTGGTGCCCGGCCCCTTGGCGCCGAACCGTTGCAGCGGCCCGCGCTCGGCCGCAATGCCGTGCGCCTTCAGATGCGCGATCGCGCCCTCGATCGGCCCGCTCCATTCGAAGCAGAGATCGCTGTTGCCGGGCTGCACTGGCAACCGCGCGACTTCCGCCGGCTTCACGCCGGGGCCGTGGACGTTGAGCTGCTTGTCGCCAAAGCGATAGGCAAAGCCGACCGGGCGCGTCACCAGTTCTGCGCCCATCACCTGCGTGTAGAACCTGTTCGAGCGCTCCCACTCGGAGACGTGGATGACGCAGTGATCGAGTTTGGTGGGCACAGCCATGATGTTATCCTCCCCTCACCGATCAGGTCGGCTAGCGGTCTTGCGCCGCAGGCACGATGCCGAGCTTGCGCCCTACCCGCATGGCCACCGTCCGCCGCTCGTCGTTCAGCTTCGCCATGCGCGGCTTCAATGCTGCGATCGTCTCAGGCGATGCCGTCTGCGGTGAGCCGGAATTGAACGGCGGCGCCGGATCGTATTCGATCTGCAGCTGGATTTCGCGGGCGACCTGCTCGCCGTCGAGGATGGCGGCAAGCGCCAACGCGAAATCGATGCCCGATGCGACACCGGCGCCGGTCACGATATTGCCGTCCACCACCACGCGTTCGCGCACCGGAATGGCGCCGAGCAGCGTCAGGTGATCGATCGCCGCCCAATGACAGGTGGCGCGCCGGCCCTTGAGCAGGCCGGCCGCGCCGAGCACCAGCGAGCCGGTGCACACGGATGTCACGTAGCGCGCCGACGCCGCCTGCTTGCGCAAAAATTCCAGCGCCGCCTCATCTTCCATAAGGTCCTGCTGGCCAGGACCGCCGGGCACCATCACCACGTCGAGCGGCGGACAATCGGCATTAGTGACGGTCGGCACGATCTGCATTCCGCGATCGGTCGTCACCGGATCGCGCGTGCGCGCCACCAGATCGACGGTGGTGTTCGGCAACCGCGCCAGCACTTCGTAGGGGCCGGTCATGTCGAGCTGGGTGAGGCGCGGAAAGATCAGCATGCCGATGCGGCGCGGGGCTGCCATGGCGTTTACCTTTGCTTGCGCATGATCTTTTTCGAAAACCGGTTCCCACTTTTCGGGATCATGCGCTACCCCTTCTGCCGCATCAGCCGCCCGCGCTCGCGCTCCCAGGAGCGCTTCTTCAGCGTCTCGCGCTTGTCGTGCAGCTTCTTGCCTTTGCCCAACGCGATCTCGATCTTGGCGCGGCCTCTCTCATTGAAATACAGCTTGAGCGGCACGATGGTCATGCCCTCGCGGTCGACCGCGCCGGCGAGCTTGTTGATCTGGCGCTGATGCAACAGCAGCTTGCGCGGCCGCTTGGGCATGTGGTTATAGCGATGCGCCTGCAAATATTCCGGGATATTGGCGTTGATCAGCCAGATCTCGCCGTTGCGCGCGTCGGCATAGGATTCGGCGATGGTCGCCTTGCCGGCGCGCAGCGACTTGACCTCGCTGCCGGTGAGCATGATGCCAGCCTCGTAGGTCTCACCGATCTCGTAGTTGAACCGCGCCTTGCGGTTGTCGGCGACCACCTTGAAGCGGCGCGCGGGTTTCTCGGCCATGGCCTTCTATATAGCCGTTCAGCGCGACTTCAGCAGATCGCGGATTTCGGTGAGCAGTTGTTCCTGCTTCGACAGCGCCGGGGCCTTCTCGGCTTCCTTGCTCATCATTCGGCCGAGCGCCCGGATCGCGATAAACAGCACAAAAGCGATGATGATGAAGTTAAACGTAACCGTTATAAAACTCCCCCAAGCCAATACAGCTCCTTGCTTTTTTGCCTCGATCAAGGTGGCGGCCGTGATCTTGGGCGAGAGCGGCAGGAAGTAGTTGGAAAAGTCGAGGCCGCCGGTGATCGCCCCGATCACCGGCATGATGATGTCGCCGACCAGCGACTGCACGATGCCGCCGAACGCCGCCCCGATGATCACGCCGATGGCGAGATCGACCACATTGCCGCGCAGCGCAAACTTCTTGAATTCGGCGAGCACGCGCTGGACCCCTATCGTTGTTATCGGGTCAGAACCCGGACCCCATATTTTTGGTTGCGCATGATCTTGTCCGAAAACCGGTTCCCACTTTTCGGGATCACGCGCTAGTTGATCAGCCCGGCATGCACCATGGCTTCGCGCACCATGGCCTTCGACTTCTCCGACAGCGGCACCATCGGCAGCCGCACCGTCTCGGCGCACTTGCCGAGCACCGACAGCGCATATTTCGCCGGCGCCGGATTGGTCTCGACGAACAGATGCTGATGTAGCGGCATCAGCTTGTCCTGCAGCTTGAGCGCGCTGGCGAAATCGCCCTTCAGGCACGCGCTCTGGAACTCGGCGCAAAGCCGCGGCGCCACATTCGACGTCACCGAGATGCAGCCGTGGCCGCCATGCGCCATGAAGCCGAGACACGTGCCATCTTCGCCGGACAGCTGGTTGAAGTCGGGGCCGATCACCTCGCGCTGCTGCGACACCCGCATCATGCTGGCGGTGGCGTCCTTCACGCCGGCGATATTCTTGCAGTCGAACAGCCGCTTCATGGTGTCGACCGACATGTCGACCACCGACCGGCCGGGGATGTTGTAGATGATGATTGGAATGCCGATGGCGTCGTTGACCGCCTTGAAGTGCTGGTACATGCCTTCCTGGGTCGGCTTGTTGTAATAGGGCGTCACAATCAGCACCGCGTCGGCGCCCGCCTTTTCCGCATGCTGCGACAATTCGACCGCTTCGGCGGTCGCGTTCGAGCCGGCGCCGGCGATCACCGGCACCCGGCCGTCGGCCTGGTCAATGCACCATTCTACCACCCGCTTGTGCTCGTCATGCGACAGCGTCGGGCTCTCGCCAGTGGTTCCGACCGGAACCAGGCCGTTGGTACCCTCGCCGATCTGCCATTCCACCAGCGCGCGGAACGCCTTTTCGTCGAGCGAGCCGTTTTTGAACGGCGTGACGAGCGCGGTGAAGGATCCTCGAAAGCTCGTCTTGGCGGTCATGACACGGCTTCTCCACAGGGGTGTATTTTCCCTTGCGCATGATCTTATCCGAAAACCGGTTCCCACTTTTCGGGATCATGCGCTGGCGCCCCATAGATATCGGGTCGTCCGCAGCGATGAAAGCCCTCCGAGGCGCCATAAATTGGCGCCATAATTTGGCGTCTGCCCCGCTTTTGCCCCTGTTCTGGGCTAGGGGTGACAGGCGGACGATTTCGGGGGGTATCCCTTCATCAACCATATTGGCCTAATGGCAGGCTAAAAGCTGTGCGCGGCCCGTGAGTCGGGTCGCCGGGACCGAGGCAAAGGGTTTGAATGCACGCAACTAATCGGAACCTCTTGGGCTTCTATGGGGCCCTGGCGGCTGCCGGCGCATTGTGCGCCGGGCCAGCCATGGCCGCGTCCGAGAAAGTTCCCTTGCCGCAATCGCGGCCGGCCATTCATGCCGCCAAAGGACCTGCCGCCAAAGGACCTGCCGCCAAGGCACCGGCCGCCAAGGCACCGGCCGCCATGGGGCCTGCCGCCATCATGGGGCCTGCCGCCAAGGCGCCGGCCACGCCGGTCGCCCGTATTGTCCCACTGCCGCCCAAACGCCCAACCGCCGGCGGCGGCGGGCTGGCGGCCTTCGTGCAAGCCAATGTGGGCTTGCGCGGCGCGCTGTTCGCCAGCCGCGCCACCTTCCAGCCGCTGGCGCGCCCCGTCTCGGGCCCGTTCGCCA
The DNA here is from genome assembly GCA_036512915.1 of Pseudolabrys sp. Lineage (GTDB taxonomy): Bacteria > Pseudomonadota > Alphaproteobacteria > Rhizobiales > Xanthobacteraceae > Pseudolabrys. The sequence continues at coordinate 330 of DATBZY010000197.1, read as the reverse complement.
TCGCGCCCACGGCGGCCACCTCGGCCGCCGATATCGCGGCCGTGAAACAAGTGATCGAGGCCACGCGCAAGAGCAAGAAGGCGGAGGCCGATGCCACGGCGAAGACCATCGCCGATCCGCTGGCGCGCAAGCTCGCCGACTGGGTGATCCTGCGCAGCGACAACACCAATCCGAGTTTCCAGCGCTACGCCGCTTTCGTGGCGGCCAATCCGAGCTGGCCGCACGCGCCGCTGTTCCGCCGGCGCGCCGAGAATGCGCTGTGGAACGACAAACGCGACGACGCCACGGTGCGCGCCTTCTTCGCCCAGCATAAGCCGACCACCGCCAAGG
>DATBZY010000196.1:0-15367 GCA_036512915.1 Pseudolabrys sp. | reverse complement strand
TCCCAGGCCCGCGGACTGCTCTTCCATCGCCTCGTCCAGCAGGCCGTCGCCAGCGGGCCGGCACCGTACCATCAGATCATTGCCGCCAACGATCCAGCCCCAGCCCTTGAGGCTACGTGAGTGAAGGGGATACCCATTTAGAGACAAAACGTGAAGCAACGACGATTTCTGATCGCCGCGGCGATTATTCTACTGCTTGCGGCGGCTGCCGGCTGGTGGCGCTTCGGGCGCGGACCGCAGGTCGCGGCGGTGGCGGCCGCGCGCGGCACCGCGGTCGAGATCGTGTACGCCACCGGCGGCGTCGAACCGGTGCGCTGGGCCAAGGTCGCCAGCGTGATCCGCGACCGCATCATCGATATCTGCGACTGCGAGGGCAAGACCGTCGTCAAGGGCGACGTATTGGTGCGGCTCGACAGCCGCGAAGTGCAGGCGGGGCTCAAGGAGCTGAAGGCGCGCGAGGAATTCCTCCAGCGCGAGATGTCGCGGGTGAGCGAGTTGATCACGCGCGGGGCGGCCACGACGCAGGCGCATGAGCGCGCTGGCATGGATTTGCAGACGGTGAAGGGCCTGATCTCGGTGCAGACCGAAAAAATCGCCGACTACATCATACTGGCGCCGATGGACGGCGTGGTGCTGCGCCGCGACGGCGAGATCGGCGAGATCGCCGAAGTCGGACAAATCCTGTTCCGCGTCGGCGTGCCCAAGCCGTTGCAGGTGGTGGCCGAGGTGAACGAGGAAGACATCCCGCGCGTCGCGCTCGGGCATACCGTGCTGTTCCGTACCGATGCGTTTCCCGAACAGCGGCTCGAGGGCAAGGTGCGCGAAATTACGCCGATGGGCGACGTGGCGGCCAAGACCTATCGCATCAAGGTGGCGCTGCCCGACGACACCCCGCTCAAGCCGGGCATGAGCGTGGAAGCCAATATCGTCACGCGCGAGAAGCCGAATGCGCTGTTGATCCCGGCCGACGCGCTGCAAGGCAGTGCGGTTTTTGTGCTCGACGGCACGCATGCGCGCAAGCGCGAGGTCAAGATCGGCATTCGCGGCACCCGCAGCATCGAGGTGCTGTCCGGCCTCGCCGACGGCGAGCGCGTCGCTTCGCCGGCCGCGACCGAGCTCAAGGACGGCGCCCGCGTCCGCATCGAGCCATGAATCTCATCCTCGATATCGCCTGGACGCATGTGCGTGCCCGTGTCCGGCAGACCGGCTTCGCCGTCGCCGGCGTCGCCACCGGCGTCGGCTTCTCGATCATGATGGCCTCGCTGATGCAGGGCTCGCAGGACGATTTCACCCAGCGGCTGGTCAATACGCTGCCGAATATCACCGTGTCCAACGAGCGCCGCACGCCGCCGCGCCAGCCGGCCGAGACTCTGTACGCCAGCGCGGAGATCCATGGCCTGACGCCGGAGGCGCGCCGGCGCGGCATCAAGAATCCGCTCGCCAGCATGGCGGCGCTGGAAGCCTGGCTGCCCGGCGGCGTGGCGCCGACGGTGAAGGTGCCGGCGATCATCCGTTACGCCAACCATGACATCGCCACCAGCGTGATCGGCATCGATCCGCGGCGCGAGGGCAAAGTGTCCGACCTGCCCAAGCAGATGCGCGGCGCCATGCTCACCGCGCTCTACCGCGCCACCAACGCCATCGTCATCGGCGACCGATTGTCGGAAAAGATCGGCGCCCGCATCGGCGCCAATATCACGCTGCAGACCAGCGAAGGTGCGCGCATCAGCGCGCAGGTGGTCGGCTTCTTTCACTCGGGTATACGCCAGATCGACGAGAGCACCGCCTATGTGCTCACCAAGACCGGGCAGATTCTTTCGCGGCAGACCGGGCTGATCAACGAATTGCGCGTGCGCCTGCGCGATCCGATGAGCTCGCGCGAGATCGCGTCGCGCATCGAGAACGACACCGGCTACAAGTCGGTGTCCTGGCAGGAAGCGAATGAAGACCTGCTCAGCACCTTCATCATCCGCAATATCATCATGTACACGGTGGTCGGCGCCATCTTGCTGGTGGCGAGCTTCGGCACCTACAACATCATCTCCACCATCACGCACGAGAAGGCGCGCGACATCGCCATCATGAAGTCGCTGGGCCTAAGCGAGTACACCGTGCGCTCGATTTTCGTGATCGAAGCGCTGATCATCGGCCTGGTCGGCGCGCTCGCCGGCTTCGTGCTCGGCTATCTGCTCTGCGTGGCGCTCGGCTCGATCAGGATCACCAACCCGTTTATCGATTCCGACCGGCTGCCGCTGGCCTACAGTTACCTGCACTATCTTCTGGCCGGCATGGTGGCGCTGGTGTCCTCGGTCACGGCGGGCTATCAGCCGGCCCGCAAGGCGGCGCGCGGGAATCCGGTCGAGATCATCCGGGGCGCGACATGAACGCGGGTGCGGAGCGGGAAGCGCAAACGGCGACCATGACCGCCGCGATCCCGCTGATCGAGGCGCGCAACGTCACCCGCATCCTGCCGGGCATCGTGCCGACCATGCTGGTGCGCGACATCAATTTCGCCATCCGCGACAATGAATTCGTCGCCATCACCGGTCCCTCCGGCTCGGGCAAATCATCGCTGCTCTATCTGCTCGGCCTGCTCGACCTGCCGACCGCGGGTGAAGTGCTGATCCGCGGCCGCGCCACTGCCCAGATGGACGAAGAAGAACGCGCCTTCACGCGGCTGTCGCTGCTCGGATTCGTGTTCCAGTTTCATTTCCTGCTGCCGGAATTCACCGTGCTCGACAACGTCATGCTGCCGATGCGGGCGCTTGGCGCCTTGTCGGCCGAGGCTATGCGAAGTCGCGCGCGCGATCTGCTCGGCGCGCTCGGCCTCGGCGACCATATGACCAAGCGGCCGGATCAATTGTCCGGCGGCCAGCGCCAGCGCGTGGCGGTGGCGCGCGCGCTCGCCAACGAGCCGCCGATCATTCTCGCCGACGAGCCCACCGGCTCGCTCGATTCGAAAGCCAGCGAGCAGGTGTTTGAGGTGTTGCGCGAGCTGGTCGTCAAGTACGGCAAGACCGTGGTGGCGGTCACCCACGACCTCGGCTTGGCCTCGCGCATGAACCGCCACATCGAATTGCTCGATGGCCGCGTCGTCGCGGACGAGCAACATCGGTCAGGGGCCGGCGCTCGGCCCGCCGGCGTATGAAGGTCTTGGCAGCAGGATCGCCCAGCCGAGATGGACGATCGAATCGCCGCGCCGGTCATGCAGGTCGAACGACGGCTGCACCGCGGCATCGGCGGCAATCGTCCTGAACTCCGGCGGCAAGATGAGCGGATCGCCGGCGGTCCATACCACCAGCGCGCCGCGCGCTTGCAGATCCGTCAGATCGATCCACGGCGCACGTTCCGGTTTGCCGTCGACCAGCACGCGCGGATGGTCGGGCGCGTAGTGGGCGACATTGCCGCCGTCCCACATGCTGCCGATCACATAAACGATCGGGCGTCCGGTGGCGGCGCGATAGCGTTGCGACAATTCGCGGCCGAGATCGCCGCCGGGGAAGAATACCGCGCGGTAGCGATGATCGTAACGCGGCAGCACCGCGTAATTGCCGACGAAAGCGAGCACGAGGGCGACGAACACGATCGCCCAGGTGAGCAGCACGCGGCCCAGCCGCATCTGGTCGAGGGCGCGGCGCGCGATCAGCACCAGCCACACGCCGAGGAACAGCCAGAGCGGATAGCCCCACATCGCCACCGTGCCGCGGCCGGTGAGCGCGGAGAGCGCAAGCACAATTGCGATCGGACCGAAAGCGAGCAGCGTCACGATGCGCAGGTCGAAGGCATCGGCGCTGGTCGCGACCGGCGGTTCGCTCGCGTTTCGGCGTGGATAGAACAGCGGAGTTGAGATCAGCAGGGACGGAATCAGGAAGAACAATTGGCTTAGCCCGAATTGCAGCGGGTGCCAGATATGATCGATCAGCCCGCGCGACGGCAGCGCCCGGTGCTCGGCATAGGCGAACGGCAGGAAGTCATTGCGCACCAGCCAGATCAGATGCGGCGCCATGACGATCAGCGCGGCCGCCGCCGCCACATAGGGCCCGGGCGTCGCCAGACTTTTGCGCGCGTCGCGATCGATGAGCACGAACAAAGCGAGCGGCACCGCCAGCACGACGATGAAATATTTTGCCCATAGCGAGATGCCGACGGTGAGCCCGAGCAGCAGCCAGTGTCTGATTTCGCCGCCGCGCAGGGCGCGGTGAAAGGCAAAGCCGGCGAGCGCCCAAAACGGCAGCTGGATGACATCGTGGTTGAACTTGGCAGCGGTGTAGTTGACGTAATGCAGGCCGTCGAGAATGAGGACGGCGACCAAGGCGCCGAGCGTGCCGGCGAGCGGCCGCGCCATCGCCCAGACGCCTGCGAAGGCCGCGACCACCGCGACCTGGGCCAGCAGGTAATAGGCGAAGTCGTGGCCGGCGAGCTGGTAGAGGATCTCGACCAGCCACCAGGGCAGCGGCGGCAGCTTGTCATAGCCGAGCTGCCATTCGCGCCCGTAGATCAGCGCCTCGATCAGGTCGAGCGGCAGGTTGGGGTAGAGCAGCGATGGCAGCGCGGTCCAGACCGCGGCATGCAGAGCCACGAAGCCGGCGAAGGCTTGGGCCGGAGACGCCGCGATCCGGTGGAGTAATGCTAAGCTGTGGGGAGCCGCCACGACCGAGGTTTCCTAAGGCACCCTAAGTTCCTGCGAATAGGGCGCGAATTGTCGTTACCATAGCAGGAATTCGAGGTTGCGCGCCCGCGCCACCTCATGAACATTGGTGCGAGGCCACGCGAATCACTTAGGCAATCACTTAGGCAATCACTTGGCCCCGCGGCACCCGTGTGCCCGGTAAGGGCCACCCAGGATAGGCTGCATGCGTCGTATCAGCACCATCTTCATCGCGATCTGCATGGTGCTCATCGCCGGCTCGATCGGCGCCGTCCTTTTTCTTGCCCTCAAGGTGGACGCCCGCACCTCCGCGATCGTGGCGCTGGCCGCGCTCACCGGCATGGCGCTCTACAATACCGTCAGCAACCGCTTGCGCGACCGCAGCGATCTCGGCGACCAGATCGCCGACCTGTCGCGCGGCACCGGCGACCTTGCCCGCCAGGTGGCGGAGATGTCGCGCCGGCTCAGCGCCATGGAAAGCCGGGTCGAAACAAACGTGAACCGCGCGCGCGGCGCGGTCGATCCGATTGCCGCCGAGATCGGCGAACTGGGCGGGCTGGTGCGGCAGATCGCCGACACGGTGGCGGCGCATGAGTCCGCGTTGCAGGGCCAGGGCGCGTTGCCCGCGCGGCCCACGCCCGAAGCGTCGAATTCCCACGCTGCGTTTGCGCCTGTGCCCGATGGCCCGTTGACCTTAAGCGAAAGCGACGCGGTGACCGGCGCGCGCCGCTTCAGCGGCTTGAGCCGCGAGGGCATCGGCGAGTTGATCGGCAAGGCGGCCGACGCCAACCGCATCGACCTTTATCTGCAGCCGATCGTCACGCTGCCGCAGCGCAAGGTGCGCTACTACGAGGCGATGTCGCGGCTGCGCACCGAGGAAGGCGAAATCATTCCGGCCGGCGATTTCATCGAATACGCCGAAAATGTCGGCCTGATGCCGAAGATCGACAATCTGCTGGTGTTCCGCTGCGTGCAGGTCACGCGCCGCCTGCAATTGAAGAGCCGCGACGTCGGCGTGTTCTGCAATATCAGCGCGTCGACGCTGTCCGATGCGACGTTCTTCAAGCAGTTCCTCGATTTCATGGATGCCAATCGCGCGCTTAGCTCAGCGCTGATGTTCGAATTCACCCAAAGCGCCTATCGCAACTTCGGGCCGATCGAGCACGAAAGCCTGGCGGCGCTGGCCGAGCGCGGCTTCCGCTTCTCCATGGATCATGTCGCCGATTTGCGCATGGAGCCGAAGGAATTGGCCGACCGCTCCTTCCGCTTCCTCAAGGTGCCGGCCAAGCTGCTGCTCAACAGCGCGGCGAACGCGCAGAGCGACATCCACCCGGAAGACCTCGCGGACCTGCTGGCGCGCTCCGGCATCGATCTGATCGCCGAGCGCATCGAAAGCGAAAACATGGTGGTCGATCTGCTCGACTACGATGTGCGCTTCGGCCAGGGTTTTCTGTTCTCGCCGCCGCGGCCGGTGCGGGCCGAGGCCCTGCAAGGCTCCGGAGGCGAAGCCGACAAGCCGCAAGCGAGCGAGCTACCGACCGATCTGGTGGCGGCCGCCGCCACCACCGCTTGATCTAGCGCAGTATCAGCCGCGCACGGCGCTGCTATAGTTCCCCATCCATCCATCCAACCATCCATCCATCCATCCGCATGAGCACCGCCTTGCCGCCCTTGATCCCGCATTTCTCGACGCTCGCGCCCGACTATGACGTGCTGCTGTGCGACATCTGGGGCGTGGTGCATAACGGCGTCGTCGCCTTTCCGCACGCCTGCGACGTGCTGATGCGCGCGCGCGCCCGCGGCGCCACAGTGGTCCTCATCACCAATGCGCCGCGCCAGAGCGAGGTGGTGGCGCGCCAGATCGAGAAGCTGCATGTGCCGCGCGAGACCTACGACGCCATCGTCTCCTCCGGCGACGTCACCCGTAGCGTGATCCAGACGCGGGCGGGGCAAAGTCTGTTCCATCTCGGACCCGAGCGCGACCATTCGATCTTCAGCGGGCTCAACATGCGGCTGGCACCGCTGGAAAGCGCGGACTATGTGGTCTGCTCCGGCCTGGACGATGACGACACGGAGACGCCGGAGAACTATCGCACGCGACTGGAGACGATGCTGAAGCGGCGCCTGTTCATGGTCTGCGGCAATCCCGACGTGGTGGTCGAGCGCGGCGACAAGCTGGTCTATTGCGCGGGCTCGATCGCCGATCTGTATGCCACCATGGGCGGCGAGGTGCTCTATGCCGGCAAGCCGTATCGGCCGATCTACGAGATGGCTTTGGCTAAGGCGGAAGCTGCGAGCGGCCGTAAAGTGGCGCTCAAGCGCGTGCTGGCGGTCGGCGATTCGGTGCGCACCGATCTGAAAGGCGCGCACACGGTCGGCATCGATTTCCTGTTCGTGACGTCAGGCATCCACGCCGAGGAGCTGGGCGGGCGCGAACGGCCCGACAGCAAGGCGCTCAGCGGTGTGTTCGCTGCCGCCGGCGAAATGCCGAAGGCGGTAATGCGGCAATTGACGTGGTAAGCGAGAATGGCGCGGACGCGTCAGGCTTGGTCCGGGAATATCGAGTCGATCTTGCTCTTGAGGGTCTGCGCGTTGAACGGCTTGACGATATAGTTCGACACGCCCGCCTTCTTGGCTGCGATCACGTTTTCGGTCTTGGATTCCGCCGTCACCATGATGAATGGGGTCTTGGCCAGGGCGGGGTCGGAGCGCACCTGCTGCAGCAGGGCGTAGCCGGTCATCGGCTCCATGTTCCAGTCGGAGATCACCAGGCCGTATTTGAACTGCTGCATCTTGGCGAGCGCTTCCGAGCCGTCATTGGCGTCGTCGATATGCTCGAAGCCGAGCTGCCGGAGCAGATTGCGGATGATGCGGACCATCGTGTTGTAGTCGTCCACGATCAGAACCGGCATCGACAGATCGACAGCCATGGCACATCGCCCGTGATGGGCGCCCCCCAGAGATAGTGCAACCTAGCAACGGCGCTTGAATAACCCGTTAATTTGAAACTTTGTTAGCGGCGCGGTAACCGTATCCGCGCCCAAAAGGCTTCGTGCAATGATCCCGAAAAGTGGCAACCGGTTTTCGGAAAAGATCACGCACAAACAAAATGTTAGCTAAGACTCCGATTCAGTCTAAACGGATCAAACTCTAGCCCGCGCCAAAATGAGCATTTTGTGACCTCTATCTCCCACAACCGCCCAGCCGCCCGATGACCAAGCCCGTTCACCCAGCGAAAGTCTTCCACGTCGCGCGCGAGGGCGATCCCGGACCGCTGCACGGCGCCGTGCTGGCGATCGGCAATTTTGACGGCGTGCACCGCGGCCACCGCGCCGTGATCGGGGCCGCGCTTAAGCGCGCCAAGGCGCTCGGGCGCAAGGCCGCGGCGTTGACCTTCGCGCCGCATCCGCGGCTGTTCCTGCGGCCGCAGGACACGCTGTTCCAGCTCTCGAGCGAGCGCGACAAGCTGCGCCTGCTGGCGGCGACCGGGCTCGACGGCGCCGTGGTCATGACATTCGACGCGCGGCTTGCCGCCACCTCGGCGGCCGATTTCATCGAACGCATCCTAATCGGACGTTTCGGCATCGGCGGCGCGGCGATCGGCTTCGATTTCCATTTCGGGCAAAAGCGCGCCGGCTCGCCGGCGTATCTGGCCGAGCAGGGCGCGCGGCTCGGCTTCGCGGTCAACATCGTGCCGCCGCTGGAGGATGAGGGTCGCCCGGTGTCCTCGGGCGCGGTGCGCGCGGCGCTCGCCGCCGGCAAGGTGGCGGAGGCGACCGAGCTTCTGGGCGCGCCCTGGTTCGTGTCGGGCGAAGTCGTCCACGGCGAAAAGCGCGGGCGCGAGCTCGGCTTTCCCACCGCCAATCTCAAGCTCGATCCGGCCTGCGGCCTCAAGCACGGCATCTATGCGGTGCGCATCGGCATCGGCGACATGCGCTATGACGGCGTCGCCAGCTTCGGGGTGCGGCCGACGTTCGATAATGGCGCGCCGCTGCTCGAGGTGTTCCTGTTCGACTTCGACGGCGACCTGTACGGGCAGACGCTCGACGTCGCCTTCATCGGCTGGATCCGCCACGAGCAGAAATTCGAATCGATCGAGACCCTCAAGCGCCACATGATGGCCGACGCAGGCCAGGCCCGCGACGCGCTCAAGCGCGCCGGCAAGGCATTTCCGAAGCTGGGCGAACTTGAAGGCGCCTGAAAACCCGTCTTTGCGGGCGCGTTACCGCCTGCTACACAGCCCGCCATGAGCAAACCCGAGCGCGATTATTCCGAGACGCTGTTCCTGCCGCAGACGGATTTCCCGATGCGCGCCGGGCTGCCGCAGAAGGAGCCGGAAATCCTGGCGCGCTGGGAGAACGGCGGCCTCTACCAGCAACTGCGGGCGGCGGCTAAGGGCCGCGAGAAATTTATCCTGCACGACGGCCCGCCTTACGCCAATGGCAACATCCATATCGGGCACGCGCTCAACAAAATCCTCAAGGACGTGGTGACGCGCAGCCAGCAGATGCTCGGCTACGATTCCAACTATGTGCCGGGCTGGGACTGCCACGGCCTGCCGATCGAATGGAAGATCGAGGAGGAGAATTATCGCGCTAAGGGCAAGCCGAAGCCGGACCTGTCCAATCCCGCCGCGCTGGTCGAATTCCGCCAGGAGTGCCGCGCCTTCGCCCAACACTGGATCGACGTGCAGCGCGCGGAGTTCAAGCGCCTCGGCGTCGAGGGCGACTGGGCGCACCCCTACACCACGATGGATTTTTTCGCCGAGGCGCAGATCGCGCGCGAGCTGATGAAATTCGCGGCCACCGGCACGTTGTATCGCGGCAGCAAGCCGGTGATGTGGAGCGTGGTGGAGAAGACGGCGCTGGCCGAAGCCGAGGTCGAGTACGAGGATTACACCTCGGATACGGTGTGGGTGAAGTTTCCGGTTACCTCTTGGGTAACATTTCAAAACGCTACGTCGGGCGCGGCTGGTCCAAGCCAAGTCTCTGCCCTCGGAAAAGACGGAGCTTCAATTGTAATTTGGACCACCACTCCGTGGACGCTTCCTGGAAATCGTGCGATTTCGTACTCGAAATATATAGAGTATGGATTATTTGAAGTTGTTGATGCTCCAGCCGGAAATTGGGCGCACGTCGGAGAGCGTTTCATTTTGGCCAAAAAACTCGCGGGGGATGTGTTCAAGGCTGCGAAGGTAAATGATTTTAAGTTGGTCGATGATATCGACTACAAGCAATTGATGAGCGCACGTTGTGCTCATCCGCTAAAACAAATGGGCGGCTATGATTTCGACGTGCCGCTGCTCTCCGGCGACCACGTCACCGAGGACACCGGCACCGGCTTCGTCCACACCGCGCCCGGGCATGGCCGCGAGGACTTCGAGGTCTGGACCTCGAATGCCCGCGCGCTGGAAGCGCGCGGCATCAATCCGGCCATTCCCTACACCGTCGACGAGAACGGCGCCTTCACCGAAGCGGCTCACGGCTTCACCGGCAAGCGCGTCATCAACGACAAGGGCGAGAAGGGCGACGCCAACGAGGCAGTGATCAAGGCGCTGGCCGCGGCCGGCATGCTGATCGCACGCGCGCGGCTCAAGCACCAATATCCGCATTCCTGGCGCTCGAAGAAGCCGATCATCTTCCGCAACACACCGCAGTGGTTCATTGCGATGGATAAGCCCATCGAAAACGTGCCGGCTGTTTCATATGCACAATGGACGCCAACTGAGAAAAAACCAATTCGCAATCCAACTTTGCGTGAAGCGGCTGAGCGTGCGATCCGAGAAACGCGCTGGGTACCCACCGCCGGGCAGAACCGCATCACCGGCATGATCGAGAGCCGCCCCGACTGGGTGATCTCGCGCCAGCGTGCCTGGGGCGTGCCGATCACCGTGTTCATCAAGGAGAAGGCCGAAGGCTCGGTCGATATCCTCGACGATCCGGAGGTCAATGTGCGCATCGTCGAGGCCTTCGAGCAGGAGGGCGCCGATGCCTGGTACCAGCCGGGCGCCGCCGCGCGCTTTCTGGCCCAACGCGCCAGCGAAGGCTGGCAGAAAGTCGACGACATTCTCGACGTCTGGTTCGATTCCGGCTCGACCCACGCCTTCGTGCTGGAAGACCCGGTGCATTTCCCCTCGCTCGCCGGCATCAAGCGCAAGGTCGACGGCGGCCGCGACACCGTGATGTATCTGGAAGGCAGCGACCAGCACCGCGGCTGGTTCCACTCGTCGCTGCTGGAGAGCTGCGGCACGCGCGGGCGCGCGCCCTATGACGTGGTGCTCACCCACGGCTTCGTGCTCGACGAGGCCGGCCGCAAGATGTCGAAGTCGCTCGGCAACGTCACCGCGCCGCAGGACGTGATCAAGCAGTCCGGCGCCGACATTCTGCGCATGTGGGTCTGTGCTTCCGATTACGCCGACGATCTGCGCATCGGGCCGGAGATTCTCAAGACCACGGTCGAGACCTATCGCAAGCTGCGCAACACCATCCGCTGGATGCTCGGCTCCCTGGCGCATTTCCACGAGGACGACCGCGTCAAGCTCGAGCGCATGCCGGAGTTGGAGCGGCTGATGCTGCATCGGCTCACTGAGCTCGACGCGCTGGTGCGGCAGGCCTACGCCGATTTCGACACCAAGCGCATCTTCGCCGCGCTCAGCAATTTCATGACCGCGGATCTGTCGGCGTTCTATTTCGACATTCGCAAGGACACGCTCTACTGCGATCCGATTTCGTCGGTGAACCGCAAGGCCTGCCTCAGCGTGCTCGATCATCTGTTCCGCTGCACGGTGACCTGGCTGGCGCCGATGCTGTGCTTCACGGCGGAGGAGTCTTGGGGATCGCGCTACGGCGCCGATGCGCCGTCGGTGCACCTGCAGGCTTTCCCCGAGGTGCCGGCCGCGTGGCGCGACGACAAGCTCGCCGAGAAGTGGCGCAAAGTTCGCACCGTGCGCCGCGTCGTCACCGGCGCGATCGAGATCGAGCGTGCGCAAAAACGCATCGGCTCCTCGCTGGAGGCGCATCCGATCGTGCATGTCTCCAATCCGGAACTGTACGAGGCGGTGGTCGATATCGATCTTGCCGAGGTGTGCATCACGTCGGCGGCGACGCTGGTTGAGGGCGAAGGTCCCGCCAACGCCTTCCGTCTGCCGGACGTTGCCGGCGTTGCGGTGGTGCCCAATCGCGCCGCAGGCACCAAATGCGCGCGCTCGTGGAAAATCCTCACCAGCATCGGCGCCGATCCGCAGTTTCCGGATGTCTCGCCGCGCGACGCGAAGGCGTTGCGCGAATGGGAAACCATGCGCAAGGCGGCGGAGTAGCCCGCACGGGCCGAACGAATGACAGCATCGTCCTACCTTTCCGGCCCGCTCACGCGCTTCGGCCTCACCGTGGCGGCCATCGCCGGCCTGCTCGATCAGGCGAGCAAGCTTTACCTGCTGTTCGTGTTCGATCTCGGCGCCAACGGCCCGCTGCGGCTCGGCCCGTTCTTCGATTTCGTGCTCACCCGCAATACCGGCATCAGCTATGGCCTGTTCCAGATGCAAGGGGCGCTGGGCCAATGGGTCCTGCTGGCGGTGAAGGCGCTGGCGGTGGTGCTGTTATGGGTGTGGCTGGCGCGGGCGCGCGACCGGCTGACCGCGCTCTCCCTCGGCCTCATTATCGGCGGGGCGGTGGGCAATGCCATCGACCGGCTGGCCTATGGCTGGGTCGCCGATTTCGTGTTTTTCCACGTTTCGGCCGGTATTTGGCGGTTCAACTGGTATGTTTTTAACCTAGCCGATGTGGCCATCGTTGCCGGGGTGGCCGGCCTCCTGTATGAATCCCTGGCTGGGGACCGCGCCGCAAAAGCGCCCTGATCCAAGGCAATAACCCAGGCTGCAAGAACCCAGGCTGCAAGGCGAATTTCTTCAGAATTCGAAGCGCAGAGGCCAGTTTCGCATGACAGCACGGCGGCCGACAGGTCTGACCACGAAGTTTTACGCCAGCGCGGCGTTAAGCTTGGCGCTCGGCGTTGCCATGCTGGCGACGTCGTTGCCGGCGCGCGCGGCTGACGACGAGGTCTCGCTCGACAAACAGGTTTTCCGCGGCGTCCTCGAAAGTCTCGGTCTGCGCCGGGACGGTGAAGCGATCAACTACCAGGAGCGCGCGCCGCTGGTGATTCCACCCAGCCGCGCTTTGCCGCCGCCGGAAAAAAGCGATGCCGTGGTGGCGAACAATCCGGCGTGGCCGAAGGATCCGGACGCCACCCGGCGCAAGGTCGAAAAGGAGCAGGCGCGTAATCGCAACATCAGCGAGGAACGCGAACGCGAGCAGAATCCGCTGTCGGCCGATCAACTCACGCCCGGCGGCAATCCGCGCACGGCGCCGCGCCAGACCAACGCCGAACCGAACAGCGCATCGCCCGGCGACCGGATCACGGGGGCCGAGCTGAACCAGAAGGGTACCTTCTTCTCAAACCTATTCGGCGGAACCAACATATTCGGCGAAAAAGAAGATGAAGTTGCCAAGTTCACCAAGGAGCCGCCGCGCGCCGCGCTGACCGCGCCGCCGCCCGGCTACCAGACGCCGTCGCCGGACCAGCCCTACGGCCTCAGCAAGGCCACCAAAACGTTTAAGCCCACCGTGCCCACCCCGGAAGATCACGGCACCGTCGACAGCGGTCACTAGGCGCGCGGCGCTCGCCGTTCCGATTTCCATTTTCGTACGTGGCGGCGCGAACCCCGGGTGGGGCGGCAACAACGAAAGCCTGGAAGATTCCCAACGTGCTTTCCAAATCTTTTGCTTGCTTAGCCTCCGCCGCGGCGCTTGGCTTGGCGCTGGCCGCGCCCGCACTCGCCGCCGAACAGGTTGGCGCCAAGATCGCCGACTTCACGCTGGCGAACGGGCTCGAACTGGTGGTGATTCCCGACCACCGCGCGCCGGTCGTCACCCACATGATCTGGTACAAGGTCGGCGCCGCCGACGAGACGCCGGGCAAATCGGGGCTGGCGCATTTCCTCGAACATCTGATGTTCAAGGGCACGGCGAAGAATCCGACCGGGCGGTTCTCGCGCGTGGTCGCAGCGCTCGGCGGCCAGGAAAACGCCTTCACTTCAAGCGACTACACCGGTTATTTCCAGCGCGTGCCGCGCGAGCAGCTCAAGACGGTGATGGAGTTCGAAGCCGACCGCATGACCGGCCTGCAACTCACCGATGCGGTGGTGCTGCCGGAGCGCAACGTGATCCTCGAGGAGCAGAACCAGCGCGTCGCCAATAATCCGCGCGCGCGGCTCGGCGAGCAGATCGACGCCGCGCTGTTCCTCAACCATCCCTATGGCAAGCCGGTGATCGGCTGGCGGCACGAGATGGAGCAGCTCAGCCGCGACGATGCCATCGGCTTCTACCGCCGCTTCTATGGGCCGAACGACGCGGTGGTGGTGATCGCCGGCGACGTCGATCCGGAGACGGCGCGCAAGCTCGCCGAGGAAACCTACGGCAAGGTCGCGCGCCACGCCACGATATTGCCGCGCCAGCGGCCGCAGGAGCCGCCGCCGGTGGCGGCGCGCTCGCTCACGCTCGCCGACGCGCGCGTCGAGCAGCCGATGATCCAGCGCACCTATCTGGTGCCGTCGTTCGCCACCGCCAAGCCCGGCGAGTCGGAAGCGCTGGAGGTGCTCGCGCATATTCTTGGGTCAGGCTCCAACAGCCGGCTCTATCGCGCGCTGGTAGTGGACAAGCCGATCGCGGTCATGGCGGGGGCAGGCTACGACAGCTCCGCGCTCGATATGTCGAAGTTTGGCGTTTACGGCGCGCCGCGCCAGGGCATCACGCTGCCGCAGCTCGAGGCAGAAGCCGACGCCGTGATCGCGCAAGTGATCGATAAGGGCGTGTCGGCCGAGGAATTGGAGCGCACCAAATTCCGGATGATCGCCGACGCGATTTTTGCGCAGGATAACCAAGCCAGTATGGCGCGCTGGTACGGCGCCGCGTTGATGACCGGCGCCACCGTCGACGACGTGCGCCGCTGGCCGGACCGCATCCGCGCCGTCACCGCGAGCCAAGTGCAGGACGCCGCCCGTCAATGGCTCGACAAGCGGCGCTCGGTCACCGGCCACCTGATCAAAGATGTGAGCCCAGCGGCGGAGAAGCGGTCATGACGCGGATGTTGGCTGCGATCGCGCTCGCCGCGCTTGCGCTGCTGACGGCGGCGCCCGTCGCCTCGGCGATGACGATCGAAAAGATCGTCAGCCCCGCCGGCATCGAGGCCTGGCTGGTGCGTGAACAGACCGTCCCGCTGGTCTCGCTCAACTACGCCTTCCATGGTGGCTCCAGCCAGGACGACGCGGAAAAGTCGGGCGCCGCCAACTTGGCGGCCGACCTGCTCGACGAGGGCGCCGGCGACCTCGACGGCAAGACCTTCCACGAGCGGCTGGAGAGCCACGCCATCGAGCTCAGCTTCCATGTCGGCCGCGACGATTTTCGCGGCTCGCTGCGTGCGCTCAACGAGCATCGCGAGGAGGCGTTCGACCTGTTGCGGCTCGCGCTGACGGCGCCGCGTTTCGACGCCGAGGCGATCGAGCGGGTGCGCGGGCAGGAGCTCTCTTCGTTGCGCCGCGACACCACCAATCCGAACGATCTCGCCAGCCGCAGCTGGTGGCAGACCGCTTTCCCGGGCCATCCTTATGGCCGCGAGAGCAAGGGCACGCTGGAGACGGTGCCGCGCATCACCGCCGACGACATGCGC
>DATBZY010000195.1:0-3051 GCA_036512915.1 Pseudolabrys sp. | reverse complement strand
GGATTTGCCGCAGCGGGATATTGGCCATGAATGCCCCTTTAAACCCTGCTATTAGAAAATCTAATGAGCTGACGCAGAATATATTATTTTCGCTTCACCTGCCAACCGGCATAGAATTTCGCCCAATCAGCACGGGAACGGCGCGGTTCTTAGCGCCAGTCGGAGGAACGCCATGGGTGTTGCGAATTTCGGCATTGCTGGAATGGATTGGCAGCAGAAGGTCAACTGGGACCGGCTGCGTGAATACCGCATCGAGCGCGCGCGCCAGATGATGAAGAAGCATGGCCTCGGCGCCGTGCTGTGCATGTACGACGAGAATTGCCGCTACATCACCGGCACGCTGACGCCGGGCTGGTGCCGGCTCAAGCCCGGCCTGCGCTTTGCGCTGCTGTGCGGCGACGGGCGGCCGATATTGTTCGAGCAGGGCGACATCGGCGCCCAGGTCGAACGCCACTCGCCGTGGCTGCCGAAGGAGAACATTCGCCACTCCTTCGCCTGGATCAAGGGCGCTGCCGGCCCGGCGTCGATCATGCAGGTAACCAAGTTCGCCAACGCCATCCTCGAGGAGATGAAGCGTCACGGCGTCGCCGGGCAGAAGCTCGGATGCGACTTCATCGACGTCAACATGATCCAGGTGTTCAAGGACAAGGGGATCACTTGGGTCGACGGCATGACCCCGATGATGGAAGCGCGCGCGGTCAAGAGCCTCGACGAGCAGGAATGCTTCCGCATCGTCGGCGCCATCTGCGACGCCACGCACTGGGAGTGCATGAAGTTCCTGCGCCCCGGCGTCACCGAGAACCAGGTCACCGCGCACCTGATGAAGTATCTCTACAACATTCCCGGTATCGAGGACGTGGAGGACGTGATCGTGTCGTCCGGTCCGAACACCTGGCCGAACTGGCGCAACTTCTCCGACCGCATCATCCAGCCCGGCGACATCGTGTTCATGGATCTCGCGGCGGTGACCTGGAACGGCTACAAGTCTTGCTATTACCGCACCTATTGCGTCGGCAAGGAGCCCACGCAGGAGCAGAAGGACACCTACGCCACCGCGCTCGAATGGCTGTACGATTCGATCGGCGCGGTGAAGGTCGGCACCACCACGCGCGAAATCGCGCTGAAGTGGCCGTCGGCGATGGAGACCTGGGGCTACGAGGACGAAGACCAGGCCGCCGCCAATCTGTGGGGCCACGGTCTCGGGCTGGCGCAATACGATCCGCCGGTGATCTCGCGCATCTGGTCGCTCGATCACCCGGTGGAGATCTTGGAAGGCATGACCTTCGCGCTCGAGACCCAGCACGGCAAGAAGTTCCGCTACGGCGTGCGCATCGAGGAAATGCTGATCGTGAAGAAGAACGAGATCGAGATCGTCTCGAACTTCCCCGTTAAGCAGATCACGGCCGTTGATCCGATGCCCGGCTACGGCGATCACGTGAAGTGACCTCTTTCCCTCTTTCCGCATGCGGGGAGAGGGAGCTTGCCGTTCCATTGGTAACGACGGGATCTTGAAATCGCATGACCGCGTTCATCCTCCCGCTCTCCGATCCCGCCGCCACCGACCCCGAGAATGTCGGGCCGAAGGCGGCTAATCTCGCCACGCTGACGCAAGCAGGCCTGCCGACGCCGGGCGGATTTTCGCTCACGGCGGAGGCTTATCATCATCAGCTGCGCCATCTCGGCATCGCGGACTTGGTGGCGCAATACAACGCGGCCGACCAGTCGGCCTCGCGTCGACTCTCGATCGCGATCCGGCTGGCGCTCTACGAGCAGCCGATCGCGCCGGAAATTCTCGAGCCGCTGCTGGCGGCGTGGCGCGCGCAGCGGGCGGCCGCCCCGCTCGGCGTGGTGCGTTCCTCGGCGCTGATCGAGGACCGCAAGGGCGCGAATTTCGCTGGCCAGTTCGAAAGCTTCCTCGGCCTCTCCGACGAAACCGAATTCCTCACCGCGGTGCGCGCCTGCTGGGCGGCGTTGTGGACCTCGCACGCCCGCCGCTATATGGAAAATCACGAGCTGTCGCCTGCCGATACCGCGATGGGCGCGCTGATCCAGCCACTGATTTCCGCCCGCGCGTCCGGCGGTGGCCTGAGCGAGACCGCCGAAGGCCACATGCTGATCTCCGCCACCTGGGGCCTCGGCTCGGCGATCGCGCAGGGCGAGGTGGTGCCCGACCGCATCTTGCTCGGCAAAAACGGCTTTCTGCGCACGGTCGAAGCCGGCCGCAAGGGCCATCGCGACACCTGCGATCACGGCGTCTCCGCGCCGCAACTGGTGCCGGCGGATCAGGTGAACGAGCCGTGTCTGACGCCCGGCGAGGCGGTGACGCTCGGCCGCCTGCTCCGCAAGTGCGAGCAACTCGCCGGCCAGCCGGTCGAGATCGAATGGGCGATGGACGAGAGCGGCTTCCAGCTGCTGCAGTCGCGGCCGCTGCACGTCGAGCCGGCGCACGTGCCGGACGCCATTTGGCTCGATCATCCCGGCCTCAACGGCCATCCCGCTGGCATCGGCTGGGGTTCGGGACGCGCCGTGGTGGTGAACTGCGAATGCGAACTGACGCGCGTCGCCCAGGGCGATATCCTGATCACGCGCGTAGCCGGCCCGGCGCTCAGCCAAATCCTGCCGCGGGTCGCCGGCGTGGTCGCCGAGCTCGGCGGCTCGACCTCGCATCTGGCCTCGCTCGCACGGGAAAGGGGTATTCCGATGGTGCTCGGCGTGCTCGACGCCACCCGCAAAATTCCCGACGGCGTGCAATGCGCCGTCGACGGCGTCGCCGGCATCGTGCGGTGGCAACGATGACAACGAAACCGCGCGTCTTCGTCACCCAGCCGATCGCGCCCAGCGCGCTGGAGCGGCTGCGCGCCATCGCCACCGTCAAGATCAATACCGACTCGAGCAAGATCATCGCCAAGCCGAAGCTGATCGCGGCGGTGCGCAAATGCGACATCTTGTTCTCGCTGCTGCACGATAAGGTCGATCGCGCGGTGCTGGCGGCCAATCCGAAATTGCGCGCCGTCACCTCGATGTCGATCACACCCGACAATATCGACCTCG
>DATBZY010000194.1:0-3047 GCA_036512915.1 Pseudolabrys sp. | reverse complement strand
GGATTTGCCGCAGCGGGATATTGGCCATGAATGCCCCTTTAAACCCTGCTATTAGAAAATCTAATGAGCTGACGCAGAATATATTATTTTCGCTTCACCTGCCAACCGGCATAGAATTTCGCCCAATCAGCACGGGAACGGGCGGTTTACGCGCCAGTCGGAGGAACGCCATGGGTGTTGCGAATTTCGGCATCGCTGGAATGGATTGGCAGCAGCGGGTCAACTGGGACCGGCTACGCGAATATCGCATCGAGCGCGCACGGAAGATGATGAAGAAGCACGGCCTCGGCGCCGTGCTCTGCATGTACGACGAGAACGTCCGCTACATCACCGGCACGCTGACGCCGGGCTGGTGCCGGCTCAAGCCCGGCCTGCGCTACGCCATGTTGTGCGGCGACGGCCGGCCAATTATTTTCGAACAGGGTGACATCGGCTTCCAGATCGAGCGCCACTCGCCGTGGATTCCGAAAGAGAACGTGCGTCATTCCTTCGCCTGGATCAAAGGCGCGGCCGGTCCGGCCTCGATCCAGCAGGTGACCAAGTTCGCCAAAGCGGTCATCCAAGCAATGAAGGACAACGGCGTCGCCGGCCAGAAGCTCGGCGTCGACTTCGTCGACATCAACATGATCCAGGTCTTCAAGGAGCACAACATCAACTGGGTCGACGGCATGACCCCAATGATGGAAGCGCGCGCGGTCAAGAGCCTCGACGAGCAGGAATGCTTCCGCATCGTCGGAGCCATCGGCGATGCCACGCACTGGGAGTGCATGAAGTTCCTGCGCCCCGGCGTCACCGAAAACCAGGTCACCGCGCATCTGATGCAATATCTCTACAACATCCCGGGCATGGAAGACGTCGAGGACGTCATCGTGTCGTCCGGCCCGAACACCTGGCCGAACTGGCGCAACTTCTCCGACCGCATCATCCAGCCCGGCGACATCGTGTTTATGGATTTGGCCGCGCTCACCTGGAACGGCTATAAGTCCTGCTATTACCGCACCTACTGCGTTGGCAAGGAGCCGAGCCAGGAGCAGAAGGACACCTACAATACCGCGCTCAAGTGGCTGTACGATTCGATCGGTGCGGTGAAGGTCGGCGCCACCACGCGCGACATCGCGATGCAGTGGCCGTCGGCGCAGGAGACCTGGGGCTACGAGGACGAAGACCAGGCCGCCGCCAATCTGTGGGGCCACGGCCTTGGCCTGGCGCAATACGATCCGCCGGTGATCTCGCGCATCTGGTCGCTCGATCATCCGATCGATATCCAGGAAGGCATGACATTCGCGCTCGAGACGCAGCACGGCAAGAAATTCCGCTACGGCGTGCGCATCGAAGAAATGCTGATCGTGAAAAAGAACGAGATCGAGATCGTGTCGAACTTTCCCGTGAAGCAGATCACCGTCGTCGACCCGCTGCCGGGCTACGGCGATCACGTGAAATAGGCTTCACCTCTCCCCGCACACGGGGAGAGGGAGCTTGCCGTTCCATTGGTAACGACGGGATCTTGAAATCGCATGACCGCGTTCATCCTCCCGCTCTCCGATCCCGCCGCCACCGACCCCGAGAATGTCGGGCCGAAGGCGGCTAATCTCGCGAGCCTGACGCAGGCCGGCCTGCCGACGCCGGGCGGCTTCTCGCTCACGGCGGAAGCCTATCGGCATCAGGCGCGCCATCTCGGCATCGATGAGATGTTGGCGCAGTACAACGAGGCCGATCTGCCGACCTCGCGCAAGCTGTCGGTGGCGGTCAGGCTGGCGCTCTACCAGCAGCCGATCGCGCCGGAAATCCTGGAGCCGCTGCTCGCCGCCTGGCGCGCGCAGCAGGCGCAGTCCCCGCTCGGCGTGGTGCGCTCCTCGGCGCTGATCGAGGACCGCAAGGGCGCCAATTTTGCCGGCCAGTTCGAAAGCTTCCTCGGGCTCAGCGACGAAACCGAATTCCTCACCGCGGTGCGCGCCTGCTGGGCGGCGCTGTGGACCTCGCATGCCCGCCGCTACATGGAAAATCATGGCCTGTCGCCCGCCGACACCGCCATGGGCGTGCTGATCCAGCCGCTGATCTCGGCGAAAGCGTCGGGCGGCGGCCTCAGCGAGACTTCTGAAGGGCATATGCTGATTTCCGCGACCTGGGGCCTCGGCTCGGCGATCGCGCAGGGCGAGGTGGTACCCGACCGCGTCGTGCTCAGCAAGAACGGTTTCCTACGCACGGTCGAGGCCGGCCGCAAGAACCATCGCGACACCTGCGCGCATGGCGAATCGGCGCCGCAACTCGTACCCGCGGAGCTGGTCAACGAGCCGTGTCTGTCGCCGGGTCAGGCGGTGACGCTTGGTCGCCTGCTGCGCAAGTGCGAGCAACTCGCCGGCGGCCCGGTCGAGATCGAATGGGCGATGGATGAGAGCGGCTTCAAGCTGTTGCAGTCGCGCCCGCTGCATGTCGAGCCCGCCATCGTGCCCGACGAGATCTGGTTGCGGCATCCCGGCATCAACGGCCATCCCGCCGGCATCGGCTGGGGTTCGGGGCGCGCGGTGGTGGTGAATTGTGAATGCGAGCTCGAGCGCGTGGCGCCGGGCGACATCCTGGTGACCAAGGTGGCGGGGCCTGCGCTCAGCCACATCCTGTCGCGGGTCGCCGGCGTAGTGGCCGAACTCGGTGGCTCGACCTCGCATATGGCGTCACTGGCGCGCGAGCGCGGCATCCCTATGGTGCTCGGCGTGCTCGATGCCACCCGCAAGATCCCCGACGGCGCGCAATGCGCCGTTGATGGCGTCGCCGGCATCGTGCGGTGGCAGCGGTGACGGCGCGCCCGCGCGTCTTCGTCACCCAGCCGATCGCGCCCAGCGCGCTGGAGCGGCTGCGCGCCATCGCCACCGTCAGGATCAATGCCGATTCGAGCAAGATCCTCGCCAAGTCGAAGCTGATCGCGGCGGTGCGCAAATGCGACATCTTGTTCTCGCTGCTGCACGATAAGGTCGATCGCGCGGTGCTGGCGGCCAATCCGAAATTGCGCGCCGTCACCTCGATGTCGATCACACCCGACAATATCGACCTCG
>DATBZY010000193.1:0-5125 GCA_036512915.1 Pseudolabrys sp. | reverse complement strand
CGGCGGCCGCCGATCCGGACGGCTATACGCTGATGGTGTCGCCGGCGCCCGGCTTGTTCTCGACGATAACGCTCTGGCCGAGCGTGGCCGGCAGCGCATTGCCGATCAGGCGCGCCATCACATCGACCGGACCGCCGGCCGGCGTCGGCACGATGATGCGGATCGGATGGTTCGGATAAGGCTGAGCGAAGGCGGAGTTGGCCCACAGCATAGCGACTGCCGCAACAACGACCCGGCGCATGGTCCCTCCCTCAGGATCGCAATAGTCCCGAAAGAGAGCCTAACCCGCCGTTGGCCGGCGGGTAAGCCGGTGGCCCGCTTGCCGGCGCTACCGCGCCAGGCGCTCGGCGGTCACCAGCCGGATGCGCGGATTTCCGAGCGGGGTGCCGACGCAGTTGAGATAGGGCCAAGGCTGCTGGGTGCAGGCCTTCAACGCGGCCTCCGCCGGCTTTGCGAGCGGGCCGGCATCGAGTCGGGCGCTCGGGGCCGATAGCAGCGTCAGTACGCCGGCAATCGCGGCGGCGGCCATAACGGCGGTGATCGATTTCAGCATGACGGCCCCCCTGTCCTTGATGGTCTTGGGGGTTAGTCGCTGCCTCCAAGCGAGCGGTTCAAAGGTCAAACGTTCGAAAGCGGCAAAGGGTCCAAAGCGGCAAGGGCGCAAGCCGGCGTGACGGCCTTGCCGGGGGCAAAAGGGCGGGGTAGACCCCCCGCTTATGCCGCGGACCGCCCTTTACGCGGGGTCATTCGACCCCGTCACCAACGGCCATCTCGACGTGGTTAGCCACGCCGTGCGGCTTGCTGACAAACTTGTGATCGCGGTCGGCGTTAATCCCGGCAAAGCGCCGCTGTTTTCCACCGACGAGCGGATGAGCATGCTGCAGGACATCTGTGGGCCGCTCGCGCGCGCGGCCAAATGCGAGTTGGCTTGCGTCACCTTTTCCGGTCTGGTGGTCGAGGCCGCACGCCAGGCGGGCGCGACGCTGCTGGTCCGCGGCCTGCGCGACGGCACCGATTTCAACTATGAAATGCAGATGGCGGGCATGAACCAGGCGATGGCCCCCGAGATGCAGAGCGTATTCCTGCCGGCCTCGCCGATGGTGCGCCCGATCACCGCCACATTGGTGCGTCAGATCGCCGGCATGGGCGGCGACGTATCCGCCTTCGTGCCGGCATCGGTCGCCGCGCGCCTGAAATCAAAATTCCAGCGTTAGCGCATGATCCCGAAAAGTGGATTCCGGTTTTCGGACAAGATCATGCGCCAATCAACAAGTCGGGAGATATCATGGTTCGCATTCTCGCTTTCGTCGTCGCGCTCGTCTGCGCCACTCCGGCTTTCGCGCAGGTCAAATTGCCGGCCGGCCTCGATCCGCAGAACACCATTCTGCTCGACACCAAGAATGGCCGCATCATCATCAAGCTGCGCAACGACATCGCGCCCAAGCATGCCGAGCGCATCAAGCTGCTGACGCGCGAGGGCTTCTACAACAATGTGCCGTTCCATCGCGTGATCGCCGGTTTCATGGCGCAGACCGGCGACGGGCAGAACGGCAACGGCTCGGGCGGTTCGAAATACGGCAATCTGCCGGCGGAATTCTCCAACGTGCCGTTCACGCGCGGCATCGTCGGCATGGCGCGGCGCGGCGGCGATAACAATTCCGCCAATTCGCAATTCTTCATCATGTATGCCGACGGGCCGAGCCTGAACGGGCAATACACTGTGATCGGCCAGGTGGTGTCCGGCATGGACGTGGTCGACAAGATCAAGAAGGGCGAGCCGGTGCCGGATCCGGACAAGATTTTGAAGATTCAAGTCGCCGCCGACGCGAAGTAATTTCCGCTGTCGTCGCCGGGCTTGTCCCGGCGACCCCGACAAGGAGGGCACGGTGCCCCATGAATCGGGATGGCCGGGACAAGCCCGGCCATGACGAACATGAAATCAAAGGAGTTTTGAAATGGCCAAACCTGAAGACACGCTCACGCTGGAAACCACGCAAGGGCCGGTGGTGATCGCCATGCGCCCCGATCTGGCGCCCGGCCACGTCGCGCGCATCAAGGAACTGGTGAAGCAGGGCTTCTACGACGGCATCGTGTTCCACCGCGTGATCGACGGCTTCATGGCGCAGACCGGCTGCCCGCAGGGCACCGGTACCGGCGGCTCGGGCAAAAAGCTCAAGGCCGAGTTCAACAAGGAGCCGCATGTGCGCGGCACGGTGTCGATGGCGCGCGCGTCCAGCCCGGACACCGGCGACAGCCAGTTCTTCATCTGCTTCGACGACGCCCGCTTCCTCGACAACCAGTACACCGCCTGGGGCAATGTGATCGAGGGCATGGAGAACGTCGACAAAATCAAGCGCGGCGAGCCGGTGGCCAACCCCGACAAGATCATCAAGGCGACGATGGGGGCGTAGTTTCTTCTCCCCGCGTGCGGGGAAAAGGTGGCGAGCGCAGCGAGCCGGATGAGGGGGCCTTTCATCAGAATGCCAACCTCACCAGCCCCTCATCCGACGTCCTCGCTGACGCTCGGACGTCGACCTCTCCCCGCTTGCGGGGCGAGGTAAGAACCATGCGCACCGACCTGTTCGACTTCGAGCTGCCGGCGGATCGCATCGCGTTGCGGCCGGCGAGCCCGCGCGATGCGGCGCGGCTGCTGGTGGTGCGGCCGGGGCAGGTGGCCGAGCTGGAAGACCGCACGTTCACCGATTTGCCCGACCTGTTGCGCCCGGGCGATTGCCTGGTGGTCAACGACAGCAAGGTGATCGCGGCGCGGCTGTCGGGCCGGCGGGTCGGCCGCGGCCCAACCGAGCCGGCGATCGAGGCCACCCTGCACAAACGGATCGACGGCTCGCATTGGCGCGCTTTCATCCTCGGCGCCAAAAAGGTGGAGGTTGGCGATACGCTGCGGTTTGGCACCGAGGGGCGGGTCTGTTTCCTCGGAGAGCTCGACGCTCAAGTTTCACAAAAAGATGAGGGAGGCGAGGTAACTCTTTCATTTTCCTTCCATGGTCCGGTGCTCGACCAGGCCATCGCGGAACGCGGGGCGATGCCGCTGCCGCCCTATATCGCCTCCCGCCGCGCCCCCGACGACCAGGACCGCGCCGATTACCAGACCCTGTTCGCCGCCCATGACGGCTCGGTGGCGGCGCCCACCGCCGGCCTGCATTTCACCGACGCAATGCTCGGTCGCTTGCAGGAGCGCGGCATTGGCCTGCACAAAGTCACCCTGCATGTCGGCGCCGGCACGTTCCTGCCGGTAAAAGCGGACGACACCGCCGACCACGAGATGCATGCCGAATTTGGGACAGTGTCGGCGCAAGTGGCGGATGCGCTCAATGTCGCGCGCGCGGCCGGCCGGCGCATTGTGGCGGTCGGCTCGACCGCGCTGCGGTTGTTGGAAACCGCGGCGAGCGAGGACGGCAGCTTGCGGGCGTTTTCGGGCGAGACCGCGATCTTCATCACCCCGGGTTACAAATTCCGCGCGGTCGACCTGATGCTGACCAATTTCCACCTGCCGCGCTCGACCCTGTTCGTGCTGGTGTCGGCGTTCAGCGGGCTGGAGACGATGCAGCGCGCCTATGCGCATGCGATTGCGACGGGCTATCGCTTCTATTCCTATGGCGATGCCTGCCTGCTGTTCCCGGCTGTGACCTCGGTATAGCATTCCGGTCGCAAGACCGCCCGACCGCAAAAATGCGGCGGGCAAAGGTCTCCCTGGGAGGGAAACGTCATGCCGACCGTTACTGGGCGCAGCCGCCGTCAATTCCTGAAATTCCTGTCCGCCAGTCCGTTGTTCGCCGCCGGTGCCTTCGACGCTTTCGCTGGCGACGGGCCGGTCGCGCCGCCCAAGCCATCCGATCCGGTGCTTTGGGCCCCGCTGCAGACTGACAAACTAATTAAAACTCCCAAGGAGGCGATCAACGTCTTCGATTTTGAGGCACCTTGCCGTGTGAACGTGCCACCGGCGCATTTCGGTTACATGGCCTCCGGCATCGACGACGAAGTCACGCTGCGCGCCAACCGCGAAGGCTTCCTGAAATTCCAGTTGCGGCCGCGCCGCCTCGTCGATGTCAGCAAGATCGATATGAGCACCGACATTCTCGGGGTGAAATACAACAGTCCGATCGTCATCGCGCCGGTCGGCGGGCAGAAATCCTTCCACGCGGACGGCGAGGTCGCCGTCGCCAGAGCGGCAAAGCCGGGAAACCATCTGCAAATTCTGTCGACTGCCACCACCTCGGGCGTCGAAGAGGTCACCGCCGCGCGCGGCGCTCCGGTCTGGTACCAACTCTATGCGTCCAACAACTGGGAGGTGGCGAAAGCCCTGGTGCTGCGGGCCGAAAAGGCTGGCAGTCCGGTGGTCGCGGTGACCGTGGATCGTTCCGGCGGCCGCAACCAGGAAACTCTGTTCCGATTGCGGCCGACCGATACGCGCGATTGCTCCGGTTGCCACGACCGCAGCAGCCTGACCGCCAACATGAAGCGGCGCTCGATGTACGGGGGCATCGATCTTGCCAGCCTGACCAACACGCAATCGTCGGCCATGACCTGGGATTTCATCAAGCGTTTGCGCGATACCACCAAGATGAAGATCGTGCTCAAGGGCATCCTCGCCTATGAGGATGCCGTGCTCGCCGCCGACGCCGGAATTGACGGCATCATCGTCTCCAATCACGGCGGGCGCAGCGAGGACAGCGGGCGCTCGAGCATCGACGCGCTGCCGGAAATCGTCGAGGCGATCAAAGGCCGCATGCCGATCCTGGTCGATAGCGGATTTAGCCGCGGCACCGACATCGTCAAAGCGCTCTGCATGGGCGCGACCGCGGTTTGCGTCGGGCGGCCCTACATCTGGGGTCTGGGCGCGTTCGGCCAGGCCGGCGTCGAGCGCGTGCTTGAATTGATGCGCGTCGAACTGTACGGAGCGATGCAGCAGGTCGGCGCGCCGACGATTAAGCACCTGGTGCCGGCGATGGTGCGGCGGGCTTAAGGCGGCAGGGGAATCGGGTGAAAAAATTATGCGGCGATGAGGCTTGCGAGGAAGTCATCGTCCCACGCGGCAACTTTGCGCTTGAGGCGGAGGGAATCCTTACCGGGTGCTAGTCGGATCAGGTTGTGGGCCATGTGCTTG
>DATBZY010000192.1:0-4013 GCA_036512915.1 Pseudolabrys sp. | reverse complement strand
TGGAGCGCGCATGCTGCAAGGCTGGGTCGTCATCGCGGTGGCGCTTGCCTATATCGGCCTGCTGTTCCTGGTGGCGAGCTACGGGGACCGCACCCGCGGCCTCGGCCGCGAGGGCCGAGCCCGGCTGCTGATCTATCCGCTATCGCTGGCGATCTATTGCACATCATGGACGTTCTTCGGCTCGGTCGGTTCGGCGTCGCGCACCGGCTATGAATTCCTCACCATCTATATCGGCCCGGTGCTGATGATCGGGCTGTTCGCGCCGCTGCTGGTGCGGATCGTGCGGTTGGCCAAGACCCAGAACATCACCTCGATCGCCGATTTCATCGCCGCGCGCTACGGCAAGAGCCAGGCGGTTGCCGCCACCGTCGCGCTGATCGCGATCGTCGGCACCATTCCCTACATCGCGCTGCAGCTCAAAGCCGTCTCGTCCTCGCTCGAAACCATCCTCGCCCACATCACGCAGACCGGCGACGTCACGCGGCCGCTGCTCGGCGACATCGCGCTGTTCGTGGCGCTGTCGATGGCGACCTTTGCGGTACTGTTCGGCACCCGCCATATCGACGCCACCGAGCACCAGGACGGCTTGATGCTGGCGATCGCGACCGAATCGATCGTCAAGCTGTTTGCGTTCCTGGCGGTCGGCATTTTCGTGACCTTCTGGATGTTCGGCGGGCCCAGCGCGCTATTGGAGGCGGCGCGACAACATCCGCAGACGGCAGGCCTGTTCGCGCACGAGGCGCCGTTCGACACGCTGGTCGTCACCACGCTGTTGTCGTTCGTGGCGATTATCCTGTTGCCGCGGCAATTCCATGTGGCGGTGGTCGAGAACAACAATGAAGGCGAGATCAAGCGCGCCGCCTGGCTATTTCCGCTCTATCTGGTGCTGATCAACCTGTTCGTGGTGCCGATCGCGCTCGCCGGCCTGCTTACATTCCCGGCCGGGACGGTCGACAGCGACATGTTCGTGCTGGCGCTGCCGCTGCAGACCGGCTCCAGCGTCCTCACCATCGCCGCCTTTGTCGGCGGACTGTCGGCGGCCACCGCCATGGTGATCGTGGAATCGGTGGCGCTCTCGATCATGGTGTCGAACGACCTCATCATGCCGCTGGTGCTGCAGCGGCGCGGGACGCTGCTCAGCGGCCGCGAGAATGTCGGCTCGCTGCTGCTCAAGGTGCGGCGGCTGGCGATCTTCGCCATTCTGCTGCTCGCCTACATGTATTACCGATTGGCCGGCGAGGCGCAGCTTTTCGCCATCGGCATTCTCGCCTTCGCCGCGATCGCGCAGCTGGCGCCGGCGTTTTTCGGCGGGCTGTTCTGGCGGCGCGCCACCGCCGGCGGCGCCATCGCCGGCATGACTGCCGGCATCCTGATGTGGGCCTATACGCTGCTGCTGCCGACCTTCGCCGACATCGGCTTCATCGGCCAGCACATCCTCACCGACGGGCCGTGGGGATTGAGCATGCTGCGCCCGCAGCATTTGTTCGGGCTGGAGCTGTCACCGCTGGTGCACGGCGTGGTTTGGAGCCTGGCGATCAATCTGCTGGGCTATATTGGTTTTTCCTTGCGCCGGGAGCCCTCGGAGATCGGGCGGCTGCAGGCCAATACCTTCGTGCCGTCGGACCTCACGCCGATCGCGCCGAGCTTCCGGCTCTGGCGCTCGTCGGTGACGGTGGAAGAGCTCACCGCCACGATCGCGCGCTATCTCGGCGAGGAGCGCACCCGCACCGCGTTCGAGAGCTTCGCGGGCACGCACCGCATCAGCCTGGAGGCGAAGGACGAGGCCGATTTCCGGCTGGTGCGCTATGCCGAGCACATCCTCTCCTCGGCGATCGGCGGCGCATCGTCGCGGCTGGTGCTTTCGCTGCTGCTGCGCAAGCGCACGGTCTCGACCAAGGCGGCCTTGAAGCTGCTCGACGACGCCAACGCCGCGTTCCAGTACAACCGCGAAATCCTGCAGACCGCGCTCGATCACGTGCGCCAGGGCATCGCGGTGTTCGACAAGGACCTGCAGCTGATCTGCTGGAACCGCCAGTTTGGCGAAATCCTCGATCTGCCGCCGAGCCTGATCCGCGTCGGCGTCGGGCTTGTCGAAATCCTGCGCTTCAACAGCCGGCGCGGCAATGTCAGCCCCGAGCGCATCGAGGACTTCGTGCAGGCGCAGATCGAGCGCTACGTCTCCGGCAGCGCGCCGTTCCTCGAACGCTTTGCCGAAGGCATGGTGATCGAGGTGCGCGCCAACCGCATGCCGGACGGCGGCATCGTCACCACCTTCACCGACATCACCGCCAGCGTGGAGGCGGCGGAAGCGCTGGAGCGCTCCAACGAGACGCTGGAGCGGCGCGTGCGCGAGCGCACCGAGGAACTCACGCTGCTCAATATCGCGCTCGCCCGCGCCAAGGGCGAGGCCGACGCCGCCAATATTTCCAAGACCAGGTTCCTGGCGGCGGCGAGCCACGACATCCTGCAGCCGCTCAACGCGGCGCGGCTCTACGTCACCAGCCTGATCGAGCGCCAGGGCGGCGAGGACCGCCGCTTGATCGACAACATCGATGCTTCGCTCGAGGCGGTGGAGGAAATCTTCGGCGCGCTGCTCGATATGTCGCGGCTCGACACCGGCGCCATGCGCCCGGAATTCGCCAGCTTCCGCATCGACGAGCTCATGCGCCAGATCGAGCTCGAATTCGCGCCGCTGGCCGCCGCCAAGGGGATCGAGCTCAAATACGTAACCTGCTCGCTGGTGGTGCGCTCCGACCGCCGGCTGCTGCGCCGGCTGGTGCAAAACCTCGTGTCCAACGCGATCAAATACACACCGTCGGGGCGCGTGCTGATTGGCTGCCGGCGGCGCGGCGATAGACTGCGCATCGACGTCTACGACACCGGCGTCGGCATTCCGGAATCCAAGTGGCGCGACATCTTCGTCGAATTCCACCGCCTCGAGCAGGGCGCCAGGATCGCACGCGGGCTGGGCTTAGGCCTTTCCATCGTCGAGCGGGTGGCGCGCGTGCTCGGCTCCGCGGTCGAGCTCGATTCAACGGCCGACGGCGGCTCGCATTTCGCGGTCGCCGTGCCGCTATCGAACGCCGCACCGGTCGAGCTGCCGGCGCGCGACGATACGCGCATCGATCCCGGCCAGCTGGCGGGCACCACCGCGCTCTGCATCGACAACGAGCCCTCGGTGCTCGACGGCATGGAAACGCTGCTGCGCGGCTGGGGCTGCGAGGTCATCAAGGCGCCCGATCTTGGCGTTGCGCTGCCGGCGATTGCCGAAAGCCCCGCCATGCCGAACGGCCTGCTGGTCGACTATCATCTCGATCACGGCAACGGCATCGAGGCGATCGTCGAGTTGCGCCGGCGCTACGGCGACTTGCCGGCGATCCTGATAACCGCCGACCGCTCGCCGGCCGTACGCGAGCAGGCCCGCGCCGAGGGTATCCAGGTGCTGCACAAGCCGATCAAGCCGGCCGCGCTGCGCGCGTTGCTCGCACAATGGCGGGTGTTGCGGGTGGCGGCGGCAGAGTAACGAGCGCGCACGCGCGCTTCGACAATGACGTCAGGCTTCCGCGCTGGCGCCTTGCGACCACTGGCCGGCTTCCATCTTGGCGGCGGCGATCACCGCCTGCGTGCGGCTTTCGACCCCGAGCTTCTGCAGAATCGCCGACACGTGCGCCTTTACCGTCGCTTCCGACACGCTGAGCTGATAGGCGATCTGCTTGTTGAGCAGCCCCTCCGACAACATCATCAGCACGCGCACCTGCTGCGGCGTCAGCGTCGCCATCCGCGCCATCAACTCGGCGGCTTCGGCGTTTGAGCCGGCGGTGAGATCGACATCCGGCGGCGTCCATACGCCGCCGTTGAGGATGCGCGAAATCGCCGCGCGCATGGCGTCGACGCCGAGCGTCTTCGGGATAAATCCGGAGGCGCCGAACTCCATGCAGCGGCGGATGGCGGCGGGATCGTCATTGGCCGACACCACGATCACCGGCACGCTCGGATATTGCGCGCGCATATAC
>DATBZY010000191.1:0-5507 GCA_036512915.1 Pseudolabrys sp. | reverse complement strand
GCTTCGTTCTCGGCCGCGTACGCGCCAACAAATCGAAGGGAAGCGTCAAGACACGACGCAAAAGCGCCGGCTGGAACCCCGGCTTCCTTCTCCAAATCCTGCAACTCAAATGACCGTTAACCTGGATTCCGAGCCGTGTGGACGTTGGGGGCGGTCAGGGCAATTGGGCTAATGAGCGGGACCTCGCTCGACGGCGTCGATGTGGCGCTGATCGAGACCGATGGCGAGCGCATTGCCCGCTTCGGGCCGAGCGGCTACCGACCCTATTCGGACGCCGAGCAGGCCTTGCTGCGGCAGGCGCTTGCGCTAGGCGCCGGATTGACCGACCGCGCCGCGCGGCCGGGCATGCTCGCTGAGGCGGACGCCTTCGTCACCCGCGTCCACGCCGAGACGGTGGAGGCCTTGCTCGATACCGAGCACATTAACAAATCGGACGTCGCCATTGTCGGCTTCCATGGCCAGACCGTGCTGCACCGGCCGGCGGCGCGGCTGACCGTGCAGATCGGCGACGGCGCGGCGCTGGCGCGCCGCCTTGGGCTGCCGGTTGCCTACGATTTCCGCGCCGCCGACGTTGCCGCCGGCGGGCAGGGCGCGCCGCTGGTGCCGGTGTTCCATCAGGCATTGGCGCGCGATCTCGACCGCCCGCATCCGATCGCCGTGCTCAATGTGGGCGGCGTCGCCAACGTCACCTTTGTCGATGGCGGCGATCCGATCGCCTGCGATACCGGACCGGGCAACGCGCTGATCGACGATTTCATGCGCGCGCGCACCGGGGCGCCGCTCGATCGCGACGGCGATCAGGCCTCGAAAGGCCGCGTCGATGAGACTTTTGTCGAGCGCGTGCTGGCCAACGGTTTCTTCGATTTGCCGTGCCCGAAATCGCTCGATCGCAATGCCTTCGCCTTCGCCAATATCGGGCTGCCGGATTTTTCCGTTGTGGACGGCGCGGCAACGCTGTCGGCGCTGACCGCCGCCTCGGTCGCGCGCATCGTGCGGCATTTGCCGGAGCCGCCGCGCGCCTGGATCGTGGCGGGCGGCGGCGCGCGCAATCCGACCCTGATGCGGATGCTGACCGAGCGGCTCAAGCCGGCGAGCGTGGAAACCGCCGACGCGGTCGGCTGGTCGTCGCAATCGATCGAAGCGCAGGCTTTCGCCTATCTGGCGGTGCGCACGCTCAACGGGTTGCCGATCACGTTTCCGGCCACGACCGGAGTGGCGAAACCGATGCCGGGCGGCGTGATCGCGAGACCGTAACGGTTACGCCGCGCTCGGCTTGCGTTCGGTCTTGAGCCGCTTGTCGAGGTAAGCGGCGATCGAGGTAAGTAGGGTCTCGACCTTGCCATCGAAGAAATGGTTGGCGCCGGGGATCACCTTCTGCTCGATGACGATGCCCTTCTGCGTCTTGAGCTTGTCGACCAGCGTGGTGACGTCCTTGGCGGGTACGACGGCGTCCTTGTCACCATGGATGATCAGGCCGGACGAGGGGCAGGGCGCCAGGAACGAGAAGTCGTAGAGATTGGCGGGCGGGCAGATCGAGATGAAGCCCTCGATCTCCGGCCGGCGCATCAGCAGCTGCATGCCGATCCAGGCGCCGAACGAGAAGCCGGCGATCCAGCAGCTCTTGGCTTCCGGATTGATGGTCTGCGCCCAGTCGAGGGCGGCAGCCGCATCGGATAATTCGCCGGTGCCGTGATCGAACGAGCCCTGGCTGCGGCCGACGCCGCGGAAATTGAACCGCAGCGCCGAGAATCCCCGGTGCACGAAGGCGTAATAGAGCTGGTAAATGATCGGGTGATTCATCGTGCCGCCGAACTGCGGATGCGGGTGCAGGACGATGGCGATCGGCGCGTTCTTCTGCCGCGCCGGATGATACCGGCCTTCGATTCGTCCGGCCGGACCGGTGAAAATAACCTCAGGCATTGCTATCGACCTCGAACCGGGCTTGCCGCGAAACAATCGCGGCGTCGGGATTTTGCTGGTCGCCTGGCGGAACTTGGCGGTCCAGGCACTAGTTTAGAATCGTTCTAATTATATGATTTCCGCTGGTCACGGCCGCAGCACAGGCTATAAGTTGCGCCGTGAATGCGGGCTTCTAACACGATCGTCAGGGCAAAAAGCAAGCTTTTTGCAGGGTCTAGAGGCAAAACGGTAATTGGATACTGGCGCAACCCATGGCTGAGCGGGGCTATTTCGACTGGAACGCGAGCGCCGTGCTGCGGCAGCAGGCGCGCGCCGCCATGGTCAGCTCGCTCGGCCTGACCGGCAATGCCTCCTCGGTGCATGCGGAAGGGCGCGCCGCCCGCCGCCTGGTCGAGGATGCGCGCGCGAGCGTCGCCGCCTTGGTCGGCGCCGAGCCGAACAACGTCACCTTCACCAGCGGCGCCACCGAAGCCAACATGCTGGCGCTGACCCCGGCGCTTGCGATCGGCGGGTGGAAAGAACCGCGCGACCGCTTGTTCGTCTCAGCCGTCGAGCATCCGTCGGTGCGCAGCGGCGGCCGCTTTGCCGCCCAGGCCGTCGAGGAACTGCCGGTCGACGCGGACGGTCGCGTGGATCTTGCCGAGCTCGCCCGCCGTATCGCCAAGGCCGAGCGGCCGCTGGTATCCGTCATGCTGGCTAATAACGAGACCGGCGTGATCCAGCCAATCGCCAAGATCGCGGAGATTGTGCACGCGGCCTCCGGCGTGTTGCATGTAGACGCGGTGCAGGGCGCCGGCCGCATCGATTGCGCGAACGACCAGCTCAACGCCGATCTGCTGAGCGTCTCGTCGCACAAGCTCGGAGGGCCGCAAGGCGCCGGCGCCCTCATTCGCCGCGGCGACATCCATATTGCCGAACCGTTGATCAAGGGCGGTGGCCAGGAGCGCGGCTTACGCGCCGGCACCGAGAACGTCGCTGGGCTAGCCGGCTTTGGCGCGGCCACCATGGCCGCGGCAGCCACATGGCAGTCGGACGCCGTCCGCATGGCGGCGCTGCGCGACAAGTTCGAAGCCGGCCTCAAGGGGGCAGCGCCGCAGGCGGTGATTTTCGGCCAAGGCACTGCGCGGCTGCCCAACACCACGCTATTCGCGCTCCCCGGCATGAAGGCGGAAACGGCGATAATCGCCTTTGATCTCAATGGCATAGCGGTATCTTCCGGCGCCGCCTGCTCATCCGGCAAGGTGCA
The DNA here is from genome assembly GCA_036512915.1 of Pseudolabrys sp. Classification (GTDB taxonomy): domain Bacteria; phylum Pseudomonadota; class Alphaproteobacteria; order Rhizobiales; family Xanthobacteraceae; genus Pseudolabrys. Next base: position 2,341 of record DATBZY010000191.1, on the reverse strand, counting down.
GGCCTCGCATGTGCTGGCGGCGATGGGCGTCGATCCGGCACTGGCGCGCGGCGCCGTGCGCGTCAGCCTCGGCTGGAGCACCAGCGAAGGCGATATCGAAAATCTGCTCAATGCTTTGACTAAAGTGGTTTCGTCCTTACTTAAGAAGCATATGAATCCAGGCTTGAATCCAGGCTTGAGTTCAGGCTTGGCCGCCTGAGGCGCCACCACCACCAGGGATGATCGCAACGCGATAAGCGAACCGACCATAACCGACAAATCCAACCCGCGGTCCTTGAAACCGTGAGCGGAGGGAAGAATGCCGGCCGTACAAGAGACCGTCGAACAGGTCCGCCGAATCGACGTCGACCAATATAAATACGGGTTCGTCACCGATATCGAATCCGAGAAGGCCCCGATCGGGCTTTCGGAAGACACCGTTCGTTTCATCTCGGCCAAGAAGAACGAGCCCGAGTGGATGCTGGCCTGGCGGCTGGAAGCCTATCGGCGCTGGCTGATCATGCGCGAGCCGACCTGGGCGCGCGTCGATTATCCGAAGATCGATTATCAGAGCGCCTATTACTTTTCGGCGCCGAAGAAGAACGCGCTGGCCTCGCTCGACGAGGTCGATCCGGAAATTTTGCGCACCTACGAGAAGCTCGGCATTCCGCTGCGCGAACAGGAAATCCTCGCCGGCGTCGTGCGGCCCGACGGCGAGCGGCGCGTGGCGGTGGACGCGGTGTTCGATTCGGTTTCCGTCGCCACCACCTTCAAGGCCGAGCTGAAAAAGGCCGGCGTGATTTTTATGCCGATGTCGGAGGCGATCCGCGAGCATCCCGAGCTGATCAAGAAATATCTCGGCTCCGTGGTGCCGGTCACCGACAACTTCTTTGCGACGTTAAATTCGGCGGTGTTCTCGGACGGCTCGTTCGTCTACGTGCCGGCGGGCGTGCGCTGCCCGATGGAGCTGTCGACCTATTTCCGCATCAACGAACAGAATACCGGCCAGTTCGAGCGCACGCTGATCATCGCCGACAAGGGTGCCTATGTCAGCTACCTTGAAGGCTGCACCGCGCCGATGCGCGATGAAAACCAGCTGCACGCCGCCGTGGTCGAACTGGTCACGCACGACGACGCCGAAATCAAGTATTCCACGGTGCAGAATTGGTATCCGGGCGATGCCGAGGGCAAGGGCGGCATCTTCAATTTCGTCACCAAGCGTGGCGATTGCCGCGGCAAGAATTCGAAGATTTCCTGGACGCAAGTCGAGACCGGCTCGGCCATCACCTGGAAATATCCGAGCTGCATCCTGCGCGGCGACAATTCACGCGGTGAATTTTACTCGATCGCGATCTCGAACGGCCGCCAGCAGGTCGACAGCGGCACCAAGATGATCCACCTCGGCAAGAACACCACCAGCCGCATCATTTCCAAGGGCATCTCGGCGGGCAAATCCAACAACACCTATCGCGGGCTGGTCACCGCGCATCGCAAGGCGACCAACGCGCGCAACTTCACCAATTGCGATTCGCTGCTGATCGGCAATCAGTGCGGCGCCCATACCGTGCCTTATATCGAGGCGAAGAATTCCTCCGCCGTGTTCGAGCACGAGGCCTCAACCTCGAAAATCTCCGAGGACATGCTGTTCTATTGCCGGCAGCGCGGAATGTCGGCGGAAGAAGCGACCGCGCTGGTGGTCAACGGCTTCGTCAAGGACGTCTTGCAGCAGTTGCCGATGGAATTCGCGGTCGAGGCGCAGAAGCTGATCTCGATCAGCCTGGAGGGAAGCGTTGGGTGATGGATTGCCCTCACCCTGAGGAGTGCGCGTGAGCGTCCGTCTCGAATGATGCGGGTGCAAAGGTATCGATCTCGTCCTTCGAGACGCCGGCTTCGCCGGCTTCTCAGGACGAGGAAATAAAGTGGAAAGAAAACATGTCGTTTCTGGAAGTTAAAAATCTGCATGTCGAGGTCGAGGGCAAGAAAATCCTCAATGGCCTGACGCTGTCGGTCGAGAAGGGCCAAGTCGCGGCCATCATGGGGCCGAACGGGTCCGGCAAGTCGACGCTCGCCTATGTGCTGGCCGGCAAGGATAACTACAACGTCACCGAGGGTGACATTCTGCTCGACGGCGCGAGCATTCTGAAGATGGCGCCCGACGAGCGCGCCGCCAAGGGCGTGTTTCTCGCGTTCCAGTATCCGGTCGAAGTGCCCGGCGTCGCCACCATGACGTTTCTGCGCACCGCGCTCAACGCCCAGCGCAAGACCCGCGGCGAGCCGGAATTATCCACGCCCGATTTCATCAAGCTGGTGCGCGATACCGCGGGTCACCTCGGCGTCAGCCAGGAAATGCTGCGGCGGGCGG
>DATBZY010000190.1:0-3892 GCA_036512915.1 Pseudolabrys sp. | reverse complement strand
TTCGTCGAGAAGGGCGGCTGGGCGACATTCCCCGGCGCGGCTGAGCCCAACCGCAACGTCGCCGAGGCCTGCGCCAAGATCCTCAGCGACCAGAAGTAGGGTTCGTAAACCGGCGCATGTCGATGCGTTCCCCGGACGCGGTGCAGCACACGCGCAGATAAGGCTACGCAATCTGCGCAAGCTTGATTGCGTGTGTGGTGCATCGCTGATCCGGGGTCCAGCTTGCTGAGAATTATAGAGCTGGATCCCGGTTCTGCAGCGCACCGTTTCGCTTCGCTACACGCTGCGCTGCGCCCAGGACACGCGATAGCTGCCCGCGCTTAATGCTTCCGGGCGTCGACGCGGAAGCCGATGATGGTCTGTTCGCCCAGCGCCTTGGCGCCCTCCAGCCGGTGCAGGCCCTCGACCAGCACGAAACGTTCGCCGTCTGCGCGCACCAGGATCGGCGTCTGCTGGCCGTCCTTGAGCATGCTTTCCGCCAGCTCGTCGACGCGCTTTTGATCGAGCGTCAGGCGCCGCTTGATCGGCACGTAGATTTTGGCGACCGGGAAGTTCTCGCGTTGCATCATGGCGGGGTGAGCCTAGCACGGCTTGGCCGCGTATTGCGCCGGTCACGCCAACGCGCGATCATCCCGGCTTCGAGCCAACCGGGAGGGCGCGGGCCATGTATTTGTCGGGCGAAAGCATTCTCATCATTCTGCTGGTCGGACTGATCGCCGGCTGGCTGGCCGGCCAGGTCGTGCAGGGCACCGGCTTCGGCCTGATCGGCGACATCTGTATCGGCATCGTCGGCGCGTTCATCGCGAGCTGGCTGCTGCCCAGGCTCGGCATCGGCCTGGGCACCGGGCTGATCCGCGCGATCATCGACGCCACCATCGGCGCCATCGTGCTGCTGGTGATTATCCGGCTGGTCAAGCGCGGCGGCCGCTGGTAGGCGGGCGTCCGGCGGCACTCACATAATCGGCTTGCCGCGGATATCGATCGCCTTCTCGATTTTGATCAAGACGCCGATGCCGGCCTCGGCGCCGGCGTGGGTCTGCTCGCGCGGCAGCAGCTTGGCAAAGATCGCCTCGCGCAGCGGCCCGCTCTCGTGCAGCACCACGCTGCCGAAGAAGCGCAGGAAGCCCGACTCCAGCACGCCGTCGCGCTGCGCCTTGAAGTTGGCGTACGCGCGGCTCGCGCGCAAGATTGTCGAGCACCGCCCGCTTGGAGCGCTCCCAATAGGCCAGGTGCTCGTCGTCGAACACGATCATGCTGCCCTTGGGCGTGATGTTGGGCCCCTCGCGCCCGCTGCTGGCGAGCAGGCAGGGATAGCCGTCGTCCCAGGCATTGCGGATCAGGGTTTTGATGGTGTCGGAGAGCGGCATGGCGGTTTGCTGGTGCGGCGGTTGGCGCCGCCATCTTAGTTGCTCAGCCGGAAAACCAATAGCGCGGCCTTTTCCTGCGCCGACGCGATCCCCACATGCCTGCAGCATGATCCCGAAAAGTGGCAACCGGTTTTCGGAATAGATCATGCGCAAGCAAAGGTCACCAGCAAGGAACGCCGCGATGTCGGAACCGCTCGTCGTCAACATTCCCCACCGCCTCGGCAAGGACGAGGCGCTGGGCCGCATCAAGGCCGGGATCGGCCGTGCGCACAGCGAATTCGCAGCGCTGCTGACGATCGAGAACGAGACTTGGGATCACGATCGCCTGAGCTTCAGCGTCAAGGCGCTCGGCCAGCGCGCCTCCGGCACCATCGATGTGTATGAGCACGTGGTGCGGCTGGAGGTCACGCTGCCCTGGCTGCTCGCGCGCTTCGCCCATGCGGTGCAGCGGGTGATCGGGCACAAGGGCCAGCTGATGCTGGAGAAGAAGTAGCCGAGGGCAGGGCGCGCCCCGGAATGACGGCAACGCTCAATTCCCCAGCTCCAGCACCCAATAGCGCCGTCCCTTGGAACGCCAACCGCCCTTCGGGCGTTGAAGGCAGCGACCAACCTTGTCAAAGGCAGGTCTTGTCAAAGGCAGGTACCTCATGGCTTCGCTGCGCGAGGATGCTTTCTCGGTCCGCACCGGGCCCGATCAGCGTAAATCTGCCAGTCTCACGCTGCTGGCCGTCGTCATATGCGCGACGCCCTTGCTCGCGTTGACGCCGCGCGCGCCGGTCGGTCCTGCCACGCCCGCCGTCAGCGGCAACCGGCTCGCCGAGGCAAGCCCGCCGCGCGTCGTGAAGATTGTCGACAGTCCGGCGCCCAGCTTATCCTGCGCGGAGCGGATCTGGCCCTATTACGATTCGCGCTGTACCCCGCGCGCGAGTGAATCCGGGTCCGCCGCCGTGCCGGCCCCGCAATCCGCGGCGGCGGCGGCAACGATCAATCCCGCAACCGTCGCCGCGCCGCCTGCCGCCGTGCCGCCGGCCGAAACCGTCGGCGCCGCCGCGCGCGCGGACGACGCAGCGCCATCGTCTCCGCCGCTCGCGCGCACGTGGAGCAACGCCCCCGACAGTGCCGGCATGCAACGCGATGATCGGCGTTGGGCGGCAGGGGAGGACACGGACCCACGCGCCTTCGAGCCGGTCAAGCCGCAGCACCGCACGATGCGGCGACATCATTTCGGACTCTTTGGCATCAGATTCTGAGGTTGGCGTGCGCGCCACTTTTCAACGCGCGCGCGCTCAATTCCCCAGCTCCAGCACCCAATAGCGCCGGCCGTTGCTGGCCGTGGCCGAGGCCAGCCCGTAGCTGGTGACGTCGCCGCGCAGCATGTTGGCGCGGTGGCCGGCGGACCTGGCCCACATGCGGATGGCGCAGTCCTCGTCGGCGCAGCCGAACAGCACGTTCTCGGCCGCGGTCGAGCCGGTGTGGCTCATCCGCTGCCGGAAGCCGTTGTGATCGAGCGACTTGCGCCGCGCCATGTCGTTGGCGTGCGCATAGGCGGCGCCGGACAGCGTGGCGCTGGGGCTGAGCGCCGGCCGGCCGTGCTGGGCGCGGAAGGAGTTGAGGTCGAGCGCGAGCGCGGGGGTGGCGAACGCGGCTGAGGCGAGGGCCGCGACGGTGAAAGCGATAAGGCGGAGAAGCATAATGAGATTTCCTACTTCGCGGGCATGCCTATATTGGTGGTGCTCACACCCTCTTCACAAAACATCCACCGCGCACTTTCGCCCGCTTTGCCGAAGCGGACGGCTCGCTTGTTGCCGCCCACGGCTCACGCGATGCACGATCGCCTTGGTCCGCTTGCCGGCGAAGTAATCGCGCGCCTCGCGCAGGCTCGCCCGGATGTCAGCCGCGAGCTGTCGTTTCACTTTCCGGGCCATTGATCGCTCCGCCGCTTCCGCCTTAGTGCGGAACGGTACCGCGGCGATCACAGCGTCCACTGCGTCCTCTTGAAATTCCGGGTCGGCACGCAGTTCGTCGATGGTGCGCGGGGACGGGAAACGCTTGCTGCCGTCGCGGTTTTCCCAATCCTCGGCGGCGAACTCGATCGCCTCCGCCGCCTGCTGCATGGCCTCGTCAATCGAGTCGCCGGCCGCGATCACGCCCGGCACGTCGGGAAACGACACCCCGTAGCAGCTGTTGGAGTCCTTGTGGATCAGGGCGATATAATGCGGCATCGGTCCGTCAATCCTTTTGCCAGCCCGCCTGTTTATAAATGCTACGCACGGCGCCTGGCGGCAAGTCCCGTTTCGGGTGTGGCACCGTCACCATACGATGCGTCGCCCGATGGACGAATTTGTGGTGCGAACCGCGCACCGACTTCTCTTCAAAGCCGTCCTCTAGTCTTACTGAGTCAGAAAGTCGCACGCGAGGCACGACCCGACTCTGGTAAGGGGAGAGATTCAGACATCAGCAGATGGGGGTTGATATGGATCTCCGAGCGGCAGACGACAGTGAATCGCGATTTGCGGGGTATGTCG
>DATBZY010000189.1:0-15530 GCA_036512915.1 Pseudolabrys sp. | reverse complement strand
CTTGATCGATTCCTGGATGAGCTGGTCGTTGTCGAGCAGCTTGTCGGATTCCTCGTTGACCAGGATGTTGTGGGATTCCAGCACGGTGACGCGCCGCGTCTTGGTGCGGCCGCCGCCGAGCTTGCCGAATATGTCGCCGATATTAATGGCGCCCATCTGCGCGCCCGGCATGCCGGGAATCTCGAACATCGGCATGCCGGCGCCGCCGCCTTGCACCTCGATCTCGATTTCCTTGTCGTTGATCTCGCCGGCGCGCAGCTTCTTGCGGAAGCTTTCGCGCGTGCCGGGGCTGGCGGCCGGCCCGACCAGGGCATCGAGCACGCGTTCTTCCGCCGCCAGCTCGGCGCGCGCCTGTACGTCCTTGCGCTTGCGTTCGCGCGTGAGCGCGATGGCAATCTCCACCAGGTCGCGCACGATCTGCTCGACGTCGCGGCCGACATAGCCGACTTCGGTGAATTTGGTGGCTTCGACTTTGAGGAACGGGGCGCCCGCCAGCTTGGCGAGGCGGCGCGAGATTTCAGTCTTGCCGACGCCGGTCGGCCCGATCATCAGGATGTTCTTCGGCAGCACTTCCTCGCGCAGTTTGTCGTCAAGCTGCAGGCGGCGCCAGCGATTGCGCAAGGCGATGGCGACCGCACGCTTGGCGTCGTTCTGGCCGACGATGTAGCGATCGAGTTCGGAAACGATTTCGCGGGGGGAGAAGTCGGTCAAACTGATTACTCGATTACGATTTCAAGGATTCGATGGTGACATTGCGGTTGGTGTAGACGCAGATGTCGGCCGCGATGTCGAGCGACTTGCGCACGATCGCCTCAGCGTCGAGCGGTCCGTCCAGCAGGGCGCGGGCGGCGGAGAGCGCGTAGTTGCCGCCGGAGCCGATGCCCATGACGCCGTTCTCCGGCTCCAGCACGTCGCCGGTGCCGGTGAGCACCAGCGACACCTGGGTGTCGGCGACGATCATCATGGCCTCTAACCGGCGCAGGTAACGGTCGGTGCGCCAGTCCTTGGCGAGCTCGACCGCGGCGCGGGTGAGCTGGCCGGGATACTGCTCGAGCTTGGTTTCCAGGCGCTCGAACAGGGTGAAGGCATCGGCGGTGGCGCCGGCAAAGCCGCCGATCACGTCGCCCAATCCCCCAGTAGCCTTGCCCAGCCTACGCACCTTTTTGGCATTGGCTTTGACGATGGTCTGGCCGATCGTCACCTGGCCGTCGCCGCCAATGACCACCGTGCCGCCCTTGCGGACGGTGAGGATGGTGGTGCCGTGCCAAATTGGACTTGTCGGCTGTTCGTTGGGTGCCATACGCATTAACCCCCGGGATGCCAGCACATGTAAGGATGTCCGGCGGGCGATGCAAACCGGGTATCTAGGCCCAGCGGAGACAGCGAGCCCGAGGTGGCGAATCCCGGCAACCCCTGGTAAAAGGCGCGTAGATCAAGGGAATTTGCCAGGAATCCGCGATGCGCAAAGCCGCCGTGAAGCGCAAGACCAAGGAAACCGACGTCGAGGTCGAAATCAACCTCGACGGGCAGGGCCGTTCGTCGGTTGCGACCGGCATCGGCTTCCTCGATCACATGCTCGACCTGCTGGCGCGGCATTCGCGCATCGACATCACGGTCAAGGCCAAGGGCGATCTGCATATCGATCACCACCACACCACCGAGGATGTCGGCATCGCGCTCGGCCAGGCTGTGAAGCAGGCGCTCGGCGACATGAAAGGCATCACCCGTTACGCCGATGTGCACGTGCCGATGGACGAGGCCTTGACGCGCGTGGCGATCGACATATCGGGACGGCCGTTCCTGGTGTTCAAGGCGGAGTTCGTGCGCGACAAGGTCGGCACCTTCGACACCGAGCTGGTGCAGGAATGGTTCCAGGCCTTCGCGATGAATTCCGGCATCACGCTGCACGCCGAGACGCTGTACGGCAGCAACGACCACCATATCGCCGAGTCCTGCTTCAAGGGCCTGGCGCGCGCGCTGCGCACGGCAGTGGCGATCGATCCGCGCGCCAAGGACGAGGTGCCGTCCACCAAGGGCTCGCTCGGCGGGTGAGGCATTCTCGGCTGTCGTCCCCGCGAAAGCGGGGACCCAGTAAGCACGGCGGTTTCCGAATTGTTCGGAGACTGGGGTTACTGGATGCCCCGCTGTCGCGGGGCATGACACCCCATATATGACGACCGTCATAAGGCTTTACGCAGATGCCCACTTTCACCGTGCACGAACCACCGCCGTGCCAAGGCGAAGCCGCCACCGAGCCGGAACGCTTCGTGTTCGTGCGCGACGGGTTCCGTTTCTGGGCGTTCGTGCTGGCGCCGCTCTGGCTGCTGCTGCACCGGCTGTGGCTGGCGCTGGTGGGCTATCTCGTTTTGAGTTTCGCGATCGGTATGGTGCTTTTTTTGCTCGACGTGACAGTAACGGCGCAATTTTTTGCCAGCCTGCTGATCGCCCTTCTGATCGGCCTCGAGGCAACGACGCTCTGGCGCTGGACGCTGGCGCGGCGCGGCTGGAAGACGCTCGGCTTCGTGGTCGGTGAGGATGCCGAAATGGCGGAGCGGCGCTTCTATGCCGTCTGGGCCAATCGCAAGACTGCGCCGCCGGCGCCGGCATCGGCTTTGCCTGAGCCGCAATACGGCACGCCGCTGCGGCGCGGGCCGCCGTCGCCGTCCGACGTCATCGGCCTGTTCCCGGAGCCGGGGGCCCAGCGATGAGCGTCGCCATCGTCGACTACGGCTCCGGCAATTTGCATTCGGCGGCGAAAGCCTTCGAGCGCGCCGCGCGCGATGCCGGCTTGGCTGAAGCTATCGTGGTAACGAGCGATCCCGAGCAGATCGCGCGCGCCGACCGCGTGGTGCTGCCGGGCGTCGGCGCCTTCGCCGATTGCCGGCGCGGGCTCGACGGCATTGCGGGCATGATCGATGCGCTCGAACAAAACGTGCGCCAGCGCGGTCGGCCGTTCTTCGGCATCTGCGTCGGCATGCAATTGATGGCCGAGCGCGGGCGCGAATATCAGGTCACGCCCGGCCTCGGCTGGATCGCCGGCGAAGTCGATCGCATCACGCCGTCCGACCCTTCCTTAAAAATTCCGCACATGGGCTGGAACACGTTGAATATGCTGAAAGCCCATCCGCTGCTCGCCGACATCCCGCTCGGGCCGGATGGGCTGCATGCCTATTTCGTGCATTCTTACGAGCTGAAAGTCGCGCAGCGTAGCGATCTGGTCGCGCAAGCCGATTATGGCGGGCCGCTCACCGCCATCGTCGGACGCGACAACATGGTCGGCACGCAATTCCATCCGGAGAAGAGCCAGCGCCTCGGCCTGGCGCTGATCGCGAATTTTTTGAAGTGGACGCCATGATCCTGTTCCCGGCCATCGACCTGAAGGAAGGCCTCGCCGTGCGGCTGGAGCAGGGCGACATGGCGCGGGCGACCGTTTTTCACCGCGATCCGGCGGCGCAGGCGCTCGCCTTCGAATTGCACGGCTTCGAATATCTGCACATCGTCGATCTCGATGGCGCCTTCGCCGGCAAGCCGGTGAATGCCGCCGCGGTCGAGCGCATTCTTGAGTCGGTGGGCGTTCCGGTGCAGCTCGGCGGCGGCGTGCGCGACATGGCGACGGTGGAAGCCTGGCTCGGCAAAGGCGTCACCCGCGTGATCATCGGCACCGCGGCGGTGCGCAATCCGGCGCTGGTGAAGGACGCGGCGAAGAGGTTTCCCGGCCGGGTCGCGGTCGGGCTCGACGCGCGCGACGGCAAGGTCGCAGTCGAGGGCTGGGCGGAAACTTCCGAACTGTCCGTGCTGGAGATCGCGCGCCGCTTCGAGGATGCCGGCGTTGCGGCCATCATCTACACCGACATCGCGCGCGACGGCTTGCTCAAAGGCCTCAATCTCGACGCCACCATCGCGCTCGCCGACAGCATTTCGATTCCGGTGATCGCCTCCGGCGGGCTGGCCTCGATCGCGGACATCCAGGCGCTGCTGGCGCCGCGCGCGCGCAAGCTCGCAGGCGCCATCGCCGGCCGCGCGCTCTATGATGGGCGGCTGGATGCGGCGGAGGCGTTGAAGCTGATCCGTGATTCCAGGGCGGCGGCGTAAGCCATGTTCAAAGTCCGCGTCATTCCCTGCCTCGACGTGAAAGACGGCCGCGTGGTCAAGGGCGTCAATTTCATCAATCTGCGCGATGCTGGCGATCCGGTGGAAGCCGCGATCGCTTATGACGCCGCCGGCGCCGACGAGCTCACCTTCCTCGACATCACCGCCAGCCACGAGAACCGCGGAATTATTCTCGACGTGGTGCGGCGCACGGCGGAAGCCTGCTTCATGCCGCTCACCGTCGGCGGCGGCGTGCGCGCGGTCGAGGACATCCGCAAGCTGTTGTCGTCGGGCGCCGACAAGGTGTCGATCAACACCGCGGCCGTGGACCGGCGGGCCTTCGTGAAAGAAGCCGCGCAAAAATTCGGCGACCAGTGCATCGTGGTGGCGATCGATGCCAAGAAAGTGTCGAAACCGGGCGAGAAGGATCGCTGGGAGATTTTCACCCATGGCGGCCGTAATCCGACCGGCATCGATGCGGTCGCCTACGCCAAGGAGGTGGTGGCGCTCGGCGCCGGCGAGATCCTGCTCACCTCCATGGACCGCGACGGCACCCGCACCGGCTTCGATATTGCGCTCACCCGCGCGGTGGCGGATGCGGTGCCGGTGCCGGTGATCGCCTCCGGCGGGGTCGGCACCCTCGATCATCTGGTGGAAGGCATCCGCGACGGCCATGCCACCGCGGTGCTGGCCGCCTCGATCTTCCACTTCGGCGAACACAGCGTGCGCGAGGCCAAGGCCTATATGGCGAAAGCCGGGCTGCCGATGCGGCTGGATCCGTGAGACCTGCCTCTCGTCGCTTGCGTGGAGAGGTGATAAAGGACGCTCTATGAGCAAGTTCACCCTGGCCGATCTGGAAAAACGCGTGCACGAGCGCGCCAAGGCGAGCGCTGCGCAATCCTATACCCGCGCGCTTATCGACAAGGGCGTCGCCCATTGCGCCAAGAAACTGGGCGAGGAGGCCATCGAAACCGCTCTGGCTGCCGTGCAGGACGATCGCGGCCAACTGATCGCGGAAGCCGCCGACTTGCTCTATCATCTACTGGTCTTGCTGGAAGCGCGCGGCATCACGCTCGCCGAGGTCGAGGCCGTGCTGGAACAGCGCACGGCGCAATCCGGGCACGAAGAAAAAGCCTCGCGCGGCTGATCGGAATTCTTGATGGAACAGCGCACCGAAGAAACTCTTTCGCCCTATCGCACGTTCTCGCGCGCGAAATGGGCGGCGTTGCGCGAGGACACGCCGATGACGCTGACCTCGGAAGAGGTCACGCGCCTGCGCTCGCTACACGACCGGCTCGACCTCAAGGAAGTGGAAGAGATTTATCTGTCGTTGTCGCGACTGCTCTCGCTCTATGTGGCGGCGACGCAGCGGCTGTTCCGCGCGCAGGAACGCTTCCTCGGCACCGAAGACGCCAAGATGCCCTTCATCATCGGCGTCGCCGGTTCGGTGGCGGTGGGAAAATCCACCACCGCGCGCGTGCTGCAAGCCTTGCTGGCGCGCTGGCCGAACGTGCCCAAGGTCGACCTCGTCACCACCGACGGCTTTCTTTTTCCGAACTCGATCCTCGAGCGCGAAGGTCTGATGGAGAAGAAGGGCTTCCCGGAAAGCTACGACTTGCCGGCGCTGCTGCGCTTCCTTACCGACGTGAAGGCCGGGCGCCGTCCGGCGCGCGCGCCGGTCTATTCGCACCTGATCTACGACGTGACGCCGAACCAATGGGTCGAGGTGGACCGGCCGGAAATCCTGATCGTCGAAGGCTTGAACGTGCTGCAAACCGGACGCCTGCCGAAGGACGGCAAGGCGATCCCGTTCGTGTCCGACTTTTTCGATTTCTCGGTCTATCTCGACGCCGACGAGGACGTGCTCAAGGCCTGGTACGTGGATCGCTTTTTAACGCTGCGCAGCACCGCGTTCCGCGACCCGAAATCCTACTTCCATCGCTATTCGCAGCTGTCCGATGCGGAGGCGACCGAGACCGCGTCGTCGATCTGGGAGCGCATCAATCTCGTCAACTTGCACGAAAACATCGTTCCAACGCGTCAGCGCGCCGATCTCATTTTGAAGAAAAGCGAAAGCCACCTGGTCGAGCAAGTCTCGCTGCGAAGGCTGTAGAGCATCATCCCGAAAAGCGGGAACCGGTTTTCGGAAAAGATCATGCTCAAAGAAAACAGATGTTACGCCGCCCGCCGGCTCAGGTCGAAGTGCTCGATGTAGCGCTTCTTGATCGCCGACACCGGCAATACGATCAGCACGTCGGTGGTGCCGAACTCGTGGTCGACCACCGCGCCGTCGCCGATGTAAGCACCCAGCCGCAGATAGCCTTTGATCAGCGGCGGCAGCGCGCGCAGCGCTTGCTTCGGATCGATGGCTTCCTTCGAGATGCGGTTCATCTCGACATAGCGCGCGGGCAGCGCCCGCGCGCGCCAGGCTTCCGGCGCCCGCGCATAGTGATGCAGGAACGACAGCGGCAGCGCCAGCTGCTTGGGCTCGGTGCCGTCGAGACTGGCGCAACCAATCATCACGTCGAGCCGGTTTTGCGCCACATAGGCCCAGATGCCGTGCCACAGCAGCTCGACCGTGCCCTTGTTGCGATAGGGCGCCAGCACGCAGGAGCGGCCGAGCTCGAGGAATTGCAGATTGTTGTGGCGCGCGACCAGGTCGCCGATGTCGAATTCGGCCGCGGTATAGAAGCCGCCAAATTCCTCCGCCAGCGGCTGACGCAGTAGCCGATAGGTGCCGACCACCGCCGGCCGGTTGCCCGGATGGCCGTCGGCTGTGGCATGATCGAGCACCAGCAGATGGTCGCAGATCGCGTCGTAGGCATCGATGTCGCGGCGCGCGAACAGCCGGCCTGGGTTCGGGATGGCTGAGCCCTCCTGGTAGAAAACCCGATAACGTAATTTCTGGGCCTGGCGCACCTCGGCGGCGGTCTGCGCCAGCCGCACCTCGAGCGAGCCGATGCGCCCCAAGCTCTGCGTCGGCCGATGCGCGCGCGCCGCCCAGGCTTGCAAGCCGCCATAGGCCTGCAGCGTGGAAATCAGATTGGGGGCACCGGAGGCGCCGGGGCCGGAGGGCACCGCGCGAAACCGCTCGAACAGGCTGCGCGGCGGATCAAGGATATCGCGGCTTGCCATGGGGATTTCGTGTCCTTTGCGGCGCGATTGCGATGAAATTGGCTGAAATTTTAGCTTGAGCCGAATCGACGGTCGAGTTCCGCTCATCCCTACACTATGGTTGGGATACGGAATTATGACAATGTGGGGAAGGCCCGGTCAGGCCGCAAGCGGACGCGCAACCGCCGCGAGCGCCTCGCGCAGCCGCTCGCGATCCAGCGGCTTCACCAGCAAGCCGTCCATGCCGGCGGCCAGGCAGGCCGCGCGGTCTTCCGTCTGGGCATTGGCGGTGAGCGCCACGATGCGGGTCGGCTTGCCGGGCGCGTCGGCCTCAGTAGCGCGGATGCGGCGGGCGGCTTCCAGTCCGTCCATGCCCGGCATCTGCACGTCCATCAGGATGAGATCGTAGGGCACGCCGGCAGCGCGCGCCGCTGCCCAAGATTCCACCGCCGCTTCGCCGTTGCCGGCGATGGTCGGGCGATGGCCGAGCCGCACCAGCAGCGCGCGTGCGAGCAGCGCGTTGATGTCGTTGTCCTCGGCCACCAGGATCGACAATCCCTGGCCTGTGCCTTTGCCATTCGCATCCGCGGCGTTGGCGGCTTCATTGCTTTCGTCGACGGCTTCCGCGACCAAGTGCTCAAACGCATCTTCGCTGCGCATCCTGGCCGCGAGCGAAGCGGCGCGCACCGGCTTGACCAGATAGCTGGTGAAGCCCGCCGCCTTGAGTGAGGGCAACTCACACCGGTCGCCCGGCCGGATCAGCACGATGCGGCGCGGCACGTCGAGTTTGCCGAGATCGCCGCTGGCGATCATTTTCGGCGCCAGCGGATAATCGACCAGCAGCGCATCCCAGCGCCGCTCCGGCAGCAGCGCGCATGCGATCTGCTCGTCGATCACCGCGCAGGTTTTGGCGCCCCAGCGGCCGAGCCGGCGTACCAACAGCGATGCCTCGATTTCCGCCGTCGCGACGATCAGCACCGCCGCGTCCTGCAAATCCGGCGCGACGAATTCGGCGTGGCCGTTATCTTGGCTGGCATCCGCCGGCGCCGGCTGCAGTGGCACGGTGAAACTGAAGGTGGCGCCGGCGCCCGGCTCGCTCGCGACCGCGATGCGGCCATCCATGCGCTCGACGATGCGCTTGGAGATGGCGAGGCCTAGGCCGGTGCCGCCGAACTTGCGGGTGGACGATCCGTCCGCCTGCTCGAAATCGAGAAAGATGCGCGCCTGATCCTCGCCCTTCAATCCGATGCCGGTATCGCGCACCAGGAAACGAATTTCACTCTCGTGCTCGCCTGCTTCCACGATCACGGCGACGCCGCCGACTTCCGTGAATTTGATGGCGTTGCCGGCGAGATTGAGCAGCACCTGCCGCAGCCGCGCGGCGTCGCCTACGACTTGCACCGGCAAGCGTTCGTCCACGAACGACGCGATCTCGATGCCTTTGGCCTGCGCGCGCGGCGCCAGCAACTCGACGGCTTCCTCGACCAGCGTCGAAAGCGCGAACGGCCGCGCCTCCAGATCGAGCTTGCCGGCTTCGATCTTGGAGAAATCGAGAATCTCCTCGATCAGCGACAGCAGCGTTTCGCCCGAGGTCTTCGCCGCTTTGGCATAGGTCACTTGTTCGGGCGTGAGCTCCGTGTCGAGCAGCAGATCGGCCATGCCGAGAATGCCGTTGAGCGGCGTGCGGATTTCATGGCTGACCATGGCGAGAAAACGCGACTTGGCGCGGTTGGCGGTTTCCGACTGGTCGCGGGCTGAGCCAAGCGCGCGCTCGGCCTCGACCCGGTCGGTGACGTCGCGGCCGACGCCTTGCACTTCGCTGCCGGCCTCGGCGCGTACCGCCACCTCGCGCCAGGCGATCCAGCGCGCGCCGGCGCCGCTGGCGATCTTCTGGTCGTGCACGCGGGTGCCGTCGGCGAGCACGGTCAGCGTGCCCCGCTCGAGAACGGGCAGCTCCATCGCTTTGCCGATCAAGGCCTCGCGGGTTTTGCCCGCGAGCGCGCAGAAGGCGTCGTTGGCGTAAGTGACGCGGCCGCCGCTGTCGCGGCGCACGATCAGATCGCCTTGCGCTTCCAGCAGGCTGCGCGCGCGCTCTTCCGCTTCGCGCAGCTCCCAATTGCGGTCGGCTAATTCCTCAATGCGCGCTTCCAGCGTGCACATCTTCTCGGCCGCCAGGCGCCGGCGAATCAGCATGTAGGCGATGACCGCGCAGGCGGCGGCAAACAGCGCGCCGGCACCTATGGCATAGGCGTGCGGATCGTAGGTCGCGCTCTGCATGCGAATGCCGGCGAGGAAACCGAGCGCGCCGGAGATGATCGACAAGGTGGTCACGACCGCGCGGCCGAACAGCACCAGCGCCGCCTTGTTGCGCGCCGATGTCGTGATGGCGGAAACGGTCTTGGAGCGTGATCCGGATCGCATGGTTGCAGCGCCCATTTGGCGCCTGGAATCTTGCGATTTTCTTCCACGCCGCGGGCCAAGCCTAGGCGGGCGCGAACGTGGTGAAGGCGAAGTTAAAGGCTCAGTGGCGTTCGGCGAATGCGCGCCGCAAGCCGGTCTTGCGGGAATCTTGCCAGATCACCGCGAACAGGGCGGCGGCATCCTGCTCGGAGAAATTCGCCGAGCGCACGTAGATCTTATAGTCGGCCGCAGCGCGCGACAGCGCGATCGTCAGGTCGGCGTGACTGGCGGCCGGATCGATGCGGATGCTCTTGATGGCGGGAGCCGTGTTGCAGGCATCGGCTGCATCGCCGTCATCGACCAGCACGAAATCGGCCGCCGCCGGATCGTCCACCAGCTGCATGCGCAGGTTTGGGCTGGGCGTCGTATTGTCGATGCGCACGGTGTAATCCGCTGTCGTGCTGCCGGACAGCTGGTAGCCGGCGGTGCCGGCGATGAAGCAGGGCTTGGCGTTCGAAGTCTTGGCACTCGACGCGAAGAACGAGCTGGCGGCTGCCGCCGGTACGGCGACGATCAGGACCAACAGCGAAACGATGTGTGTGCGCGTCATGGGCCCCCCGGGGCGGCGCGGCCAAATCGGCGCGCGTTGCAACGAGGCTAGGGCCGACTGCTTACTGGTTTATTAAATTGCCGCGCATCCTTCACGCCGCCCGGCGCACTTCGTCGGTGAGCGCGCGGTAGGACAGCGCCTCGGCCAGATGCACGCGGCCGACCTTCTCGGCGCCGTCGAGATCGGCCAGCGTGCGGGCGACGCGCAAGACCCGGTGGTAGCCGCGCGCCGACAGATGCATGGAATCGGCGGCATCGCGCAGCAGTGCCATGCCGCTGCCGTCGGCGCGCGCCACCTCTTCCAGCACCGGTCCATTGGCCTGCGCATTGCTGCGCACATGCGGCAAACCCCGCGTGGCGTAGCGTTCGGCCTGGATGTCGCGGGCGCGCGCCACGCAGGCGGCGACTTCGCGGCTGCCTTCCGACGGCGGCGGCAGGATCAGGTCAGCGGCGGTCACCGCCGGCACCTCGATATGCAAGTCGATGCGGTCGAGCAACGGGCCCGACAGCCGGCCCTGGTATTCGGCCGCGCAACGCAGATTTGGGCCCCGTTTGCAGACAAAACCGGGATCGCTGGCGCGCCCGCAACGGCAGGGGTTCATCGCGGCCACCAGCATGAAACGCGCCGGATAGGTGATGCGGTGGTTGACGCGCGCGATCGCGACTTCCCCGGTTTCCAGCGGCTGGCGCAGCGAATCGAGTACCTGCGCGGAAAATTCAGGCATCTCGTCGAGGAACAGCACGCCGTTATGCGCGAGCGAGATTTCGCCCGGCCGCGCGCGCAAGCCGCCGCCGACCAGCGCCGGCATCGAAGCCGAGTGATGAGGGCTACGGAACGGCCGCCGGTTGGTGAGCGCGCCGCCTTCGATTACGCCGGCGACCGAGGCGATCATCGACACCTCGAGCAATTCCGTCGGCGACAGCGGCGGCAGGATCGACGGCAGCCGCGCCGCCAGCATCGACTTGCCGGCGCCCGGCGGGCCGACCATCAGCAGGTTATGGCCGCCGGCGGCGGCGACTTCGAGCGCGCGCTTGGCGCTCTCCTGGCCCTTGATGTCGGCGAGGTCGAGCGGCACGCCTTCGATCTCGCGGATCTTCGGCTGCGGCCGCGCCAGCACTTGCGTGCCTTTGAAATGATTGGCGAGCTGGATCAGCG
The DNA here is from genome assembly GCA_036512915.1 of Pseudolabrys sp. Classification (GTDB taxonomy): domain Bacteria; phylum Pseudomonadota; class Alphaproteobacteria; order Rhizobiales; family Xanthobacteraceae; genus Pseudolabrys. The sequence continues at coordinate 4,162 of DATBZY010000189.1, read as the reverse complement.
ATTGCGCGGCGACGATCTCAATCTCGGAGCTGGCCCAGGCCGCCTCCGGTCCGCACACCGCCGGACAGATCAGGCCTTGCGCGCGCGCATTGGCGCCGATCGCTGCCGGCAGCACGCCGGCGACGGGTGCGATCGAACCGTCGAGGCCGAGCTCGCCCAGCACGGTGAAGCCGGCGATGGCGTCCGGCGGGAGCGCGCCGATCGCCGTCATCAGGCCGAGCGCGATCGGCAGGTCGTAATGGCTGCCTTCCTTCGGCAGATCGGCGGGCGCCAGATTGATGGTGATGCGGCGCGCCGGCAAGGCCAGGCCGGAGGCGATCAGCGCCGCGCGCACCCGCTCCTTGGCTTCCGACACCGCCTTGTCGGGCAGGCCGACGATGTTGAAAGCGGGCAGGCCGGGCGCGACCTGCACCTGCACGTCGACGGCGCGGGCGTCGATGCCCTCGAATGCCACCGTGGCGACGCGCTGGACCATGGGTATTGCCCCTAACCCGCTACCCGTCAGAGTAGCGGAAGTTGTGTCGGCAAGAACATTTGCAGAACAAAACGACTCAATTACAGTCGGCCCAGCGATCTTGCAGAGACCGGATGGACACCCATGATCGACCGCAAAGCGATGGCGAATGACCTGCTCCAAGCGCGGCAGGCCCGCATCGATGCGGAAGCGGCCAGCGCCCACGTCGAGGAGCTGATCTGGCAGGTGCAGCACGTGCAACTGGGCCGGCAGCGGATCGTGTTCTCGATCGCCGGCTTCGATCAGGAGCCGGCGGGCCCCGCCAATTAGCGGGTCCGGTCCGGCGGCCCGGACCCATTTGGCCTGTTCCTTAGATTGATCTTGCCCGGAAAGCCGCCGATCATCGGCTTTTCCGGTCATCGAGCGAGGTTGCGGCCATGGCGATTCGGTTGCCGACCATCTGCCTCTTGACGTTGCTGGCGGCGGCATCCCTCGGCGCGCCGGCGCAAGCCCAGGACCTGAAACCGTGGAAGCACGGCGTGATCGAGCCCAAGGGCGATGCCGGCTTCTCGCTGATGGTGAGCCGGCACGGCTTTGCCGAAAAGCACGGCCTCAAGCTCGAGATCCTCACCCTGAAGAACGGCGCCACCGCGCACAAGGCGCTGCTTGCCGGCGAACTCGACAGCATCGAATCGAGCCCGGGCGCCGCCATCCTCGCCGGCGCGCACGGCGCCGACATCAAGATCATCGGCTGCGACTGGCCGGGTGTTCCGCACGGACTGATGGTGCGCTCGAGCATCACCAAGGTGGCGGACCTGAAAGGAAAAACCGTGGCGGTGGCCGCGCCCGGCTCGCTGCCCAATCTTTTGATCAACGCGATCCTGGAGAAATACCAGATCGCGCCGTCCGACATCCGCTTCGCCAATCTCGGCGGCGATCTCGACCGCTTCAAGGCGGTGGTGGCCGGCATCGCCGATGCCGGGATCGTCGCCGCCGAATTCATGTCGATCGCGCCCAAGGACGTGACCATGCTGGTCGACGGCCACGACGTGCTGCCGAACTATGTGCGGCTGTGCCTGACCATGACCGGCAAGACGCTTTCCGGCCGGCGGGAGGACGCGATCAATTTCGTGGCGGCGGAAATGGATGCGCTGCGCTACGCCCTCGACAATCGCGATGCGACTATCAAGCTCACGCAGGAAGTCATCCACGCCAAGCCCGATGATCCGCGCCCGGCCTACGCGTTCGACGATACGGTCAAGCGCCACGCGGTCGATCCGGCCGTCGCCTTGCCGTTGGACAAATTGAACTGGATGCAAAGCGAGCTGGTGAAAGCCGGCAATCTGAAAGCGCCGATCGACTTGCACCTCATCACCGACGCAGACATCCGCGCCAAGGCGGCCGAGCGCGCCGGAAAATAAGACTTATTTATTTGCGCATGATCTTATCCGAAAACCGGTTCCCACTTTTCGGGATCATGCGCTAGATTTTCACCGACGCCATGATGCTAGCGGGGAAAATGTCTTCCGGCTTGACGAGCTTGTGCGCGATGCCTTGCTCGTGGGCGTAGCGCAGGAACAGCTCTAACGTCGGCCGGTTGGCTTCGATGCCGTAGGGAAACAGTTCGCCGCCGAACATCTCCCGCATGCGCGCGGCGTAGTTCGTCAGCCACGGCAGCGGATAGCGCGACACGGCGGGATCGAGGATGCGCTCAAGGCTGCGGCGTTTGGATTCCTCAAAGGCATTGACCAGATTGCGCGCGACCCACGGGTTGCCGGCGAGGATCGCCTTGCGCAGGGCGATCACATGCATGATGGGATAGACGCGCGTTTCCTCGTAATAACGTTGCTCCATCGCCTCATAGTCGGGGAACAGCCGCACCACGTCCGCGTGCTTGTCGAGGAACGAGCGCGGCGGCCGCGCGATGATGACGCAATCGAGCTCGCCGGAAGCGATCATGGCACTCAGCGTGTTGGCGGGCGCAGGTGTGAGCGTGACGCCTTTCGGCAGCGTCAGCTCGACCTTTTCGATACGGCCGGCTTCGTTGGTGCCGGCCTGCACCCAGTCGATCTCGGATAGCGCGATGCCGATCTCGTGCTGCAGCCAGCCGCGCATATAGACCGCAGCGGTATGCGCCCATTCCGGCACGCCGATGCGCTTGCCGCGCAGGTCTTTGGCGGTTTTGATGCCCTTGTTGCGGTTCACATAGAACGACGAAAACCGAAACAGCCGCGAGGCATAGACTGGCAGACCGATAATGTCGGAATTCTCCCGCGTCACCTGCGCTGCGAACTTGGCGAAGGACAGCTCCGAGATGTCCCATTCGCGGTTGAAGGTGAAGCGCGAGAAAATTTCGTGATGGCCGAGCGTGAGCCAGGTCGCCTCGATGCCTACCGCGCGAACGTCGCCGAGCCGGAAATCGCGGAAGTGATCGTAGTCGCTGGTGGCGATGGTGAGTTTGACGGTCATGGTGTGACTCTTGGCGTTACGCCGATGTTTTCCGCTTCGCTTCGATATTGTCCCAGATCATGGCCGCGATGTCGGCGCCGCCGAGATTCTTGATGGCGCGGATGCCGGTGGGCGAGGTGACGTTGATCTCGGTGATGAAGTCGTCGATGACGTCGATGCCGACGAACAACAGTCCGCGCACGCGCAAGGCCGGCCCCAGTCGCTTGCAGATCTCGCGCTCGCGCGGCGTCAGGTCGGTCGCCGTCGCCGCGCCGCCACGCACCATGTTGGAGCGCAGGTCGTCGGCGGCCGGAATGCGGTTGACCGCGCCGGCAAAGTCGCCGTCCACCAGGATGATGCGTTTGTCGCCTTGCTTCACGGCGGCAAGAAACTTCTGCACCACCCACTGCTCGCGGAAGGTGACCGAGAACATGTCGAACAGCGAGCCGAAATTGAGATCGTCATGCGTTATACGGAAAACTGCTCCGCCACCGTGACCGTAGAGCGGCTTCATCACGATGTCGCCGTGCTCGGCGCGGAACGCCTTGATCTCGGCCAGATCGCGGGTGAGCAAGGTCGGCGGCATCAGGTCGGGAAACTCGGTGACGAACACCTTCTCCGGCGCGTTGCGCACATGCGCCGGGTCGTTGACCACCAGCGTCTTGGGATGGATGCGCTCGAGCAAATGCGTGGTGGTCACATAAGCCAGATCAAAGGGCGGGTCCTGACGCAGCAGCACCACGTCGAATTCGGCCAGCTCCAGCCGCCGCGGCGGGCCCAGCGTGAAATGGTCGCCCGGCTGGTCGCGCACGCTCAAGTCTTCGACGGTGGAGAACAGGCGGCCGTTGAGCAGCGCCAGCCGGTCCGGCGTGTAATAGGCGAGCTTGTGCCCGCGTTGTTGCGCTTCCAGCAGCAAAGCGAAGGTGGAATCACCCTTGATGTTGATCCGCTGGATCGGATCCATCTGCACCGCGACTTTCAGGCTCATGAACGACCTTTTTTGGCGGACCTTTTAGGCAAGGGCGGGACTAAGGCAAACAAACCGTTAACATTTTACCGCCACTATAGCCGCTCGAGGACCTGTTTGGCACGGGTGGGGGCCGCTTGTGACATTGCCGACAATGGCCTCATTTACGCGGTCGTGATGGAATCGCGCGGCGTTTATATGTCGTCCGACCTGGTGACGTCGAAAATCTACGCCGATGGCATTATCAAATTCAACAAGCAGATCGCCAAGGTGGTCGACGACTGGAAGAAATC
>DATBZY010000188.1:0-2833 GCA_036512915.1 Pseudolabrys sp. | reverse complement strand
GCGCGATCAGCAGCGCCTCGCGAAAGGCCCGCTCACCGAGTACAGCCAGTACGGCGAAGGCGTTCCGTTCGGCAAGGCGGTGCCGCGCGCCGGCAACGACTCCGGCGGCGGCCAGCCGGGCTGGATCCTCAAGTGCAAGGGTTGGGAAACCGATCCCGACGCCTACACCTATTTCATCACCCAGGCACCGGTGTGGGGCGCGATCTGCGACGTGATCGGCGAGCCGACCTGGAAGACCGATCCGGAATACGCCACGCCGAAGGCGCGGCTGCCCAAGCTGAAAGCCATCTTCGCCCGCATCGAGCAGTGGACCATGACCAAGACCAAGTTCGAGGTCATGGACATCTGCAACCATGTCGATATTCCGGTCGGCCCGATTCTGTCGATGAAGGAGATCGCCGAGGACGAGTCGCTGCGCAAGACCGGCACGGTGGTCGAGGTCGATCACCCGACCCGCGGCAAGTATCTGAGCGTCGGCAATCCGATCAAATTGTCCGACTCGATCTCCGAGGTGAAGCGCTCGCCGCTGTTGGGCGAGCATACCGACGAGATCTTGACCGATGTGCTCGGCTTTAAGGCCAACGAAGTTGCGGAAATCAAAAACTCCGGCGCCCTGAGCGCGCCGAAGAAGGAAGAAAAAGCGGCGTAATTCTTTCTTCACCTCCCCCCTTGAGGGGGAGGTCGGCGAGCGAAGATCGCCGGGAGGGGGTAAGCGGCAAGCACTAAGTTTGCAGTTTACCCCCTCCCTAACCCTCCCCCGCAAGGGGGGAGGGAACACCAACTAGTTCGGGGAGGAGTCTAAGATGCGTATTGTGGTCCACGGCCAACAGGCCTTCGGCAAAGCCGTGCTGGAAGCGCTCATCAAGCGCGGCGAAAACGTGGTCGCCGTCTATGTGGCGCCGGAAAAGGAAGGCGCCAAGGCCGATCCGCTCAAGGAAGCCGCGCTCGCCGCCGGGCTGAAGGTGATTCAGCCGGCCTCCTATCGCAAGCCGGAGGTGTGGGAAGAATTCAAGGCGCTCAAGCCCGACCTGCAGGTGATGGCGTTCGTGACGCTGTTCGTGCCGGAGGAATTCCTCAATATCCCGACCCACGGCTCGATCCAGTATCACCCCTCGCTCCTGCCGGCCTATCGCGGCGCCAGTGCCATCAACTGGCCGATCATCCTCGGCGAAAAGGAAACCGGTCTGTCGATCTTCTGGCCCGACAATGGCCTCGATACCGGCGATGTCCTGCTGCAAAAAAAGACACCGATTTCCAGCACCGACACGCTCGGCACGGTCTATTTCGATCGCCTGTTCCCGATGGGCGTCGAGGCGATGCTCGAATCCGTCGATCTGGTGAAGGCCGGCAAGGCGCCGCGCATCAAGCAGGATGGATCGAAGGCCACCTATGAAGGCCGTTGCGGCGCGGAGAACGCGCGCATCGATTGGGCCAAGTCATGGCGGCAGATCGATCCGCTGATCCGCGGCTGCAATCCGGCGCCCGGCGCCTGGACCACGCTCGACGGCAAGACGCTGAAAATCTTCGACGCCAAGCCGCTGCCGGCTAAGGACCCAAAGGGCATCGCCGGTAAGATGGGCGAGATCGTCGCGGTCGAGACTGACGGCTTCACCGTTGTCTGCGCCGACGGTCGCTTCAAGGTCACCCGCGTGCAACCCGCCGACGGCAAGAAGATCGACGCCGGCGAATTCATCACCACTGCCAAGCTTGCCGTCGGGGCGAGGTTTGCCTGATTTCTCCGAACCAAAACTCTCAATCGCCAGCTCACCGCCCTTAAATTAGACGGACCCATCCCATGCCCGCCTCGCAGCATCAGTCACCGAAGTCCGATATCGAAATTTCGCAGACCGCTAAGAAGCGGCCGATCATGGAACTCGCCAAAGAGAAGCTCGGCATCGCCGCCGAAAACCTCGAGCCCTATGGCCACTACAAGGCCAAGGTGTCGATGGATTACGTGAAATCGCTCAAGGACAAGAAGAACGGCAAGCTGATCCTGGTGACGGCGATCACCCCGACGCCGGCCGGCGAAGGCAAGACCACCACCACGGTCGGCCTCACCGACGCGCTCAATCACATCGGCAAGAAGGCGATGCTATGCCTGCGCGAGCCTTCGCTGGGCCCCTCCTTCGGCATGAAAGGGGGAGCTGCCGGCGGCGGCTACGCGCAGGTGGTGCCGATGGAGGACATCAATCTCCACTTCACCGGCGACTTCCACGCCATCACCTCGGCGCACAATCTGCTGTCGGCGCTGATCGACAACCACATCTACTGGGGCAACGCGCTCGGCATCGATTCGCGCCGCGTCGTTTGGCGCCGCGTCATGGACATGAACGACCGCGCGCTGCGCGAGATCGTCTGCTCGCTTGGCGGCGTCGCCAACGGCTATCCGCGCGAGGCCGGTTTCGACATCACCGTCGCCTCCGAAGTGATGGCGATCTTCTGCCTCGCCAAGGACCTCGACGACCTCAAGGAGCGGCTCGGCAATATCATCGTCGCCTATACCCGCGACCGTAAGCCGGTGCGCGCCAAGGACCTCAAGGCCCACGGGGCGATGGCGGCGTTGCTCAAGGAAGCGATCGCGCCCAACCTGGTGCAGACGCTGGAAGGCACGCCTGCCTTCATCCACGGTGGTCCGTTCGCCAATATCGCGCATGGCTGCAACTCGGTGACGGCGACCGCCACCGCGCTCAAGCTCACCGACTATGTGGTGACCGAAGCCGGCTTCGGCGCCGATCTCGGCGGCGAGAAATTCATCGACATCAAGTGCCGCAAGGCCGGCTTGACGCCCGATTGCGTGGTGCTGGTCGCCACCATCCGCGCGCTCAAGATGCAT
>DATBZY010000187.1:0-2069 GCA_036512915.1 Pseudolabrys sp. | reverse complement strand
GGCTTGTCGTCGCCGACCGAGTTTCGCGCCATCGTTAACGCCCATTTCCGCGTCAAACCGCCTGCTGGGCTCCCGCCAATAACCGGCATCATCAACGGCACGGCCGAGTGGCTGTTCGCCTTTCACGACCGTCTTTCCGTCACCATCAGCAGCGCCGATCGGCTGCTCGATACCCCGCGCGAGGAACTCGCTTCCCGGATCTGGCGGGAGGTCGCCGCGATCGCGGACATTGCAGGTCCCCTCCCCCCGTGGCAAATCGTGCGGGAACGGCGGGCGACCTTCGCCGCTCTGCCGCGCGAGGACGCAAAACGCCCGGGGCCGCATACGCGTTGGAACAATCTCCTGCTCGCCGGCGATTGGACCGCCACGGGCTTGCCGGCGACGATCGAGGGCGCGATACGCTCAGGCAACCGGGCGGCCGGATTGATCGGTGAAACGAGCTAACGACAGGCACAATGTCCGACACCTCAAATGATCTGACCGACAGCATGTCGACGACGGCGTCTTCCGCACTCGATCGCGCCATCGCCGCGGCGACCGATGCGTTGCTCGCGCTCCAGCGTCCCGACGGTCATTGGGTCTTCGAGCTCGAGGCCGACGCCACCATCCCGGCCGAATATGTGCTGCTGCGGCACTATCTCGGCGAACCGGTGAACGCAGCCCTGGAAGCGAAAATCGCGGTGTATCTGCGCCGCATCCAGGGCGCGCATGGCGGCTGGCCTTTGTTTCACGAGGGTAATTTCGACATGAGCGCCAGCGTGAAGGCCTATTTCGCGCTCAAGATGATCGGCGACGACACACAAGCCTTGCACATGCGCCGGGCGCGCGAGGCGATCCGTTCTCGCGGCGGCGCGGCCAAGAGCAACGTCTTCACCCGCGCCATGCTGGCGCTGTTCGGCATTCTGACCTGGCGTTCGGTACCGGTGATGCCGGTCGAGATCATGCTGCTGCCGAGTTGGTTTCCCTTCCACCTCTCCAAGATTTCGTACTGGGCGCGCACGGTGATCGTGCCGCTGCTGGTGCTGCAAGCTCTTAAACCGAAGGCGCGCAATCCGAAGGGGATCGGGATCGACGAATTGTTCCTGCAGCCGCCGCAGACCGTCGGCCCGCCCGCCAAAGCGCCGCATCAGAAATGGTCGTGGTTTCTGCTGTTTCGCGGCATTGACGCCGTGCTGCGCCTGATCGCGCCGGCCTTTCCTGCGGGAACGCGGCGGCGCGCGATCGGCAAGGCTGTGGCTTTCGTCACCGAACGCCTCAACGGTGAGGATGGGCTCGGCGCGATTTTTCCCGCCATGGCCAACTCGGTCATGATGTACGACGCGCTCGGCTACAAACACGATCATGCCGACTACGTGACGGCGCGCGCCTCGTTGGAGAAGCTGCTGATCGTGAAGCCTGACGAAGCCTATTGCCAGCCCTGCGTGTCGCCGGTGTGGGACACCGCGCTCGTGTGCCAAACGCTGCTCGAGGTTGGCACCAAGCCAGCGGTCGAAAGCGCCACTGCCGGACTGAACTGGCTGCAACCCCTGCAAGTGCTCGACCTGGCCGGCGACTGGGTCGCCCACCGGCCGCACGTGCGTCCCGGCGGATGGGCGTTCCAGTATGCCAACCCGCATTACCCCGACCTCGATGACACCGCCGTCGTGGTCATGGCGATGGACCGGGCGCAGGGCGGTCTTGGCGACCAGCGGTTCCAGCCGGCGATCGACCGCGGGCGTGAATGGGTCTGCGGCCTGCAGAGTCGCAACGGCGGCTGGGGCGCCTTCGATGCCGACAACGACTACCTGTACCTCAACAATATTCCGTTCTCCGATCATGGCGCCCTGCTCGACCCGCCGACCGAAGACGTGACCGGGCGCTGCGCGTCGATGCTGGCGCAGCTGGGCGAGCGGGCGGAAACGAACCCGGCTTTGCACAGCGGACTCGACTATCTTCGCCGCACCCAGCTCGCAGACGGCAGTTGGTACGGCCGCTGGGGCATGAATTACATCTACGGCACGTGGTCGGTGCTGTGCTGCCTCAACGTCGCCGGACTCGACCCCGCTTCGCCGGTCATGCGCAAGGCGGTC
>DATBZY010000186.1:0-3669 GCA_036512915.1 Pseudolabrys sp. | reverse complement strand
CCGATGCTCGCCTCCAAACCCCGGCGGTCACCCCTCCTGCGGGAACAGGTGTCAGCTCAATCCACCGAACCGCCGTATACGGACCCGTATGTACGGTGGTGTGGGAGGGGAGGAGCCGCGAGGCTCCCCCCTATCCCGATTTCCGGTCGATTTGTTGTTACCGGTTTGCGCCGCTGGTCGCCCCGCCGCGCAACCGCTCGATCAATTCGGCGGTCGGATAGGAATCGGCCGGCAGGCCGACCTTCATCTGCGCCTTCTTGACCGCGGTGCGGGTGCCGGCGCCGAACTTGCCGTCGACTTCGCCGACGCCCTCGTAGCCCTTGCTGATCAGCAGGCGTTGCAAGTCCATCATCTGCTGCGGCGACAATGCGACGACCGTGGTGGCGCCGGTGCGGCTCAACGCCGGCGCGCCATTCAGCCGCGTGGCGTAGTAGGCGACGGTGGTGGAATAGACCATGGCCGAATTCCAGCCGAGGAAGGCCTTGAAATTCGGATAGGCGAGGAACGCCGGCCCGAGGCGGCCCATCGGCAGGATCAGCGAGGCCGGCAAGCTATCGGGCGGCAGCGCGCCGTAAGCCGGCTTGACGCCCCAGGCCACCCACTGCGAGCGCGGATGCTGAATGGTGAGGTCGGCTTGATCCCACGGCAGGTTGGCCGGCACGTGCACCTCTTGCAGCCAGGGCTGATCGCGCTGCCAGCCGAGGCTGACCAGGAAGTTGGCGGCCGAGCCGAGCGTGTCGGGAATGCTCCGGATCAGGTCGCGGCGGCCGTCGCCGTCGAAGTCGACGGCGTTCTTGAGATAATCGGAGGCCGTGAACTGCATGCCGCCGAACTCGCCGGCCCAGTCGCCGATCATGTCCTCGACGCGCTGGTCGCCACGCTCGATGATGCGCAGCGCATCCATCAATTGCGTGCGGAAGAAGTCGGGGCGGCGGCAGTCATAGGCGAGCGTCGCGATCGCGCTCAAAATTTTGTATTTGCCGAAATTGGCGCCGAAATCGCTTTCCAATCCCCAGAACGCGACGAGCACCGGCGCCGGCACGCCGTATTTCTGTTCGATGCGGGCGAACAAGGCGGCGTGTTGTCTGATCTTGGCCTGGCCGGTCGGAATCCGACCGCCGCCCACCATGCGGTCGGAGAACTGCAGGAAAGTCTGCTGGAACACGCCCTGGCCGTGATCGCGGCGGACGACGGCGGGGTCGAAGGTCATGTCGGGCGCGGCGGCGGCGATCACCCGCGGCGAGATGCCCTGCGCGGCGGCGTCCTTCTTGAACTCCTCGAGCCAGCGCTCATAGCTGCCGGTATTGTGGCAGGTGGCGGCCAGTGCCGGTCCCGCCAAAACGACGCCAAATATGGCCGCCGCCAATTTCAATGCCGTTTTCCGCATCGTCCGGTCCGCCTTTGTCGAAGGTTTAAGGATCGAATTTGCCCAATGCTCAGCCCGGGTCAAGGTCGATCGCTGATAAGCGTTAAGACCGATTCTTGTGTAAATGATGGTTTAATCGCACGTCCGTGAACGCTTCGAGAAAGAACATCGCATGCAAGTCCTGGTGATCGGCGCTGGCGTGATCGGTTTGGCGGTGGGGCGTGCGGCCGCCCGCCGAGGCCATGAGGTGATTGTGGCCGAGGCGGAAGGCGCCATCGGAACCGGCATTTCCTCGCGCAACAGCGAGGTCATCCATGCCGGCATGTATTACCCGAGCGGCTCGCTGCGGGCGCGGCACTGCGTGGCCGGGCGGCGCATGCTGTACGACTTCTGCGCCGCGCACGGCGTGCCGCACCGCAAATGCGGCAAGCTGATTGTCGCAACCAACGCGGCCGAGCTCGCCAAGATCGAGGCGATCGCCGGCCAAGGCCGCGCCAATGGGGTCGAGAGCCTGGAGCTGATCGGCGGCAATGCGGCGCGCGCGCTCGAGTCGGAACTCTCCTGTATCGGCGCGCTGCATTCGCCGGAAACCGGCATCATCGACGGCCACGCCTATATGCTGGCGCTGCGCGGCGATCTCGAGGATGCCGGCGGGGCCATCGCCGTCAATACGCCGGTGATGAGCGCGGTGCTCAAAGGCAGGCGGTGGGCGGTCACCTTCGGCGGGCGCGACGGCGGCGAATTCGAATTCGACGCGATCGCCAATTGCGCAGGGTTACGCGCGCAAGCCGTCGCGCGATCGATCGAGGACTATCCGCGGAGCCGCGTGCCGCGGCTGGTGCTGGCCAAAGGCAATTATTTTTCTCTAGCCGGCAAGCCGGCGTTCTCGCGGCTGATCTACCCGACCCCGATCGAGGGCGGGTTGGGCGTGCATGTCACGCTCGATCTTGCCGGCCGCATGCGCTTCGGGCCGGACGTGGAATGGATCGAGCGCGAACAATACGACGTCGACCCGGCGCGCGCCGCCGCGTTCTACGCCCGCATCCGCAACTATTGGCCGGGCCTGCCCGATGGGGCGCTCATCCCGGATTACGCCGGCATCCGGCCCAAGCTCACCGGTCCGGGCGAGCCGGCCGCGGATTTCATGATCGACTCAGCCGAGCAGCACGGGCTGCCGGGGCTGGTGCAAATGTTCGGGATCGAGTCGCCGGGTCTGACCAGTTCGCTGTCGCTGGCGGATAACGTTGCCGGCTATTTCTCGAGTTGAGCGCGGCGGCGATCGTCGTCGCGCGCTGCGGCAGGCTGCATCCTCGAAGTGGTCAGCTCGGGCCGGCCTGGAGTGGGCGGCATGATCTTCACTTGCGATAGCTTGTCACGAGCGCTCTGGGAGAGGCCGCGATAGGCGTCGACCGGCGTGAAGTCGGCGACATTGTTCTTGTCGCCTTTCTTGGCGCCGGTGAAGGCCAGCAGCCCGCTCTTGGTGGCAACAACGTCGCCGGGCCGCAGCGTCGCATCGGCGTTCACGTCCACATGCGCCAGTCCGAACGCATCGCCGCCGTTGCAGGTGCAGCCGGTCACCAGTTGCTTGCGATAGACGAAAGCGTTGTCGAGATCGGCATAGCGGCTGCCGTCGTTTGCCACGGCATAGTCGATATTGCCGCCGGAATACAAACGCGTCTGGCTCGCCGGGCAGAATGAACGGCACGACTCGGCGGCGCTCACGCCGGCATGCGCCTGCACGGGGAAGTAACGGCCGTCGCAGGTGCGCACACAGAAGGCCTTCGCCGGCCCGGTTTCGACCCGCTGCGATGGCCGCGGATTGATCGCGTTGGCCAGACTCGTGAGCGGATCGACAAAGGCGGGAACATTTGGCGGCATCCGCGGCGCTTCGACCGCACGGCGCAGCCCGCCGAAGATCCTCTCGAAAATGCCTTGCGCGGACGCTGGCGCGGAAAAGCTAAGCGTCAGCAGGCCTATGGCTAACACGCCGGCGGCGACGCGAAACACCGCTTTCTTGCCACCCGCAGCCATCGCAAACCCCTGTTTTACGTGCGTCTCGCAGGCGTCCTGCGAAGCGGCACTCATCAACGTCCGGGCAGGCGAAAGGTTGCGCCCGATAGGGGTCGCGGCCGCCGCCCGGAACGTTTAGGGGAGCAAAGCCCAGTCGCCCGATTCAGTCAGATTGAAGGGTATAGGTGCTTGAGTTTGATTCGTGCGTTGGGGGTGGTGAATTGCCAGTTGGCCTTAGTGTGGTTGGCATTGCGGTCGTGCTCCCAGGCGGCGATTTCGTCGATGAGGGTTTG
>DATBZY010000185.1:0-5191 GCA_036512915.1 Pseudolabrys sp. | reverse complement strand
TGGCGGCCGGCATCGATCAGGGCGTTGAGCGTGTGGCAGAACTCGGCCTGGGTCGACTTGCCTTGCAGGAATTGCAGATCGTCGATCACCAGCACGCCGATGCCGCGGAGCGCTTCTTTGAAGGCCAGCGCGGTTTGCGTGCGCAGGGCCGACACAAAGCCGTACATGAACTTCTCGGCGGTGAGATAGAGAACTTTGCGCTCACCTGCGGCATTTCCCGCCCAGGTGATGGCCTGCAACAGATGCGTCTTGCCCAAGCCGACGCCGGCATGGATGTACAATGGATTGAACATCACCGGGTCGCTGCGCCGGGCGGCCGCCACCTGCTTGGCGGCGGCATGGGCCAGCGTATTGGAGCGGCCGACCACGAAGCTGTCGAAGCTCAGGCGGGCGTCGAGTGGCGAGCCGCCGAGCGCCTCATGCACGCCCGGATCGCCGACCGACATCGGCCGGCTGTTACCATTGCCGATAGCAAAACGGCCGCCGCCATCGTGGCTGCCGGCCGCGAGTTCGGGCTTGGGCTTCACCGGCACGGCCGAGCGCAGCACGGCCGAGCGCACGATCAGCTCGATGCGGCCGACTTTCGCCTCTTCCGCCTGCCAGCAGGCCAGCACGCGCTCGGCATAGTGCGACTGGATCCAGCTCTTGAGGAAACGGGTCGGTACCGACAGGCGCACGGTTCCCTCTTCGATCGCTTCCAGGTCCATGCGCGCGAACCAGCTCGAATAGACGTCGTCACCGACCTCGGCGCGCAGGCGCCCTTTGACCCGTGTCCAGCCCTCGTGTTCTGCGTTCGACATTTTTTTCTGGCTCTATCCGATTGAATGGTTGAACGGACTCGGTTGTTCGGCTTGGCGGCGGTACACCGCCAACGCGCCGGACACGGGACGCAACAACACTCACGCGATGATGTCGGGAGACGTTTGGTCCGCGGCGGCACTCACGGCCGGCGGCACGACTTCGACACGGGGCGAGGGAAGCTGCGCCTCAGCCCACGGGCGGTGGCGTGGCGCCTCGATTTCCTGTCGTGAACGCGGATGCGGTGCGGGCCGCAAGGCGACGGATGAGAACAATGCATGAAACCAGGGCTGACATGCTGGCGGAACGGGCGACGGCAAGCCACGAACTCGCATTGGACGATATGTTCCAATAGTACCGGCGTTGATCACCGACACTTTTCTCACACCTGTCATGTAGCCCCCCAGATTGCTTGCGGGCCTTCGCCCGGCGGTTTGTTTGCTTCCGGATCTCGCCAGTCCAGAATGCTTTCGCATCGATTGTCAGGTCACGGAGCGCCGATCCCCTACCGGAGCTCGACGCCGATCCCGATCCTCGTCCACGAGCAGGCAATAAATAGCCGTTATCACCCGCCGATGAGCGTGAAGCAGAACCTTGTCACAGATCGCGCACGGAGAATTTCGAGCACGTTTTTAAAAATACACAAGCGACGTGGCTCGGCAATGGCCTTTGTGCGAGCGGCGCCATCGCGCGCCGCGGAATGTCAGTGGCTGAGGCGGCATCGTCGTCAACGACTCATCAACAACATGTTGATGAGTCGCTAGGATTTTCCGAGTCGAAATCTAAGTTCCAGCGCGGCGCGCCAACAAAATATTTTATATTGCCATGCGCTCCGGAAACCCCCGTCACGCAAGGATTTCTGGGTCCTGGCCGGCGCTTTGATGTTAAGTCGTTACTGCGACGAAAAAATTCGTGTTCGATTAGGGAGGGTAGCTATCGCGAATAACACACGCTGGCATGAAGGCCCGCGCGGCCGACACCGCGATTTGTCCAGCAAGATCGTTGCGAGCAAACTTATCTGACGCTGCGATGACGGTTTCACAACAACAGGCGCCGGCGCGCCCGCTTCAAGCCGGAAGCGGGCCGTTCGGTCGTCATTTACACGAATTCGATGCATAAAATGCGCCGCGCATCGCGCGGGCGCAAGGACCGCCTACTTGCCGAGCTTGGCGATGCGATGCGCGAGGCGCGAAACTTTGCGGCTGGCGGTGTTCTTATGGACGACGCTACGCTGTGCCGCACGCATGATCACCGGTTCCGCCTCCTTGAACGCCGTCATTGCCGTATTGCGATCGCCGGCGGCGATCGCTTCCTCGACTTTGCGGACCGACTTGCGCAGCAAAGAGCGGCGCGTCTTGTTGACTTCGGTCTTGCGCGCGATCTTGCGCGTGGCTTTACGGGCGGAACTGGTATTGGCCATGAGCCTCTCGTTGGCGACTGGCGCTGGCGGCGGAAAAGTCCGCCAAAGCGTCCGATCTTTGCAAGAAAATGCGGCGGTGAAAAAGCTCACCGCCACCGGCGAGGCTTATAGTAAGGCCCCGCGCGGGCGTCAACGCCCGCAAATAATGTAGTCAGGCCACCCGTTTGGCCCGGACTGCGTCGTGGCCGGCAACCACTGCCGCGCGATCGGCGGCCGAAAACGGAGCCAGTGGCGGTTTCACCCGCGCGAGCGCCGGGTCGCCATGGATATGGGCGAGCAGCGCTTTCACGCCGCTGACCAGCGGCTTGCCGTCGAACAGCTTGCGGATCGTCACCGCCGCATCGAGCGCGGCCGTATCGCCCTCGCGCCAGGCGCGCGCGCACAGATTGGCGTTGAGATTGGCGGTGGCCGAGATGCAGCCGGCGAACGCGCCCTGCCGTGCCTCGATCAGGGCGGCTTCGGTCGACGGGAACACGGCGAAGTCGGGGGAGATCGCCGCCGCGGAACGGGCGAAGGCCATGTCGCCGGAGGAGTCTTTCAGGCCCACGATGCGGGTCGGGAACAATTCCAGCAGCCGCTTGATCAGCGTGACGTGCCAAGCCAGGCCGGACATCGCCGGGAAATGATAGAGGTAGATCGGGATCGGCTTGGCCGCCGTCGCCTTCACCAGCGCATCGATATAAGCGACCAGCCCGTCGTCGGGCACGCCTTTGTAATAGAACGGCGGCAGCACTAGCGCGCCGGCAAAGCCGAGTTCGGCGGCATGCCGCGTGAGCGCGACCGCATCCGACAGCGCGGCGGCGCCGGTACCCACCATCAGGCGGTGCAGCGGCAGGCCGTTCGCCTTGTAGGCGTCCATCACCGCCTTGCGCTCGTCGAGCGAGAACGAGGTCGCCTCGCCGGTGGTGCCGAGCACGTTGAGACCGTCGCAGCCGTTGTCGAGCAGATAGCGTGCGAGCTTGACCGCGCGCTTGAGGTCAGGCGCGCCGTCCTCAGCCACGGGCGTGGCAACGGCGGCGATCACGCCGGAAAGGGTCTTGCTCAACGCAGTCCTCCGTGTCGGGTCAGTTCGTAGTTTTACGTATGCGCTAGCTAACCGCTGACATTATAGGCGGCGAGCGCCGCCATGTTGACGATCTGATTGTCCTTGGCGCCGAGCTGCACGATCTGCACCGGCCGGTCGAGGCCGACCAGCAGCGGCCCGATCACGGTGGCGCCGCCGAGTTCCTGCAGCATCTTGGTCGAGATCGAGGCCGCATGGAACGCCGGCATTACCAGCACGTTGGCCGGGCCGGACAGCCGGCAGAACGGATAGGGCGTGGCAAGCGCGGGATTGAGCGCCACGTCGGCGGCCATTTCGCCGTCATATTCGAAATCGACCCGCTTGTGATCGAGAATCTGCACGGCTTCGATCACCCGCGCCGAACGTTCGCCCTGCGGATGGCCGAAGGTTGAGAACGCCAGCAGCGCCAGCCGCGGCTCATAGCCGAGCCGGCGCGCGACGCCGGCGGCCTCGATGGCGATCTCGGCTATTTCCGCGGCGTCGGGCAGTTCCGTCACCGCGGTGTCGGCGACCAATACGGTGCGGCCGCGCGCTACCACCAGCGACACGCCGATCACCCGGTGCCCGGGCTTGGGGTCGATGACGCGGCGCACATCCTCGAGCGCGACCGAGAAATTGCGGGTGACGCCGGTCACCATGGCGTCGGCGTCGCCGAGCGCCACCATGCAGGCGGCGAAATGGTTGCGGTCCTGGTTCACCATCCTTTGGCAATCGCGCAACAGATAGCCGCGCCGCTGCAGCCGCTCGTACAAATAGTTGAGATAGACGGTGTTGCGCGTCGACATGCGCGCATTGATGATCTCGATGCCTTCGCCGAGCTCGATGCCGGCCTCGCGCGCGGACTCGCGCACCAGGTCCTCGCGGCCGACTAGCAATGCGGTGCCGAGGCCCTGGTGAACGAAGCTGGCCGCGGCGCGGATCACCTGCTCTTCCTCGCCCTCGGCGAACACGACGCGTTTGGGCTGCCGGCGCAGCTTGGCGAACACCTGCACCAGCGTTCCGGCGATCGGATCGCGCCGCGCGTTCAATTGCTGGCGGTAGGCGTCCATGTCGACGATCGGCTTGCGGGCGACGCCGGTATCCATGGCGGCCTTCGCCACCGCCGGCGGCACTGTGGAAATTAGCCGCGGATCGAACGGCACCGGGATGATGTACTCGGGTCCGTATTTCGGCCGCGCCCCGTAGAGGGCGGCAACTTCGTCGGGCACGTCCTCGCGCGCGAGATTGGCGAGCGCGTGCGCGGCGGCGATCTTCATCTCCATGTTGATGGTGGAAGCGCGCACATCGAGGGCGCCCCGGAAAATGAACGGGAAGCCGAGAATATTATTGACCTGGTTGGGATAGTCGGAGCGGCCGGTGGCCATGATGGCGTCGTCGCGCACTTCCGCCACTTCTTCGGCGGTGATTTCCGGATCGGGATTGGCCAGTGCGAAGATGATCGGCTTGGCCGCCATCGACTTGATCATGTCCGCGGTGAAAGCCCCTTTGGCCGAGAGTCCGAAGGCCACATCGGCGCCCTCGAACGCTTCGGCAAGCGTGCGCGCCGAGGTCTTGACGGCATAAGCCGACTTCCACTGGTTCATGCCCTCGGTGCGGCCCTGGTAGATCACGCCCTTGGTGTCGCACAGGATCAGGTTCTCAGCGCGAAAGCCGATTGCCTTGAGCAGTTCCAGGCAGGCAATGCCGGCGGCACCGGCGCCGTTGCAGACCAGCTTGGTGTTCTCGATGGTGCGCCCGGTCAGATCGAGCGCATTGATCAATCCCGCCGCGGAGATGATCGCGGTGCCGTGCTGATCGTCATGGAACACCGGGATATCGAGCAGCTCGCGCAGCCGCTGCTCGATGATGAAGCATTCCGGCGCCTTGATGTCCTCCAGATTGATGCCGCCCCAGCCGGCGCCGAGATATCG
>DATBZY010000184.1:0-2705 GCA_036512915.1 Pseudolabrys sp. | reverse complement strand
TCGTAGTTGCAAATGACAACTATGCTCCGGTTGCTCAGGCCGCGTAAGCGGTTTGAATAACCAAGCCTACAAGCCCTAGCCGTCTTAGCAGCGGTTAGGCGGGGTTCGGAGGCACCTGGCAACAGAAGCCTCCACTTTCATTTTTGCGCTGTGGCTTTCCGCGCTGGCCGCGGTAGCATTGCGGCCCGAACCCCTCAACGCAGATTCGCGAACCCGCATGGCCGACCAAATCCGCTACGATCTCCTGACCCAGCAAGCGCTGCGCGGCGTGGTGCGCAGCGTGCTGGACGCGGCCAAAAAGGGCCTGCCCGGCGATCATCATTTCTACATCTCGTTCGACACCCACGCCGACGGCGTGCGCATGTCGGAGCGGCTGCGCGCGCAACATCCGGAAGAGATGACCATCATCCTGCAGCACCAGTTCTGGGATTTGACCGTGAACGAGCACGGCTTCGAGGTCGGCCTGTCGTTCGGCGGCATCACCGAACGGCTGGCCATACCGTTCGAGGCGATCAAAGGGTTCTTCGACCCGTCGGTGCAGTTCGGCCTACAATTCGAGGAAGTCACCGAAGGCCAGGACCAGCAGACGCCGGCCAATGCGCAGGACAAGGCGCAAGGCAAGCCTGCGAAGAAGAAGCGTTTTCCTGCGAGCGTGCCGGCCGTCGCGCCGCCCGAGACGCCGCTCGCCCCTGCCCCGACCCTTGCGGCGGTGCCGGATCCCAAGCCCGACAAGCCCACCAGCGGCGGCGGCGAAGTGGTCCGCCTCGACCGTTTCCGCAAGAAATAGGTCCCGCGCGTGGCCAAGAAACCGGCTGCGAAGACAAGCGGCAAAACTCGCCAAAAAACTCGCCAAAAAACGCGAATTGAGAGCGACGCCTTCGGGCCGCTGCAGATCCCCGCCGACAAACTCTGGGGCGCGCAGACCGAGCGCTCGCTGCACAATTTCCGCATCGGCAGCGAACGCATGCCGATCGAAATCGTGCACGCGCTCGGGCTGATCAAGCGGGCGGCGGCGGAAGTGAACCGCGATCTTGGCAGCCTCGACCGCCGACGCGCCGGCGCCATCATCGCGGTGGCGCAGGACATCGCCGACGGCAAGCTCGATGAGCATTTTCCGCTGCTGGTGTGGCAGACCGGCTCCGGCACCCAGACCAATATGAACGTCAACGAGGTGATCGCCAACCGCGCCAATCTGGCGCTCGGCGGTGAGCTCGGCGCGAAAAAGCCGGTGCATCCCAACGATCACGTCAATATGAGCCAGTCGTCCAACGACAGCATTCCGAGTGCCATGCACATCGCCGCCGCCAGCGAGATCGCCCGGCAGCTGCTGCCGGCGCTGCTGCGCATGCAGGCGGCGCTCGCCAACAAGGCCAAGCAATTCGCCAAGATCGTCAAGATCGGCCGCACCCACACCATGGATGCGACGCCGATCACCTTGGGCCAGGAATTTTCCGGCTATGCCGCGCAGGTCAAATCCGCGGCCGCGCGCTTAGCCGTAGCGCAGCGCGAGCTCTATCCGCTGGCGCAGGGCGGCACCGCCGTCGGCACCGGTTTGAATTCCAAGCCGCAATTCGCCAAGGCCTTCGCGCGCCGCATCGCGCGACTGACCCGGCTGCCGTTTGTCAGCGCGCCCAACAAGTTCGAGCACATGGCCGGCCACGACGCCTATGTCTATGTGCACGGCGCGCTCAATGCCGCCGCCACCGCGCTGTTCAAGATCGCCAACGATATCAGGCTGCTCGGCTCCGGCCCGCGTTCGGGCCTGGGCGAATTGATCCTGCCCAGCAACGAGCTCGGCTCCTCGATCATGCCGGGCAAAACCAATCCGACCCAGAGCGAGGCGCTCACCATGGTGTGCTGCCAAGTGTTCGGCAACCACACCACCATCACCGTCGCCGGCAGCCAGGGCCATTTCGAGCTCAATGTCTACAAGCCGGTGCTCGCCTATTGCATGCTGCAATCGATCCGGCTGCTCGGCGATGCGGTGGCCTCATTTACCGACAATTGCGTGCTCGGCATCCGCGCCAACGAGCCGCGCATCGCTGAACTGATGCAGCGTTCGCTGATGCTGGTGACCGCGCTGGCGCCGCGCCTCGGCTACGACAAGGCGGCGCAGGTGGCCAAGGCGGCGCACGCCAATGGCACGACGCTGCGCGAAGAAGCCATGCGGCTGGGTTATATCTCCGGGCCCGATTTCGATCGTCTCGTGCACCCGGAAAAAATGACCCGCCCGCGCTAATCGGTGGATTTTTTTCGATGGGCGGCAGCCAACCGGCCAACCGCTACGCACAAGCTTGGAAGAGCCGCCCCATCTGCGCAACGAAAGGTCGCAACGGGCAGAGCTGCTAGATTGGCTGCCCCGTGCAACATACGTATCCCGTTACTATTCTACTGAATTCCCATGTCAATTCTCCTGTGGCGATAAATCGCCGTAGTGTTTGCTGAATCACTGTTTCATGTTTTCGACAGTAAAACTTGTCTAATACCTAAATATACTTTGGGAAGTTCCTTGCAACGGCGATAATTATCCCGCGCTTTTCTAATGGTATTCGCGAACAGTCACTTAGTCTTACTGAGTCAGAAAGTCGCACGCGAGGCACGACCCGACTCTGGTAAGGGGAGAGATTCAGACATCAGCAGATGGGGGTTGATATGGATCTCCGAGCGGCAGACGACAGTGAATCGCGATTTGCGGGGTATGTCGA
>DATBZY010000183.1:0-2369 GCA_036512915.1 Pseudolabrys sp. | reverse complement strand
GGCCCGGCTTGAGCGCGATATCCGCCCGCGCGCCGGCGGTCAGCCGGCCGGCGATGGCAAGCTTGCTGTCGCCATCGGCGCTCAAATCGGCGTGGCGCACGGCATAGCCGTCGACCGCTGAATTATCGAACGGCGGCAGATCGACCGGCGCCTTCACGTCCGCGGCGACGACGCGGCCGCGCGCGCCGCGCAACGGTACGCGTTCGGTTTCGGAAACCGGCGCGACGCGCTCGCCGATCAGCCGCTCCATCTCGCTCAGCGGCAGCAGCGGACCGGAAAAGGCGAAGCAGTCGTCGGTCAGTTGCGCCATCAGATGGGCACCGCGTGTTTAAGCAAGAGATCGGCGATCGCCTCGATATCGTTGAGATCGACCACCGGCACCTTCGCCTGCGGCAAAGCGCTGTCGGACGCCACCGCGACGATGTGCGGGTCTTCCGGGTGGATCAGCGGCTTGCCATTGGCGATGCGGTGGATCTCGAGCTTGGGAAAGGCGTCGCGCTTGAAGCCTTCGACCAGCACCAGATCGACCGGCGACATCTTGCCGACCAAAGCAGCCAAATCCCATTCCGGCTGCTCGCGCAGCTCGTGCAGGATGGCCCAGCGTTTGGCCGACGAGATGATCACCTCGGTGGCGCCGGCGGTTCGGTGGAAGAAGGAATCCTTGCCGGGCTGGTCGAGGTCGAAGCCATGATGGGCGTGCTTGAGCGTGGACACGGCTATGCCGCGCGCGAGCAGGCGCGGAATAAGCTTCTTAATCAGCGTGGTTTTGCCCGACCCGCTCCAGCCGGCGAGACCGATGATGCGCATGGCCCCCTTATAGCAAAACGCCCGGCTGCGAGGCCGGGCGTTTTTATCGCCGACGAGGATGTCGGTTATTCGGCGGGCCGCATGACCTGGCCCTGGGCGGCGCTGGGCTGCGTTTCCTCTTCATACCAGAGCCTATGACGCTCCTTGGCCCAGTTGACGTCGACGGTACCGTCGGCCATCGCCTCGAAGGCGCCCTCCACACCGATCGTGCCCATATAGAAGTGGACGAACATGGCGGCGACGTAGAGCAGCGCAACGGTGCTGTGCACGACCTGGGCCAGTTCCATGCCGGAAACGGTGGTGCCGTAGAACGGGAACAGCAGGATATAGCCGGTCACGGCAACAGCTCCGCTACCGAGCATCGAGATCCAGAAGATCAGCTTTTCGCCGCCATTGAACTTGTGGGCGGGCGGCTCTTTGCCGCCAAACATGCCGCCGCCGGACTTGAACCATGCAATGTCGGCCTTGGTCGGCAGGTTGCGCGCAACCCACATCAGGAACATCAGCACGACGCCGGTGGTGAAGGCGAAGCTGATATAATTATGCGCGAACTTTCCCCATTCGGTCCATTCGCTGAAGGCCGATGCCCCCAGCCACGGCAAAATCAGGCTGCGGCCGAAGGTGATGTTGAGGCCGGTAATGCCAAGGATGACGAAGGCGACGCCGGTCAGCCAGTGCACGAAACGCTCGAACACGTTAAACCGAAGAATCTTTCGCCCCGACCGTCCACTCTCGATGCGCATGCTCCCGTGCCACAAATAGTAGATCGTCAGCAGCGCCAGGATGCCGAGGATGGCGATGCCGCCGATCCATTTCAGCGTGACGGTACGGTATTCGCGCCACTCGCGGCCAGCCGGCTGCTCGAGCGTGTAAGACTTCACGTCCGGGATGGTGCCGCGGCCCTCGATCTTGTTGAGCTGCTGGAGCAGTTGCTGCTCCTTCACCGCCGCGGCGGTCGGGTTAACCGAACTCGGCTGTTGCGCCGCCACGGGCATTGCCGTCGCGACGATGAACGCGAGCGCCAGTGCGCCGGCGATGATGCGAATCTGTGCAAAGAGCTTCGCCATGGCAATCCTCACCCTTTTGACACTCAATCTCTTGTTATCGGAACCGGCGGTGCGCGCTGTTCGCGCCACGCCGCCGGCATTGATCAGGTCGCGATCGACTCGCGGTAGGCGGTCTGCCAGCCCCAGGCGCCGGAGCCGTAGCCGCGTTTCGCCACGCGCTCTTTGTAGATCTGGGCAATGACGTCGCTATCGCCGGCGAGCAGCGACTTGGTCGAGCACATCTCGGCGCAGAGCGGCAGCTTGCCTTCGGCGAGGCGGTTCGAGCCGTATTTCTCGTACTCTTCCTTGCTGTTGTCGGCTTCCGGCCCGCCGGCGCAGAAGGTGCACTTGTCCATCTTGCCGCGCGAACCGAAGTTGCCGACCTTGGGATATTGCGGCGCGCCGAACGGGCAGGCGTAGAAGCAATAGCCGCAGCCGATGCACAGGTCCTTGGAGTGCAGCACCACCGCGTCCGCCGTGGTGTAGAAGCAGTTCACCGGGCAGACCGCCGCGCAG
>DATBZY010000182.1:0-3599 GCA_036512915.1 Pseudolabrys sp. | reverse complement strand
GATCGGCAGCGTGCCGAAGATGGCGGCGAAGGTCGTCATCATGATCGGACGGAAGCGCAGGATGGCGGCTTCGCGGATCGCCGCTTCCGCGGACAAGCCGACGCGGCGGCGCGAGAGCGCGAAGTCGATCATCATGATCGCATTCTTCTTGACGATGCCGACCAGCATGACAATGCCGATCATGGCGATCACCGTCAATTCCATCTTGAACAACATCAAAGTGAGGATCGCGCCGATACCGGCCGACGGCAGGCCGGAGATGATGGTGATCGGATGGATGAAGCTTTCATACAATATGCCGAGCACCACATAGGCCGCGAAAATCGCCGCCAGGATCAGAATGCCCTGTCCGCGCAGTGAATCCTGGAAAACCTGCGCGGTGCCCTGGAAGCCGGAGGTGATGGTGGCCGGCAGCCGCTCCTCGCGCTCCAGATTCTGGATCGCATCGACCGCCTGGCCGAGCGAGAAGCCGGGCGCGAGATTGAACGAGATCGTCACCGCCGGCTGCTGGCCCTGGTGGTTGACCTGCAGCGGGCCGACCGTGCGCTCGAAACGCGTGACCGCCGAGAGCGGCACCGTGGTGCCGTTGGTGGTCTTCAGATAGACGCGGGACAAATCATCCGGGCCGACCTGAAACTCCGGCGCGGTCTCGAGAATGACCTGATAGTAGTTCACCGGCGTGTAGATGGTCGCAACCTGGCGCACGCCGAACGCATCGTAGAGCTCCTGGCGCACCTGATCGATCGAGACACCATAGACTGCCGATTTCTCGCGATCGATCTGAATCGTGACCTGCGGATTTTTGACGTACAGGTCGGTGGTGACGTCGAGCAAGCCGGGAATCTTTGAAATCTTTTCGCGCAGTTCCGGCGCCAGCCGATACAGCGTCGCCGTGTCGTTGGACTGCAGCGTGTACTGGTATTGGCTCTTGGACAGCTTGCCGCCCAGATTGATGTTTTGAATCGACTGGAAATAGATCGCAATGCCGGGAACGACATTGGCGGTCTGCCGTAGCCGCGCGATTACTTGGTTCGCGCTTTCGCCACGCTCATCGCGCGGCTTGAGCGCCACCAGCATGCGCCCGCTATTGCCGACGGTATTGGGACCGCCGGCGCCAACCGTGGAATTGACATAGGACACCGCCTTGTCGGCGCGCACGATGTCGGCGACCTGACGCTGCAGCGTCGACAAGGCCGGGAATGAAATGTCGGTGGCGCTGTCGGTGATGCCGATGACGTAACCGGTGTCCTCGGTCGGGAAGAAGCCTTTGGGGACAACGATATAGAGCCAGACCGTTCCGGCGAGAGTCGCCACCGTGATACCGAGCACGATCGACTTGTAGGCCAGCACGCGGTCGAGCGTCCATTCGTAGGTGCGCAGCATGACTTCGAACAGCCGCTCGAACGCGCGCAGTACGGCGTTCTGCTTTTCGTCGGCGTGATGGCTGCGCAGCACGCGCGCGCATAGCATCGGCGTCAGCGTCAACGACACGAAACCGGACACGATGATCGCCACCGAAATCGACACCGCGAATTCGCGGAACACGCGGCCGACCATGCCGCCCATCAGCAGCACCGGGATAAACACCGCGATCAGCGAGAAGGTGATCGACATGATGGTGAAACCGATCTCGCGCGAGCCCTTCAGCGCCGCTTCGAACGGGCGCATGCCGCCCTCGATATGGCGCACGATGTTTTCCAGCATCACGATAGCGTCGTCGACCACGAAGCCGACCGACAGCGTCAGCGCGAGCAGCGTCATGTTGTTGATGGAGAAGCCGAAGGCATACATCGCCGCGCAGGTGCCGATCAGCGATACCGGCACCGCCAGCGCGGGAATGATGGTGGCCGACACTTTGCGCAGGAAAAGGAAGATCACCATGATTACCAGCGAAATGGCGATCGCCAGCGTTTCCTGCACGTCGGAGACCGCGGCGCGGATCGAGATCGAACGGTCGAACAGCGGCTCCATCTGCACCGACGGCGGCACTTGCGCGCGCATCGCCGGCAGCTTGCCGCGCACCAAATCTACGACCTCGACGGTATTGGCGTCGGGCTGGCGCTGGATCGCCAGCACGACGGCGCGCGCGCCGTTGTACCAGGTGGCGACTTTGTTGTTCTCGACGCTGTCGATGACACGCGCAATCTCGTTGAGCTTGATCGGAGCGCTGTTGCGGTAGGCCACCACGACATCGCGATAGTCGGCGGCGTGCTCGATTGCGCTGGTGGCGGTCAGCGTCACGCTTTGCTTCGGTCCGGTCAGCGTGCCGACCGGCGTGCTCGAATTGGTCTTGGCCACCACCGAGCGCACGTCGTCGAGTGAAATATTGCGCGCTGCCGCCAGCACCGGATTGACCTGGACGCGCACGGCGAATTTCTGCGCGCCATAAACCAGCACCTGGGCGACGCCCGGCAATTGCGAGAGCTGCGGCGCCAGCACGGACTCCGCGTATTCGTCGACCGTCGACAGCGGCATGGTGTCGGAGCGCAGGCTGACATAGAGCACCGGGAAATCGCCCGGGTTCACCTTGCGGAAGGACGGCGGTATGGTCATTTCGATCGGCAACAGGCGCGCCGCGGTCGCCAACGCAGTCTGCACGTCGAGCGCCGCGCCGTCGATATTGCGGCCGAGATCGAACTGGATGGTGATCTGCGCGATGCCAAGCGCCGACGACGATGTCATCGACGAGATGCCGGAAATCGTCGACAACTGCCGCTCGATCGGCGAGGCCACCGACGACGCCATGGTTTCCGGACTGGCGCCCGGAAATTGCGCGGTGATCTGAATGGTCGGAAAATCCACCGCCGGCAGCGCCGCCACCGGCAGCAGCCGGTAGGCGAACGCACCGAATGCGATCAGCGATGCCGTCAACAAGGTCGTCAAGACCGGCCGGCGGATACAGAGTTCGGAGATGTTCATAGTTCAGCTACCGGCGGGCTTATCTGACGCCGTCTTGGCGGCGCGCGCATTGACCCGCGTGCCTTCCGACAGCAGCAATTGACCCTCGGTAACCACGGTCTCCCCGCCGTTCAATCCGCGGCCGATCACCGACTGGTCGCCGATCGTGCGCGCGACTTGCACGGGCTGCACCTTGGCCACGTTGTTTTCAATCACGAAAATGAAATTGCCGGTCTGGCTGACCTGCACCGCGGCCGACGGCACCACCACCACCTCCTCGATGCGCAAGGTCAGTTCGGTGGTGACCAGGGTTCCCGGCCACAACACTTCATTCTCGTTCGGCATGGTGGCGCGGATGGTTGCCAGGCCGGTGGTGGGGTCGACCGTATTCTCGATCATGCTCACCTGGCCGCTGGCGTGCTTCTGTTCGCCCGGAATGATCGCCTCGATGGAGGCGGTTTCCGCCGCCAACGCCTGACGGATTTCCGGCAGAACCTTCTGCGGCACCGTGAAGCTGACATAGACCGGGGCCATCTGGTTGATGGTCGCCATCGCCGCGATATCGGCCTGCCGTACGAAATTGCCGACCTTCACCGCCGCCGCGCTGATGCGGCCGTCAATCGGCGCGGCGATGGTGCAATAACTGAGCTGGACTTTGAGATTATCCAGCAAGCCCTGGTCGGATTTGATGGCCGCGCGGT
>DATBZY010000181.1:0-8158 GCA_036512915.1 Pseudolabrys sp. | reverse complement strand
GCTGCGGCAGACCGAGCAGCGCCTGCAACAGCCGGTGAACGCTGGTTGAGGGAAACAGGTCGCGGCCGCGCACCACATCGGTAATGCCTTGCGCGGCGTCGTCCACCACCACGGCCAGATGATAGCTGGTCGGCGTATCTTTGCGCGCCAGGATCACATCGCCCCAGGCGGCGGGATTGGCGGCGATGGTGCCGGTTTCGCCCGCAGGCCCTTCGCCGCTCTCAGACCACGTGAGCCAACCGGTGCGTGCAAGCGCCGCGGCCATGTCGAGACGCAGCGCATAAGGTTCGCCGGTATCCATGCGCCGGGCGCGCTCGGCCGGGGCAATCGATTTCGCGTCGCCCGGATAAAGCGGCGCGCCATCGGGATCGCGCGGCCATAAGCCTTGCGCGTCTCGTTCTGCCACCAGGCGCGCGATTTCGGCGCGGCTCTCGAAACTGGGATAGACCAATCCGGCGGCATCGAGCTTGGCGAGCGCCGCGCGGTAATCGTCGTAATGCTCCGATTGCCGCCGCGCCGGCTGCTCGAAAGTGAGCCCGAGCCAGGCCAGATCCACATAGATGGCAGCCTCGTATTCCGGCCGGCAGCGTGTTTCGTCGATGTCCTCGATGCGCAACAGCAGCCGCGCGCCCGCCGCCCGCGCCATATCGGCATTGAGCAGGGCCGACAGCGCGTGGCCGAGATGCAGATAGCCGTTCGGTGACGGCGCAAAGCGGAAAACGGGTGGCATGGCGTTCCTATCTAGCGCTTCACTTGCTAGATCGGTACCGCATGTCCCACTTCCTCCACACCGAAGCCAATCTGGATGCGGCGCTGACGCGGCTGATCGAGGCCGATCCGCGCTTGCGCGACGTGCTCACCGCCGCCGGACGCCCCAATTTGCGCCGGCGCGAGGCGGGCTTTGCCGGCCTGTGCGCCATTGTGGTCTCGCAGCAGCTTTCGACCGCCAGCGCCGGCGCGATCTGGGGCAGGCTTGCCGCCGCTTTCGATCCGTTTCAGCACGAGCCGCTCGCGCGTGCCCGCGCCGACAGACTCGCGCGCCTCGGCCTGTCGAAGCCGAAAATCAAAACCATGAAGGCGCTGGGCAGCGCGGTCGCCAAAGGCGTCATCGATCTCGATGCGCTTAGCCATATGGAAGCCGACACAGCGCATGCGGCCTTGACCTCCCTGCATGGCATCGGCCCGTGGACCGCCGACATCTATCTGCTGTTCTGCCTCGGCCATGCCGATGCTTGGCCGGCCGGCGACCTCGCGCTGCAGGAAGCGGCGCGCATCGCTTTCGGCTTACGTAAACGTCCTACCGCCAAGCAAATGATCAGGCTCGCCGACGCCTGGCGGCCGTGGCGCGGCGTAGCGGCGCACCTGCTGTGGAAATATTATAGTGCTGTCAAACGGCGCGACGGCGCCCCGGTTCAGCCGGCGAAAAAGACAAAGACGAAGGCAAAGAAGAAGGAACATAAAAATGCCCGCTGAACTCGACGGCCCGCGCATCGAGCCGCGCTCAGGCACCGCGCGCCAGCTCGTGGTGTTCCTGCACGGCTATGGCGCCGACGGTAATGATCTCATCGAGATCGGCCGCGCTTGGGCTGCCCTGCTGCCGGATGCTGCGTTCGTGTCGCCGCACGCGCCGCGTCCATGTGGACAGGCGCCGGTCGGGCGCGAATGGTTTCCGCTGACGTTTCGCGATCCGAACGAGCGCTGGATCGGCGTCAACGCCGCGGCGCCGGCGCTCGACGCATTTCTCGACGCCGAATTGCAGCAACGAAATCTTGCCCCCTCGGCCCTGGCGCTGGTGGGCTTCAGCCAGGGCACCATGCTGGCGCTGCATGTCGGCCTGCGCCGCGCTGGCGCGCCGGCGGCCATCGTCGGCTTTTCCGGCATGCTGGTGGTGCCGGAGACTGTCGACCCCGACACCTTCGCCGACGAGATCCGCAGCAAGCCGCCGGTACTGCTGGTGCACGGTGACGCGGATGACCTCATTCCGGTGCAGGCGATATTCCATGCCGCGCAAGGGCTGGCCGCGCTGGAGGTGCCGGTGCAATGGCACATCTCGCCCGGCATCGGCCACGGCATCGACCAGGAAGGCCTGCGCCACGGTGGGGAATTTCTCGCCCGGCAGTTCGCCCGCCGCCGCTAACACGGGCTTTTGGGTAACGCGCCACATCTACTTCACAATCCCGTCACGCTGCCCTATTACTAGACAGTTCGCTGCGTGGCGGCAGCCTCAAGGAGGTCGAGGAGCGTCACTTGAACGTGCACGTTTCGCCGAGTGGTTTTCCGGCCCTGGTGCTCAACGCGGATTTCCGGCCGTTGAGCTATTACCCGTTGTCGCTGTGGTCCTGGCAGGACGCGATCAAGGCGGTCTTTCTCGATCGCGTGAATATCGTCGCCAATTACGACCGCGCGGTGCACAGCCCCAGTCTCGAGATGAAGCTGCCGAGCGTGGTCTCGCTCAAGACCTACGTGAAGCCCTCGACCCACCCGGCCTTTACCCGCTTCAACGTGTTCCTGCGCGACCGCTTCTCCTGCCAATATTGCGGCGACCGCGACGACCTCACCTTCGACCATCTGATCCCGCGCTCGCGCGGCGGGCATACCACCTGGGACAACGTGGTCGCCGCCTGCTCGCCCTGCAATCTGCGCAAGGGCAGCCTGACGCCAGGCGAAGCCAAGATGTGGCCATCGCAGATGCCATTCCAGCCCACGGTGCATCACCTGCACCGCAACGGCCGGCTGTTTCCGCCCAACTATCTGCACGAAAGCTGGCTCGACTATCTCTATTGGGATACCGAGCTGGAGCCGTAAGGCGTCGCTTCCTTTCCGCGCATCGGGGTTTGCCATGACCAGCGTGCTGCCTATTCGTCGCGGCGCGGGGATGCTGGCGGCCATCGTTTACGTGGCGCTCGCCGTGACGATGAGCGCGTCCTTCGCGCAGCAGCCGCCCGCTTCCGCCGGCCCGGCCGATCCAAAACTGATCGAAGACCTCGTTGCCGCCAACCGCATCCTTGCCGACCATGGCCTGCTCGACGGCTGGGGACACGTGTCCGTCCGGCACGACAAAGACCCGAACCGATATCTAATGGCGCGTGGGGTGTCGGCCGACCTTGTGACCGAAAAAGACATCATCGAATTCGATCTCGATAGCCGGCCCGTCGACACGCACGGTTTGCCGATGTCGGCGCTCTTCACCGAACGTTACATCCATGGCGAGATTTACAAGGCGCGCCCCGACGTGATTGCGGTGGTGCATACCCACGCCCCCTCGCTGATCCCGTTCGGCGTCACCAAGGTGCCGCTCAAGCCGATGTATCACCGCTCGGCCTTCATCGCTTTCGGCATACCTGTGTTCGAGATCCGCGAACGCGCCGGCATGACCGACATGCTGATCCGCAACGCGACGCTGGGCCGCAACCTCGCCGAGGCGCTGGACGATCATCCCGCCGTGCTGATGCGTGGGCATGGCGCGGCGATCACCGGACCGTCGCTGCAGCGCGTGGTGAGCCGCACCATCTTCCTCGCGCTCAACGCGACCTTGCAGGCCGAAGCGATGCGTATGAACGCGCTGATCACCTATATGGACCCGAAGGAAGCACGCCTCATCGAGGCGCGCGAGGGCCATGGGCTCGCCCGCACCTGGGAAGGCTGGAAACGCAAGGCCATGGCGAAGCCTTAAAGCGTTATCCGCCGGCCGCACGGGTTCCGGCCGATTCGCTCGAATTCGCAAGGTTTTGATACTTATCAATGGATTTTCTGGCCATTCCGCTAGCGTCCTATCGGGGGGTCGAAGGCGGAGTTCGACGATGAACAAGCCCGTGACAACCGGAACGGCACCGATCGAAGTTCCGGCTTCGGCGGCACTCGGCGCAAAGATCGGCGCGCCGGCCCGTGCACCGTTTCGAAAAATCGGGCTGATCGCAACGCCACTCGCGCTGCTGCTGGCAGCGGCGATCGCCTGGTGGACGCTTGGCGGTGAGAGCCCGGTGCAGTATTCGACCGCGCCGGTCACACGCGGGGCGGTGACGCGCGCGGTGACCGCCACCGGCACGGTCAACCCGGTGCTGACGATCATCGTCGGGACTTATGTATCGGGCGTCATCCAGGACCTGAGCTGCGACTACAACACACAAGTCAAGCGCGGCCAGATCTGCGCCAAGATCGATCCGCGTCCGTATCAGACGGTCGTCGACCAGAACCGGGCCAATCTCACAGCGGCCAAGGCGCAAGTCGAAAAGTCCAAGGTGAGCCTCACCTATGCCCAGCTCACTTACGACCGCATGGCACGGCTGGGACAGACCAATGCGGTTTCCAAGGATGCCGTCGACAACGCCAAGAACTTGCTCGATCAGGCACGTGCGCAGGTCGGCGTCGACGAGGCCGACATCGCGCTGCACGAGGCGCAGCTCGCCACCGCCCAGGTCAATCTCGACTACACCAATATCGTGTCCCCCGTCGAGGGCACCGTGGTGTCGCGCAACGTAACCATGGGCCAGACGGTCGCGGCCAGTTTTCAGACCCCGACTCTATTCCTGATCGCCACCGACCTCACCAAGATGCAGGTCGACACCAATGTGAGCGAAAGCGATATCGGCGGCATCACGGACGGCGACAAGGCCATCTTCACCGTCGATGCCTTCCCGAAGCGCACCTTCGAAGGCACCGTCGTGCAGGTGCGCCAGTCGCCGCAGACCGTGCAGAACGTGGTGACCTATGACGTCGTGGTTAGTGTCGCCAATACCGATCTGGCGCTCAAGCCCGGCATGACTGCAGCCAACCGCCTCATCACCGACCAACGCAGCGACGTTCTGCGCGTGTTGAGCCAGGCGTTGCGTTATGCTCCCGCAACCGCCACGCGGCGAACCGGCACGTCGGGCCGAACGCGGCCGGCCGAGCAAGGCAGGGTCTGGGTGCTGCGCGACGGCAAGCCGGTTCGGGTCGCGGTGACCACCGGTCTCGACGACGACACCTACACCGAAATCGTCAAGGGCGAGCTCAACCCGGGCGACCAAGTCATCATCGCCGAGCAACGCAGCAGCACCGACAACAAGGCGGCGGCGCCGCGCCTGCGATAGGCGCATTGATCATGACGGAACCGATCATCAGGCTCGAGCACGTCACGCGGACATACCATGCCGGCGACGTCGACGTGCATGCGCTGCAAGACGTGAGTCTCACGATCAACAGCGGCGAATTCGTCGCCATCATGGGCTCGTCGGGGTCCGGCAAGTCGACGCTCATGGCGGTGCTCGGCTGTCTCGATCGGCCGAGCAGCGGGCATTATTATTTCGAGGGCACCGACGTCGCCGGCTTGAGCGAGCCTGAGCGCGCGCGGCTGCGCAGCGAACGCCTGGGCTTCGTGTTCCAGAGTTTCAATCTTTTGTCCCGCACCAGCGCGCTCGAGAACGTGGCGCTACCGTTGTTCTACGCCGCCGCCGGACCAGCGAGCGCTAGCTCGCGCGTCGAGCGGGCGCGGGCGGCGCTCAAGCTGCTCGGCTTGAGCGACCGCGAGCGCAACACCCCTGGCCAGCTCTCGGGTGGCCAGCAGCAGCGGGTGGCGATCGCGCGGGCCCTGATCAACTCGCCCGGCCTACTGCTCGCCGACGAGCCGACCGGCAACCTCGACACCCGCACCTCGCACGACATCATGGAGACGCTGACGCGGCTCAATCGCGAGCAAGCCGTCACCATCGTCGTCGTCACCCACGAGGCCGACATCGGCGCCTATGCCGACCGCGTGTTGACCATGCGCGACGGGCAGGTGGTCGCGGACACGCGCAATCCGAAGCCGGCCAAACCCGGCGTACCGCCGCGCGCCGGCGTGCCGTGCGAAGGCTTGTCGGCAGCGCAAGCGCAGCAGCCATTGCTCGCTACCGCATTGCGCGCCAATCCCATTTGGAGCTTCGGGCTGATGATCATGGCGGCCGCCATGCAGGCGCTCTGGCGCAACATGATGCGCTCGGCCTTGACCATGCTGGGTGTCTTCATCGGCGTCGCCGCTTTGATCGCCATGGTCGCCGTCGGCCAGGGCGCCAACGAAGCGGTGCGCAAGCAGATCGAGCGGCTCGGCACCAATCTCGTGGTTGTGGTGCCGGGCGCAAGGACGTCGGGCGGCATGCGCGCCGGATCCGGCAGCGCATCCACGCTCACCATCAACGACGCACAGGCGATCCGGCGCGAGAGCGCCGCGGTCAGCGAAGTCAGCTATCTCATCCGCCAATCCGGCCAGGTGGAGGCCGGCAGTCAGAATTGGACCACGCAAATCCAAGGCATCAGCTCGAATTACCCGCCGATGACGAACTGGCGAATCGTCACGGGGCGCGAGATCACGCCCGATGACGAGGCCTCCGCGGCGCTGGTCGTGGTGATCGGGCAGAGCGTGTCGAAGCAGTTGTTCGGCGAGTCACAGACTCCGATCGGCGCGCTCATTCAGGTGAAGAGCGTGCCGATGCGGGTGATCGGCGTGCTCGACTCCAAAGGCCAGACGCCGTACGGCCAGGACCAGGACGACCTGGTGATGATCCCGTTCACCACGGCGGAACGCAAGGTGCTCGGGGTGGCTGCGCCGTCCCAGGCGCAGGCGCAGCTCAATTGGATCTATCCAACCCCGCCCAACCCCTATGAGCTGAAGCCGCATTTAGTCGGCTACGTTAATCAGATCTACGTGCAAGCCGCCAATTCGGCGGAGGTGCAGCCTGCGATCCGCCAGGTGACTCAAATTCTCGCGCGCCGCCACCGTATCAAACCCGGCGACCTCAACGATTTTTCCGTGCGCAACCTCAGCCAAATCGCCGAAACGGCCGAGAGCAGCAGCCGCATCATGGCACTCCTGCTCGCCGCCGTCGCCTCGATCTCGCTGGTGGTCGGCGGCATCGGCATCATGAACATCCTGCTGGTCTCGGTGACCGAACGCACGCGCGAGATCGGCCTGCGCATGGCGATCGGCGCGCGCCGGCTGCACGTGCTGCTGCAATTCCTGGCCGAGGCGGTGTTCCTGAGCGTGACCGGCGGTGTTGCCGGTATTATCATGGGCATAGCGTTTTCCGCCGCCATCTCCTTCTTCGCCGGCTGGCCGGCCCCGATTTCGGGGACGGCGATTGCCGGTGGATTCCTGTTCTCCGCCGCCGTCGGCATTTTCTTCGGCTACTATCCGGCGCGCAAAGCCGCGCATCTCGATCCGATCGAAGCGCTGCGCTACGAGTGATCCACTCAGGCGCCCGACAGCATCCGCTGCAGGACC
This sequence comes from Pseudolabrys sp., assembly GCA_036512915.1. GTDB lineage: Bacteria > Pseudomonadota > Alphaproteobacteria > Rhizobiales > Xanthobacteraceae > Pseudolabrys. Next base: position 924 of record DATBZY010000181.1, on the reverse strand, counting down.
CCGTCGCGGCGGATGAAATAATGATAAAGCGCCGCCGCCACATGCAGGGCGACCAGCGCCAGCATCGCGTAATTCGCCAGCAGCCCGTGCACGTCGCCGGTCCAGCGGAAGCCGGGCGCGCGCGTAGCCATGAGCTTGGGCAAATCGAATAGGCCGAACACCGTGACCGGGAAGCCGCGCCACGAAGCGTTCATCCAGCCCAGGATCGGCACTACGAACAGCAGCAGATAAAGCAGCCAGTGCATAATGCGGGCGGATTGCACCTGCCAGGGCGGCAAGCCGTCATGCGGCTCCGGCTCACGATGCGTCAAACGCCAGCCCAAGCGCACGATCGCGACGGCGACGATCAGCGCGCCGAACGAAAGATGCAGATTGATGAGCGTGTCGGGCTTGGTGTCGCGCTTTATATCCGGCATCGTCCACGCCAGCACGAATTGAACGATCAGCAGCGCGACGATGACCCAGTGCAACGCCTTTGCCGTCCCGGCATAGCCGAGCCCGTTTTCCGCTTTAGCCATATTTTCCGTTGTCCCTTGTGCTGGAAACGGTGGGTACCTATCTGCGTTTAGATGAGATGTCGAGCGGCAAAGGCTCCGTCATCGCGCCGCAGACGAGCACCGCTCGGATTGCGGTTTACGACCATGATAAGTCGGTGACGCCGGATGTACGCGCGCCCGCTCATTCGTGGTCGTTATCATTTTTGAGCCGGTTTTCAGCCGCGCAGCTTCAGCCGTTCTTTGTCGTAGCCGGCGACGCGCTTGTAGCTCTCCGACAGCGCGATCGATTCCTCGCGGCTGATGACGTCATCGATATTCTTGAACGGCTTGTCGCCGGTGCGGCGGTAGACTTCGTGCAGGATGGCATCGGGCGGCGCTTTGCGGTTGGCCAGCACCACTTCGCTGGTCGCCGGCAGGCGCTTGGCCT
>DATBZY010000180.1:0-19816 GCA_036512915.1 Pseudolabrys sp. | reverse complement strand
GGCATCAAGGTCACTGACGCAGAAATGGCCGCTCTCAACATCACCGGTAATACCTTCCACCCCGAGTGGAACTACACCATCTCACCAAGACCACCCAAAACCCCTAACCTGACGCAATAATTGTTGGGCGTCGCCTAAGGTGAAATTACGCCCGAATAAGGGGTGCCTAGGGACCGGTTGGTGTTTTAGGAAGCTATTTTCGAGGTCTGAAAAGGCTCATTAACGCCCGAAGCAATGTCTCGGCGACGAGGCCGCCATTGCCACGACGGCAGACATTCGTCGTTGCGCGCGCAGACACGCGGGCACGCGGGGACGGGCTGATCGGAAACCGTATTGGTGCCGAAAGCGGGCTGGCGACGCGCGTTACGCGTGCGCGCCGCCGGTGGAGAAGCGCATGGCGGCGATGCGTTCGAGCTCGCTCTGCTCGCGCGCATTGGCCTCCGCCTTCTCGCGCGCCTGGTCGCGCTCGTCGAGCATCTCGACTTTCTTGAGCTCCTCGAACGCCTCGCCCAGCATGGCCTTGGCGTCGTCGAGCTGGACTTTCAGCTCATCGGCCGAGCGCTTGAGGTTTTCGCGCCGGCCGATCGCGGCCTTGGCATAGGTCGGATAGGCGAAATGGGCGGGATCGTGGATGCCGGCGCGGTCCTGCTCGAGCTTGATTTCGCGGTCGAGATCGCCCGCCATGCGGTCGAAATCGGCGATCATCGCCTCGATCTGGGCGACCTTGCGCCGCTTCTCGTCGACCTGAAATTTTTTCAGGCGGATAAGGATTTCGCGTGACTTCATCGACTCAATACTCCCCCGAAGTCCCGAATTCGCGCCCGCGGGAAGCCAATACCGGCCCCGCGCGGACATCCCGGACCTTCAGCGGTCGCACTGTGACGCAATAACGTTAGTTTTCGGTTTCTTCGCCCTTGAGGATTTTCTCAAGTCGTTGATATCCCTCCGCCATAGTGGTTGCTTCTTCCTTAAATTGCGACAGGAAGGCTTCCAGCGGCTTGTGCAGGGCAATCGCCTCGTCCACGTCGGGGCTCGAGCCCGGCCGGTAGGCGCCGAGCCGGATCAGTTCCTCCATGTCGGAATAGGTCGCCATCACCTGGCGCGCCCGGTTGATGGCCGGCAGGTAGGCCGGGTCGGCCGCCCGCGGCATGGTGCGGGAGATCGACTTGAGGATGTTGATGGCCGGATAGCGGCCGCGCTCGGCGATGGCGCGCTCCATCACGATGTGGCCGTCGAGGATGCCGCGTACGGCGTCGGCCACTGGCTCATTATGGTCGTCGCCGTCGACCAGCACGCTGAAGATGCCGGTGATGGTGCCCTGCTCGGTGCCGGGCCCGGCGCGCTCGAGCAGGCGCGGCAGTTCGGTGAACACGGTCGGCGTATAGCCCTTGGCGGTCGGCGGCTCGTCGGCGGAGAGCCCGATCTCGCGCTGCGCCATGGCGAAGCGCGTCACCGAATCCATCAGCACCAGCACGTCCTTGTTCAGGTCGCGGAAGAATTCGGCGATGGCGAGCGTCAGATAGGCCGCCTGCCGGCGCATCAGCGCCGGCTCGTCCGAGGTCGACACCACCACCACCGAGCGCGCCAGGCCGGCCGGGCCCAAATCGTCCTGCAAGAACTCCTGCACCTCGCGGCCGCGCTCGCCGACTAGGCCAATGACCGATATGTCGGCCGCCACGTTGCGCGCCAGCATCGACAACAGCACCGACTTGCCGACGCCGGAGCCGGAGAAGATGCCCATGCGCTGGCCGCGGCAGCAGGTGACGAAGGTATTGAGCGCGCGCACGCCGAGATCGAGCGGCTCGCCCACGCGGCGGCGGGCATGCGCCGGCGGCGGCGAATTGCGGAACGGATACGGCGCCGGCCCCGCCGGCAGCGCGCCCTGGCCGTCGATCGGCTCGCCCATGGCGTTGATCATGCGGCCGAGCCAGCGCTCGGACGGCCGGATGGCGCCGGCGGCGGTGGCGACCACCGCCCGGCAGCCGCGCCGCACGCCGTCGAGGGCGGCGAACGGCATCGCCAGCGCGTGCTTGCCGGCAAAGCCGACCACCTCGCAGGGGATCGCGCGCCCGGTCCCGTTCTCGATGGTCAGCCGCGCGCCGACCGACATGGCGTGGATCGGCCCCGCGATCTCCAGCATCAGCCCGCGCACGCCGACCACGCGGCCATAGGTCTCGACGCCGTCGAGATCGACGATCTGCTCGGCCAATGCTTTCAAGGTTTGGCTTTCAAGATTTGGCTTTCATGGTTCAAAGTTCCAAAATCGTGGCGCGGGACCGCAAAAACGGCGTAAACTCGCCCTTAGGCTTACCGCGCAACCGTTGGCTTTAACCTCGTGTTTACCCGGGTCGTTAATCATTGGGTCATCGTCCATGGGACTACGGCCAACGAATCGCCCGGCCAGGACGCAAGGGGCGAGTCGACAGAGTCGGTTAGGCCCGACTCTTAAATTGGAGCATGAACTCGGTACGTGGCCAAAAAACCACTCTCTGACAATATCTTACGCCGATTCGGGTCGATCTGCCTACGGCGAGCTTGCGTCAGAGAATCATGTTTTGTTAACCATGCCGGGATAGTGTCGAATCGGTTTGTCCCACCGCGTTCTTTCACACTCGCCGCCTTTGCGGCGCTGACCTAAGGCCCGGTTGCGGCGAGAAGGGGACTGGCATGCGCGTTCTACTCATTGAAGACGACAGCGCGACCGCTCAATCAATCGAGCTGATGCTTAAATCCGAGAGCTTCAACGTCTACACCACCGACTTGGGTGAAGAAGGCGTCGACCTCGGCAAGCTCTACGACTACGACATCATTCTGCTGGACCTGAACCTGCCCGACATGTCGGGCTTCGAGGTCCTGCGCTCCCTGCGCGTCTCCAAAGTGAAGACGCCGATCCTGATCCTCTCCGGCCTGGCCGGCATCGAGGACAAGGTCAAAGGTCTCGGCTTCGGCGCCGACGACTACATGACCAAGCCGTTCCACAAGGACGAGCTGATCGCGCGCATCCACGCGATCGTGCGCCGCTCCAAGGGTCACGCCCAGTCGGTCATCAACACCGGCGATCTCGTCGTCAACCTCGACACCAAGACGGTCGAGGTCAACGCCGCGCGCGTGCATCTAACCGGCAAGGAATACCAGATGCTCGAGCTGCTCAGCCTGCGCAAGGGCACCACGCTGACCAAGGAGATGTTCTTGAACCATCTCTACGGCGGCATGGACGAGCCGGAGCTCAAGATCATCGACGTGTTCATCTGCAAGCTGCGCAAGAAGCTCGCCAACGCCTCCTCCGGCAAGAACTACATCGAGACGGTGTGGGGCCGCGGCTATGTGCTGCGCGAGCCGCACGAAGTCGAAGAGCGCATTCCAGCTTAAGGGCACCCTGCCCCGCGACCATCGAGTGAGATTTCAAATCCACCCGTTGCGTCTGCGTACATCTTGAGCCTTCGGGCTCACTCCTCCCAACTCAAACCCCGCCGGCAACGGCAGGTTTTTTTTCGACGGCGCTTGTCAGCGCACGACACCTGCCGCCCAGTGCCGGGTCAACACCAACTGGCTTCGTCGCTGCGCGGCGCCCGCAACAGTTCTTGAATGTTCGCCTCGATCAAGTGGAACCCGATATTTCCGTAAAGCTTCTGCCGCCCCTCGTTCAACACGAAGCTCGGACTGCCCTCGATTCGCATCTTGTCGGCATCTTGCTGGTCGGCGGCCAAGCCGGCGAAGGCGCTACCATTGTGAATGCATTGCTCGATAGCGGCGGTATCGACGCCAAAGGCTTGCGCGATCTCACATTGAATATCCCAGCGCGCAATGTCCCGGCAGTCTCGGAAAAACGCACAGCGAAACGCCCACAGCACTTGATCGAATAGGCTGCCGGCCGAATGGCTGCGGCCCATGCGCGCCTCGTGATCCCATTGCTGCACGGCTTTCATGAACAGATGCGCGCTTGCCGATGTCGCCGGGCGCGTCGTCAACCAAATCTCGGGGTGAACCTCGATATGCGGAAACCGCTCCGCCACCTGTCGCAAATGCGCGTTGAACCCATCATAGCCGCCTTTGTCCTTCCAGCTCGACGTGATCTTGCGGGCGGTATCGCCGAAGATCGAGCAGAACTGATGCTTGATCTGCACGGCGTCGCCAAATTTTTCTTTGACCGCATCGATGCGCGCCTGCGAGGCGTAGGCCCAGATACACAAGACATCCGAGAAATAGGTAATCTCGACCGCGCTCATCTTGCGTGACCCGAATGGTTGATTGCCGGGCGTCACGATAGGCGTTCCCGGTGTCTTATAGAAAGGACGAATGGCCAGGTCGCAAGCCCAATGATGAGATCAAATAAAGCCGTGGAAATGACTGTGTTAATCGTGCCTTTATTGGATATTCCTTGCCAGTACGACCCAAGAAGTCGTTGCATTGAGCGCAGTTCCGCACGGTACACAGTCATTTCGGCCGTAAACCCTTATTATTGGAACTATAGCGCTCGCCCGGCATTGCCCTATCGTAGACATTGGAGGGACCAAGACATGTTAAAGGTAATTTCCGTTGCGGCCATTGCGGCCTTGGCCTTGGCGGTCACGGGCACCGCGCAGCCGGCTTCGGCGCGTGATGGCGGCGCGGTCGCGGCTGGCGTCATCGGCGGCCTCGCGGTCGGCGCCATTGTCGGCTCGCAGATGAATCGCGACCAGGGCTATGGCTATCGCGACGAGGGCTATCGTGCCAGCTATCGCGAATGCCACGTCGAGCGGCAAGAGGTTACCGACCGGTACGGCAACTACCGCATCCGGCGGGTTCGCGTCTGCGACTAATCATCAAAGCGGTTTAGCGTTGAGCCCGCCGTGCCCCGTGCCGGCGGGCTTTTCGTTAGGCCCCACGGCAACAACCGAAATCATCACCGCATGAGGTTTTCGGCACATATACAGCGTCAGTAGGCCGAAACGGCAACGCCAATCGCCAACAGCACCGCATAGGCGAGCGCCAAGGCGGAGGCTTTCGGCGTCGTCGGGAACAGTTGCTCGCGGCGGTCATGCGTCACCACCACGCGCGCCACGGTGACGGCCCATGGCAGCGTGAGCAACGGCAGCAGCACGCAGGCGCCGAACCCGAGCCCCAGCCAGAACCAGAACGGGATGAGATAGGAGAAAATCGCCAGCCCGATGAACTCGGTTCGGCTCCAATTGCTGCCGAAGCGCACGGCGCCGGTGCGCCAGCCCTTTTTGGCGTCGAAGGCGCGGTCGCGGATATCGTCGATGATCAGCACATTGGTCACCAGCGCGCCGACCGGTAATCCAAGCACGACGGCGTTGAACGGCAGCAACTGCTGCAAGGCCGGCCCATGCGGCAGCGCGGCGAGCACGCAGGCCGCCTGCACATAATAGGTGCCGGCCACGGCGACGATCCCAAACATCAGGAAGAAGATCGGTTCGGCCAAGCCGAGCTTGGCGAACGGGAACGGCCCGCCGGCGTACAGCCAGCTCGCCGCGATGCCGATGCCGGCGAGCCCCAAGACCGGCAAGCCGCCCACCTGCAACAGGTAGGGGCCGGCCAGCGCCGGCAGCCCGAAGCACGCCAGGATCGCCCAGCGCAGGCCGGCGAGCGTCAGCGTTCCATCGGCCAGCGCATCGGTGAGCTCGGGGTGCTCGCGCGTGTGCGGGTGGCGGACCAGGAGCTCGTAGTTGTCGGTGAACACGCCGCCGACATGGAAGAGCCAACTGGCGACGAATCCCAGCAGCGCCGGCAGCGCCGCCAAGACATGATCGTGAACGGCGAGGCCGATGCCGACGAGCACCGGCGCCGCGGCGGTGGGCAGCGTGTGGCCGGGATAGAGCAGCAGATGAATCCAGATGTCACGCCGCGACATGCGCGAAGGCTGAGCCATGAAAACTCCGGATCCGTCGCCGTTACGGCGGGGCGATGCGCGGCCGACGCATAATCCTCATTTTGCCGACAAACTGAAATCGGCCAAGCGTTTTATCGCGGCGCCGGCGTCAGCAAAAGGCTTGCGAGACATGCGAGCAAGAACAATTGCATGGCGTGCCCGCGCGCCGGTCTTGCAACGTTACGGCGCCTTGTGCGCCACGCCCTTGTGGCAGTCGGTGCAAACCTGGCCACCGGACAGCACGGCCTTGTGCATATCCCTGCTCGCCGCTTCCGCCATGGCGTCCGGCCGATGGCAATTGCGGCACTCCTGCGATCCGTTGTTGCCGAGCCGGGCCCATTCCTTCTGCGCCAGGCGCAAGCGATGCGCCTCATATTTCGCCGGCGTGGCGATCGTGCCGATCAACTGGTGCCAGATTTCGTTGAACGCCTGCGTTTTGCGGATCATCATGGGAACAAAAGCCCGCGACTCGTGGCAGTCGGCGCAGCCGACCACCAGCCCGGACCGATTGACGTAATGCGACGAGTGTTTCCAATCGAGCCCGGCGTTCTGGGCGTGGCAACTCAAGCAGAATGCATTGCTGCTCGTCAGCTGCAGCACCGCATTGAAACTAAACGTCAGCGCCGCCCCCAGCACGAGTCCGCCGCCAACCAACATGAGAACCGAATAACGCGCACTCGGACTCGCCACGACGCGCCACAGCCGTCGCGGCCACCATGCCTTCGACGCGGTCGCGTCCTTCGATCCTGCTTGTGCGTCCGCCATCGACGTCATCGCGCCTTGCGCCGGCGGACTGACCTTGCCGCCTTTAGCAAGCTGTTGCTCGACCCAGAGCCGATGATGCTGGGTCGCCCAATTGAGATCGACCATGCCGTCCGCCATCGCGTCGAAGCCTGCTTCCATGCCGAGCGTGCCGATATAGACATGCGCAATGATGGCGGCGATGAAACCCACGGCGACGACCGCATGGATCATCTCCGACGCCTGCATGCCGAGGATGTTGGTGAGGTAGAACGGAAAGATCAGCAGATAGCCGGTGATCGCCGACAACACGGTGGCGCCGACGACCCCCCAGAACAACAGCTTCTGACCGGCATTGAATCGCCACGCCGGCGGATGCTTGGAGCCGATGAAGCCGCCGCCCTGTTTGAGCCACTCGACGTCGGCCGCGGTGGGGAAATTGTCCTTCACCCACAGCAGGAACAGCGTGGTGACACCGAGCACGAAGGGAAAGCTCAGGTAGTTATGGGCGTACTTGGCCGCCGCGGTGAAGGTGGAGAACGCCTCCGGTCCGATCAGCGGCAGCAGGGCGCTTTTTCCGAACGTTATATTCAATCCGGAGAGCGTGAGAATGACGAAGCAGAACGTGACCAGCCAATGCACGAAACGCTCGAAGCTGTTGAAGCGTTGCAGCGTGCGCCCCGCGCGGCCGCGCTCGATGCGGATCGGCCCGCGCACCGCATACACGATCGCGAGCAGGATCATGGTGCCTAGAAGCGAAACGGCCGCGAACCAAGGCAGCATGACTTCGCGGAACAGGCGCCAGGTGCGCCCGAACGGCTGGATCAACACGCTTTCACGGGTGTCGGGGATGCTGACGCGACCCTCGATCCGCGGCGTCGCAGTCAGCAATTGCTGCTCGCGAACGGCGCTTGCCTCCGGCTTGACCGAAGCTGGCTGTTGCGCAGCGGCGGGAAGCGCGGCGATCAGAACCAGGAGCAGCGCGCCAGCGCCGATGCTGCGGCGGAAACGGTCGAGAAGCGTCGCCATGGATCACCGCCTCGTCGAATGTGTATCGAGGCACCGCACGCAGGCATCGCCGCGACGATGCGGCTCGGAATCTGGACAGCAAGCCGTTATCAAGCGAGCGGCGCATTGCGAATAATCAAAATGCCTGAATTGCCGGGTTAAGCCCCGGCCATGCCGGCGCCGCGACGGCCGCTTGGGTAGTAGGTCAGTTTGGATTTAAGTCCTATATTTGCCTCTAGCCGTCCTAACGATTCAGCCTCATATTGCGCGGATGGCCAAATCTCTTCGGGTTATTTTCAAACACCAACGGATCGCAGAAGACGACTGGCAAATCCAGGCGCACTGCCCCGGAGCCGAAATTCAGTACATTACCGGCTTTAAGAGCAAAGCCGAGATTGATGAATGGCTCGCGGGAGCCGGCAAAATTACGTGGCTAAGGTCACAGGGCTACGCGAAATAACTCACCGCAAGCGCCGCCGCGATCCCTTCCCGATCTGCGCAGCCGTCTCGCCAATCGCATCCAACTTACTCGCGACGGTCACAAAGCATATTTGATCGGCGTGGCCGGTTCGTTCGGTGACAGCGTTGACTAACGGCGGCGAATTCAGACGTGGGACGGGATGCGGTGGCCGCTGTTGTATTATCCGCCTCACTTCCCCGCCTGCTTCTCCGCATAGGCATCCACCAGCGCGCGGATCATGCGCTGATAGGGCACGCGGCGCGCCTTGGCCGCGCGCTTGAAGAAATCGACGCTGCGGCGCGACAGCGAGAGCGTGACCTTCACATTCTCCTCGCGCGGCACCAGCGCGTCGGGCGCGGGCAGGAAATCCTCCACCACGCGCACGCGGCCGATCTCGCCGGCGGTGTATTTAATGGTTCTGCTGCTCATAGATGCTCTTTCCTTTCCGCCAGTAACCGGCGCCGAAGATTCGGATGCGACCGTCGCGCCAGGTAAAACGCACCGTCATGATGCCGCCGCCGACCTGACCGAAGCAGAAATAGCGCTGCTCGGTGGCGCTGTGGCTCAGGTCCTCAGCGATCACGCGGCGCGGATCGAAGAAAGCGTGCTGCGCCACGGAGAACGGAACGCCGTGCTTGGCGCGGTTCGCGCGGTTCGCGCGGTCCTTGATCGCGTCCCATTCGAAGCTCGGCTCGCCGCCATCGTATGGGAATTGTACCATACAATTATATGGGATCAACTCCGTCGCCCGGCCATGCCAACCGCGAGTTTTCTCCCTTGACGGCGAATATTCCTAGGTTTATAGTCCCCGCATCCGCCCTCGTTAGCGAGGGGCGTCTGATCAAACGTCTGCAGGCGTGGGCGGGATGCGGTGGCCGCGGCAGGGCGCAAAGACGTACGCCCGCGCCGCGGAGGTCCAAGCCGCACCGTCCCGGCGTGCCGCTCCGCACGTCGCTGGGCCTCACTGACGGCGGCAGCCGGCACGGTCAGATGTGCTGGGCACCGTTTGGGCCCGTTAGCGGTGGATAGGCGCTCCTCACCCAAAAGGGCGCCTGAAACGGGAAGTCCACCGGGGGCGGCGCGGAGCAAGCCTCTCACACCGCGCGCGGGACGCCGGGGAACCGGCACCTCGTGGTGACTATACCTGTGCATCCAAACTCAAGCACATGCACAGGACTGCGGGGCGTAGCAGTTTTGTTTGCGCAGTCTGCGCAAGCTTGACTGCGATGGCGCCCCGGCGTTCCGCGCGCCCTCGATTTTTCGGGGGAGCAAATGGGAATGCGAAGAACCTACGGCGTACCCGGCGCCGCCAACAATACGGGCGGCGGAGCATTGGTTGTTTGAGAATTTGAATCGGTGATGCACGAGCGCGAGGCTTGCTCACTTCCCTCTCCCCTTGTGGGAGAGGGGAAGGAAGAAAGAAGCGGCGGCGACGGAAAGACTCTACCCCTTCGCCACAAACCTAAGCACGTTGCTGGGCGCGGCAGCTGGGCGCTGCGCCGGGTTCGGCACATAAATCCCGCGCTTGTCGGCCATCGGCTTGAAGGCGTCGGTGAGGCCGACCACGGTCTCGGCGGCGCCGAGCGCCAGGAAGCCGTCGCCCGCCAGCTGGCGCGCCAGCCGGTTGAACACGCCGATCTTGGTCTCCTGGTCGAAATAGATCAACACGTTGCGGCGGAACACCAGGTCGAAGGTACCAAGCGGCGAGAAATCGTTGAGCAGATTGAGCGGGCGGAATTGCACCATGGCGCGGATCTCGGGCGCGATTTGCCAGCGCTCGCCGACCTGGCTGAAGAATTTCACCAGCTGCTGGATCGGCAGGCCGCGCTGCACCTCGAACTGACTGTAGATGCCGGCCTTGGCCTTCTCCAGCACGTCGGCGGACAGGTCGGTGGCGAGGATTTCGACACGGTAGCCGGCGAGCGCGGCATTCATGCCCTTCAGCAGCATCGCCAGCGAATAGGGCTCCTGGCCGGTGGAGGCCGCGGTGCACCAGATGCGGATGCGCTTCTCGCGCGCGCGCGCCGCGATCAGCGCCGGCAGCATGGTGTCGCGGAAATGCTCGAACGGAATCTTGTCGCGGAAAAAGAAGGTCTCGTTGGTGGTCATCGCCTCGACCACTTCCACGGAAAGCATGGCGGCGCCCGCGCCTTTGAGCTTGCCCACCAGTTCGGCCAGCGTGTTGAGGCCGTGCTTGCGCGCGACCGGCAGCAGGCGGCTTTCGGCCAGATACTGCTTCTCGGCCGCAAGCATCAGGCCGGAGCGATCGCGCAGCAGCTTGCGCAGATAGTCGAAGTCCTGCGGCGTCACGGGCGGTCTCCCGCGAACACGCGCGTAAGCCTGGGCGCGATGTCGTTGAGCGGCAGCACGGCCGAGCAAAGGCCGGCATGCGCGACCTGTCCGGGCATGCCCCAGACCACGCTTGAGGCCTCGTCCTGCGCCATCACGTTGCCTCCGGCGGCGGTGATCGCCTGCGCGCCGCGCAGGCCGTCCGAACCCATGCCGGTGAGCACCAGCGCAAACACCTTCGGGCCCCACACCGCGGCGGCGGAGGCGAACATCGGATCCACGGCCGGCTTGCAGAAATTGACCAGCGGGCCGTCGTCGATCACGATCACGGCGATGCCGTCGTGGCGCGTGACCGTCATGTGTTTTTCGCCGGGGGCGAGATAGATGGTGCCGGCATTGATCTCCTCGCCGTGGCCCGCTTCCCGCACCGGACATTTGGCGATGCGGGCGAGGTGCTCGGCGAGGATTAGCGTGAAGGTCGGCGGCATGTGCTGGGTGATCAGCACTGGTGCGCGCTCGAGCACCGCGCCGATCTGCGTGACGATGGAGTTGAGCGCCTGCGGGCCCCCGGTGGAGGCGCCGATCAGCAGCACGCGCGACGGCGTTACCGGCATCGGGCGCAGCACGATCGGTGCAGTGTCATGAACGGCCGTGCGCGGCTTGGCCTGCGGCGCGGCCTTGGCATCCAGCGGCGTGGCGGCGCGCGCGTGGGCAAGCCGCAGGCGCTTGCAGCGCAGGCCGAGCTGGCGGATCTTCTCGATCAGGTCGCGGCGGAAGGAGGCCGAGGTGGCGACTTCGTGATTGGCGGTCGGCTTCGGGATATAGTCGGTAGCCCCGAGCGACAGCGCCCTCAAGCTGATCTCGGCGTTGCGCCGCGTCAGCGTCGAGGCCATGATCACGACCAGGTCGCGCTTCTTCTCGAGCAACAGCGGCAAGGCGGCGATGCCGTCGAGCTCGGGCATGTCCACGTCGAGCACCACCACGTCGGGATCGGCGCGCTCGATCTGGCTCACGGCCTCGCGGCCGGTGCGCAGCGATGCAACCACCTCCAGATCCGGTTCGGCTTCCACCCAGCGCGAAAACAATCCGCGCACGACCACGGCATCGTCCACGATCATGACACGGATGCGCCGGCCGATGGCGGCGGCGGACGATGGGGGAGTGATGGCGAGGTTCATCGGGCTCTGCTGGGTCAGATCAGCCCGACTTCCTGAAACTTGGCTTCGACGATCTCCTTGTCGAACGGCTTCATGATGTATTCGTTGGCGCCGGCATGCAGCGCGCGCGCGATGTGCGCGACATCGTTCTCGGTGGTGCAGAACACCACCTTGGGAGCGTCGCCTCCCGGTAGCCGGCGCAGCGCGCGCAGGAACTCGTAGCCGTCCATCTTCGGCATGTTCCAGTCGAGCAGGATCGCCTCGGGGAGCTGGCGCCGGCAGGCGTCCATCGCCTGCTCGCCGTCCTCGGCTTCCACGATCTTGAATTCGAGCCCTTCGAGAATTCGTCTCGCCACCTTTCGGATGACGCTGGAGTCGTCAACGACTAAACAGGTTTTCATCGTACAGCCTCGTCATGTTTGCTTGCGAGTTTCATCCCGCAAATTATTCCAAATTCGAACTGCGTCACGCCGCGATCGCTTTCGCGCCAATATCGAGAACACGCTCGACATCGACCACCATGAGCAATTGCCCTTCCAGCCGGTGAATTCCGGTCGACACGCGCGCCAGGCGCGGATCGAGATTGATCGGGTTCGGTTCGCGGGTATCGTCGTCGAGCTTGAGCACCTCGCCGACGCTGTCGATCAGCAAACCGTAGGATTCCCCGCGCGACTCCACGCCGATCGCCATCGGCGGCCCATCATGCTCGCACGTGTCGAGGCCGAGCCGGCCGCGCATGTCGATCAGTGTCACGATGCGGCCGCGCAGATTGAGTACGCCGGCGATCTCCGGCGGCGCCAGCGGTACCCGCGTCAGCCGTTCCGGTATAAAGACATCCTGCACGCGCAGAATCGGCAGGCCGAACAATTGGCCGCCGATCATGGCGGTGACGTATTCCTTCAGGTTGCGGTCGGTGGTCTCGGTGCTCATGGTTCGCCCTTCACGCCGCACGACCGATGTCGGTCTGCTCCTTGAGCGCCGCGATTAGTCCCTGCCGGTCGAACTTGGCGACATAGTCGTGGAAGCCGACCCGGCGGCCGCGCTCGACGGCTTCGGCCGACACCACCGAAGACAGCGCGATGACTGGGAGGTTCGCGGTGCGAGAATCGCCGCGCACGGCCTCGGCGAATTCGAAGCCGTCCATGTCGGGCATCTCGATATCGGTGATCGCCACGTCGAATGCGCGGCCATCCTTGAGCATCGCCAGCGCCTCTTGCGCGGAGCCGGCCGCGGTCACCTCATAGCCGGCAGCCTGTAATACGGGCGTGAGCATATTGCGGAAAAACGGTGAATCGTCGATCAGCAGCACCGAGCGCGGCTTGCCGCGCGCCGGCTGCTCCTTGCGGCGGAACCAGTCCTCGAAGGCGAGCGGCAGGAAGTGGCCGACATCGATGATTTCAGTCGCCTGGCCCTTGATGATGGCCGAGCCGAGCACGCCAGCGTTATCGCTGGCAACCTGAATGTCGAGGCGGTCTTCGACGATATCGACAATCTCGTCGACCACCAGTGCCATCGAGCGGCTGCCGTCCGAGAACACCAGCAGCGGCTGGGCGCCCTCGCCTTCACGCTCACGGTCTCGTTCATGCTGACCAGCGGCATCAGCTGACCGCGGTACTGCACCATGTGTCGGCCGTTCGACAGCTCGATCTTGCGGGCATCGATTTCCTCGAGCCGCGTGATCAGCGCGAGCGGCACGGCCTTGAGTTGCGTGGAGCCGGCGCGGAACACGAGCAGCGACGTGGTCTGTTCGGTGGACGTTGCTCGGCCTGCGGCGGCTTCCTCGGTAGTCATCTGCGAGGTGGCCGTGCTGCCGAGCGCCTGGGCGGCGCCGTTCGGATCGATGATCATGATCACCGAGCCGTCGTCGAGAATAGTGTTGCCGGAGAACATCGCGATATGCCGCAGCTTGCTCGACATCGGCTTCACCACGATTTCCTCGGTGTGAAACACGCCATCGACGACGATGCCGAAGGTCTGACTGCCGACCTGAGTGACGACAATGAAACCGCTCTCGAGATCGCGGCCTTCAGCCTTATCAGCGCCGAGCAAGTGGCTCAATCGCGCGAGCGGCAGCAGCTTGTCGCGCAACCGCAGGACCGTGGTGTCCTTGATGCGCTCGATGCGGTGCTCGCCGTCGCGGCGCGCGCGCACCAACTCGACCACGGACAGCTGCGGGATGGCGAAGCGGTCGCCGCCAGCCTCGACGATCAGCGCCGCGACGATCGCGAGCGTGAGCGGAATCTTGATGGTGAAGCTCAATCCCACGCCGGCGACCGACTTTACGTCGATTGTGCCGCCGATCTGATCGATATTGTTGCGCACCACGTCCATGCCGACACCGCGGCCGGACACGCTGGTGATCTTCGCGGCGGTGGAAAAGCCGGGCGCGAAAATGAACTTGTGAATTTGCGCTTCCGACAGCTTTTCGATGTCGGCCTCGGAGACGAGGCCCTGGGCGACCGCCTTGGCCTTGATGCGCTCGGTGTCGAGGCCGCGGCCGTCATCGGCAACTTGAATAATGATGAAGCCGCCTTCGTGATAAGCCGAAAGCCGGATGCGGCCGTGCTCGGGCTTGCCGGCGGCGCGCCGCTTGTCCGGCGTTTCCAGGCCGTGGTCGGCCGAATTGCGCACCATATGGGTGAGCGGGTCCTTAACCAGATCGAGCACCTGGCGGTCGAGCTCGGTCTCGGCGCCCTGCATTTCCAGGTCGATCTGCTTGCCGAGCTCATTGGAGAGATCGCGCACGATGCGCGGAAACTTCTGCCACGCATTGCCGATAGGCTGCATGCGCGTCTTCATCACGCCTTCCTGCAGCTCGGCGGTGACGTTCGACAGCCGTTGCAGCGGCGTCTTGAATTCCGAGTCCTCGTGGCGGCGCACAATCTCGAGCAGTTGATTGCGCGTGAGCACCAGTTCGGACACCATCGTCATGAGATGTTCGAGGGTATCAACGGTGACCCGGATTGATTGATTGGCGCCCTTCGCCGTGTCGTCGTCCTTGACCGCCGCGTCCGCTGGCGCCGGCTTTGCGGACGGCGGATCGACCGGCGTTTCGCGGAATGCACGCTCGAGCTCGTCCAGCGAATTCTCGCCCGGCCGCAAGGGGCGTTCGAGCGCCTGCGGCACGAGCGTTCCAACCGCTTGCTGCGGCGGCACGGGAGAAGCAGGCGATCCGATCCGTTCGACCATGCGCTCCAGCTCGGAAATCAGATCGTCATCGGCACCGTCCGGCTCGCGCTGGTCGCGCTCCAGCGATTCCAGAATCTCCTTGATGCGATCGATGGTGGCGAGAATGAGCGTGACGGCATCATTCGTCGCCGGCAGGCCGTCGCGAAACTTGCCCATCAGCGTCTCGGCGGCATGCGCGAGTGCTTCCAGCCGCGGCAGAGCGAGGAAGCCGCAGGTTCCCTTGATGGTGTGAACGAGACGGAAGATGTTATCGAGGATCTTGGCGTTGTTGGGATCCTGCTCGAAACGCACGAGTTCGACGTCCACCACGTCGAGACTTTCGTTGGTCTCGGTCACGAATTCCCGCAGCAAGTCATCCATGAAAAACGCCTTCGTCGACAGGCTTTGGCCCGTCTGCCGCTCTCCGTCGGGAGCGCGGCCAGTGTGTCGATGAAGGGTTTAATTTTGGTTGCGGCTGGACGATACGATTGCCCGGTCTTAATCATTTGTTAACCGCCGCAAACCGGCCGCCAGCGCATGATCCCGAAAAGTGGGAAGCGGTTTTCGGGAAACATCAGCGCCAAGCAAAAACCGCCTACTGCGCGCTGACCACCACCGTCTCGCCGTCCATCGCCATAGTAGCTTTGACGCCGCAGGCCTTGGCCAGCAAGCCCGCATAGAACGGCTGGATGCGATGGGCGTCGAGCGCCTCGGCGCCGGCCTCGCCAGTGAGCAATGGCGGCATGGCCGGGGGGACCTTGGCATTGGTGCCGGCGGCGCTGACCTTGAACCCCATGCTGTCGCCGGCGCCGATCGGATCGATCGTAAGCTTGCCGCCGCGCGGGATCGCCTGCCCGGCAATCAGAAGCATATTGAGCAGGAGCTTGACCCGGTTCTTGGGCATCAGCGCGCGCGGCAGGTTCCAGGCGAGCTTGGTCTTGTCGTCCTCCAAAAATCCGCGCGAGATGGACTCGGCATCGCCAAGATCGAGCTGGGCGCCGGCAGAGCCGGCCGCGCCGAAGGCGATACGGCAGAATTGCAGTTTGGCGGAGGCGGTGCCGGCGCTCTTCCTGATCAGGTCAAGCGCGAAAGTTTTGGTCTCCTCGTCCTTCGCTTCTGCCAGCACTTCGAGCCCGTTGACGATGGCGCCGACCGGGCTGATCAGATCATGGCAGATCCGCGAGCACAGCAACGCGGCGAGATCGAGCGCTTCGATGGAAGATCCGGACATGGACTGGTCTCCGCTGGGCGTGCAGGGTGCAATGAGACTGGCGAATCGCTGGTCGTATCGGTGTCGGGGCGTGATACACCGCACCCGCGCCACCGCCAAGGATTGCAAGCCCACGGAAGGACTGGCAATTTGACGTCCGATTCCGAAATCTCGCCCGCCCAAGCTGCAAAGCTGCTGGTCGAATTGACCGCGATCGTTGCGCGCGCATCCGCGCTGATCCGAGTGGTCTCGCCGGCCACCGTGTCGCACCGACTCAAACCCGACCAATCTCCGGTCACGGTCGCCGACGAGGCATCCGAAGCAGCCATCCTGGAAGGTTTGTCGCGGCTGCTGCCTAACGTACCGGTCGTTTCGGAGGAGATGGCGGGCAGCAAGAAACCGCCACCGCTACCTCTCGATCGCAGCTTCATCGTGGTGGATCCGCTCGACGGCACCCGCGAATTTCTCGCCGGACGTGACGAGTTCACGGTCAATCTCGCCATCATCACGGCCGGCGTGCCGATCGCTGGCATCATCGCGGCACCGAACCGCGGCTTGATCTGGCGCGGCATTGTCGGGGATAAGGCCGAGCGGCTGCGCCTGCTACCGGACGGCGCCGACCAGCCGCAGGCGATCCGCACGCGGCGCTGGCCTACCCAAGGCGCGGTCGCGGTCATGAGCCGCTCGCATCTTGATCCCGACACCGAGGCGTTCCTCGCCCGCCTCGCGCCAATCACGCGCAGTGCCAGCGGCTCGGCGATCAAGTTTTGCCACATCGCGGAAGGCGCGGCCGATGTCTATCCGCGGCTCGCCACCACCTGCGAATGGGACGTGGCGGCCGGACATGCGCTGGTCGTTGCGGCAGGCGGCATCGTGACGACGCCGCAAGGCTCAGCCCTGCCCTATGGCCGCGCGGCTGAAAGATTTCGCGTGCCGGCATTCATCGCCTGGGGCGATCCGGCCAAGGCCGCGTCAATCAGGGGCTAAAGCATCGACCCGGATCAGCGCCCGATGGTGCGCGCGACCTCGGGCCATTTGCGCTCGGCGGCTTCGATGATGCGGCCTGGTTCGGCGACGAAGGCGGCGCGCGCCGTGTCACTATAGAAGAGATAAAGACGCCCTCCAGTCACCGCCCAGAACAGCGGGTGGCCCGGCACCGAGGTGCCGCGGGCAATCGCTACCGGGTCATAGCCGCCGAAGCGCGGCATATAGACGTCGGGATGCTCGGAAAAGGCCGCCCGGTTGCCCTCGTTGCGAAACCGCCAGACCGCGCCGCCCAGGCTTAATTCCATGTCCGGCTGGCCGAATTCCGGTTTGCCGTCCGTGAAAAAAGCCACCGGGTCGAAGCCGCTAATGGCGAGACCGGTGAGTGAATTGACCGCGGTCGGTTCGTTCGTGGCCGCCCGCAAGGCTGCAGGTACGAAAATACCACCGCAAAAGGCAAACCCGAAGATTGCCGCAAGGGCCAGGCGCGACTTCCGTTGTTGCCGTGCTGCAGTCATAGTTGTTGGTGATATTCGACCGATGCGGGACTTAGCTTTCGGTGCCAGATTACGGCCGTCGGCGTGATCAATCGGTTAAACGGGGTATGGGGCCTCATTATCCAATGGAGCTTTCGATGCGCGCCATCCTGCGCCTTGCGGCCCTGACGCTGTGCCTGCTCACCTTTGGCGCCGATTTTGCGCTTTCCCAAACGGAGGTTGCTCAGGGGCAACCCCAGGGGCAGGCCCAAGGGCAGCCCCAAGCGCAGCCCCAAGCCCAACCGGCCAGGAACCAGCCCGGCACGTTTTCGCCGGGTGAACTGGTGAACGAAGGGCATCGCTTTTTCGGGACGGTGTCGCGCGGACTGGCTCAGGTAGTGGAGAGTGCCGTCAGCCGCTGGGGACAGCCCAACGGCTACATCCTTGGCCAGGAAGGCAGCGGCGCTTTCGTGGTGGGACTGCGCTACGGCGACGGAAATCTCTACACCAAGAATGCCGGCGACCGGCGCGTGTTCTGGGAAGGCCCGTCGATCGGCTTCGACACCGGCGGCGAAGGCGCCCGCACCATGATGCTGGTCTATAACTTGCCCGCGACCGAGGCGATCTATCAGCGTTTTGCCGGCATCGACGGTTCGGCCTACTTCATCGGCGGCTTCGGCATGACGGCGCTCGCTGCCGGCAATGTTATTGTGGTTCCGATCCGTTCAGGCGTGGGTTTCCGGCTCGGCGCCAATATCGGCTACCTCAAGTTCACGCCGCAGGCGACCTGGAACCCGTTCTGATCGCCGCCACTCTTCTTATAGTGACCGCACAGCCACCTAGCGCCCGGGACGAGGCTCCGAGTTTAGGTTAATCTTGGCTTACGCTGGCGGTGCTTGCCCCCCGTGCCATGGTTTCCGCGGGGTTTACGCGGGTTAGGGTGAGTTGGAGGCGTCGTTCATGATTGAACCGATCATGTTTTTCGGGATCGGGTTTCTCGTCGCAGCCCTTATCGGGCTCGTCATCGTTCCACTTGTCCATGGCCGCGCGGTGCGGCTGACCATGCGGCGGCTCGAAGCCGCGACCCCGCTGTCGATGGCCGAAATTCAGGCCGACAAGGATCAACTGCGCGCCGAATTCGCCATGTCGACGCGGCGGCTCGAAATGAGCGTCGACAATCTCAAGACCAAGAGCACCAGCCAGCTTGCCGAACTTGGCAAGAAGGGCGATGCGGTCAACCGGCTTAAGATCGAGCTGGGCGAAAAGACCGCCACCATTTTCGCGCTGGAAGCGCGCGATAAGGTGCTGCGCGATCAGTTGCGCAGCACCGAGGAAGAGTACTCGGTCAAGACCAGCGCCATGCTCGACGCCCAGCGCGCACTCTCCGATAAGGAAGCAGCGCTGGCGAAGCTGATGGGCGAACTGGACGAGCGCTCAAGCCTCGCCGACGCCCAGAAAGTCGATATCGTCGCGTTCAAGACCCAGGTCGATGCGCTCAAGGAGCGGCTCACCGAGGCCGGCAACGAGCTCAAGGCGGTGGAAGATCGCCGCGACTCCGAGCGGGTCGAACTCAAGGCGGCGACGCAGGAATTGGCCGAAGAGCGCGGCAAGGTCGAGAACCTCGGCCGCCGTGTCTCCGAGCTCGAGCAGCAGCTGGTGGCGCAGACCACCGAAGCGGAAATCCTCGGCCGCCGCGCTCAGGATCTGGAAAACCGGCTCGGCGAGCAGTCGCGGCTACTCAACGAAAGCGAATTCGAACTCAAGCACCTGCGCGGCGAGATTGAAACGGCGCGCAAGACCGAAAGCGATCTGCGCACCGCCATCATCGAACTCGACGGCCGCACCAGTTCGGCGACCCAACAGCTCAGGGGTGAAAATACCCAGCTGCAGGCCGAACTCGGCCGCACCAAAGATGAGCGCGATCGGCTCGCCCGCGATCTCGGCGCTATGAAGCGCGAGACCGAAGAATCCTGGGCCTCCGAGCGGGTAGAGAACGCTCTGCTGCGCGAGCGTATCAACGACGTCGCGGCCGAAGTGGCGCGGCTTGCCTCGGCGCTGGAAGGCCCGAACTCGCCGATCGACGCCATCCTGGCCGCCGAAACGGCGCGCGACCGGGGCAGCAACGGCACGGTTGCGGCGCATGCCGATGTCGAACTCACCGAGGTCGAGCCAGCGAACGGCAACCTCGCCGACCGCATCCGCGCGCTGCAGACCCATGCCTCGCGCCTGCCGCACGGCGACGAGCCCAAGAGCCGCAATTAAGAACCGCAATTACCCAGCATCCGCGATGAATAGCCCCGCGACTCGAAAAAGCCCGCTTGATGAAGAAGATAGACTTCATTGGCGGATGCGGGCCGCTCACCTGGGGGGTGAAATGGGATCATCGCAGACAGTGTTGCCGTTCAAGCTGGCGGCGAGCGACGAATCACTTACCGCGCACGGGGGACTGGCTCT
>DATBZY010000179.1:0-10610 GCA_036512915.1 Pseudolabrys sp. | reverse complement strand
CTGTAGTAGCGATGAAGCGGGGTAATGCCCGTGGAGCGAAGGGGGTGGGTCATCGCCGTTGAGTTGGGCCAACTGGGTCAAACCGGGAGGAGCCCGACGTTTCAGCGGAAGGCGGCAGCCTTGGTGCGATGGCACGAGCCGAAAAGCGGGGTTTTACTAATGGAGGGTTATCTGAATAGCTCGAAATCTGGCGTAGTTAACCGGAGCCTGACGCCGCCTTGACCCCAAGCGCGCCCAATCCCACAAAGCCGGCTCGAACGGGGCCGATTCCGGAGCCGTTCGCGGTACCGCCGCCCATGTTGGACAAACCATTGCACGACAAGGTCCTGATCGTCGATTTCGGCTCCCAGGTCACCCAGCTCATCGCCCGAAGGGTGCGCGAGGAGCGGGTCTATTGCGAGATCGTGCCCTACCAGAAGGCTGCGGCCGCCTTCCGCGAAATGAAGCCGAAAGCGGTGATCCTGTCCGGCGGGCCGGCCTCGGTGCTCGACCAGGACGCACCGCTCGCGCCCATAGCAATTTTCGCGGCCGGCGTGCCGGTGCTCGGCATCTGCTACGGCGAGCAGGCGATGGCGCAGCAGCTCGGAGGCAAGGTCGAGGGCGGCCATCACCGCGAGTTCGGCCGCGCCGAGGTTGAGGTGGTCGCCGACAGCCCGCTGTTCGACGACACCTGGCGCCTGGGCGAGAAGTATCCGGTCTGGATGAGCCATGGCGACCGGGTCACCGTGCTCCCCGACGGCTTCCGCGTGCTCGGTACCTCGCCCAATGCGCCGATCGCCATCATCGGCGACGACCAGCGCAAGTTCTACGCCACTCAATTCCATCTCGAGGTGATGCACACCCCGCACGGCGCCGCGCTGATCCGCAATTTCGTGCGCAAGATCGCCGGCTGCAAAGGCGACTGGACCATGCGCGCCTTCAAGGATGAGGCGATCGAAAAAATCCGCAAACAGGTAGGCAAGGGCCGCGTGATCTGCGGATTGTCCGGCGGCGTCGACAGCGCGGTTGCGGCGGTACTGATCCACGAAGCGATCGGCGAGCAACTCACCTGCGTGTTCGTCGATCACGGGCTGCTGCGGCTCGCCGAGGCCGAGAGGGTGGTGACGCTGTTCCGCGACAGCTACAACATTCCGCTCGTGCATGTGAATGCCGAGGATACCTTCCTCAAGGCGCTCGCAGGCGTCGAAGATCCCGAGATCAAGCGCAAGACCATCGGCAGATTGTTCATCGACGTGTTCGACGCCGAGGCAAAAAAAATCGCAAAGGACGGGAAAGGATTGGCGGATTTTCTCGCGCAAGGCACGCTCTATCCGGACGTGATCGAAAGCGTCTCGTTTACCGGCGGCCCGTCCGTGACCATCAAGTCGCACCATAATGTCGGCGGCCTGCCCGAACGCATGCACATGCAGCTGGTCGAGCCGTTGCGCGAATTGTTCAAGGACGAGGTGCGCGCGCTTGGCCGCGAGCTGGGGCTGCCGGAAGGCTTCGTCGGCCGTCATCCGTTCCCGGGACCGGGGCTCGCCATCCGCTGCCCGGGCGCGATCACGCGCGCGAAGCTCGACATCCTGCGGTTGGCGGACGAAATCTACATCGAGGAAATCCGCCGCACCGGACAATACGACGACATCTGGCAGGCCTTCGCCGTATTGCTGCCGGTGAAGACCGTCGGCGTCATGGGCGACAGCCGCACCTATGATTTCGTGGTCGGCCTGCGCGCGGTGACCTCGGTCGACGGCATGACCGCCGACTTCTACCCGTTCGACATGCGATTTCTCGGCATGGTCGCCACCCGCATCATCAACGAGGTCAAGGGTGTCAACCGCGTGGTCTACGATGTGACCAGCAAGCCGCCGGGCACGATTGAGTGGGAGTGATTATAATAGTTTAAAGGGCATTCCCTTTGTTCTAATCAGGTGGTTTACCGCAATATTTTTGACCCTTTCAAATTCCAGAGCCTTTTCAAATTCGACAAAGAAGCCGCGCAATGTCAGCGCTGTATTCGTTACGAAGGGCGCAAATCCCGCGACGAGAGGGCGCCTATCAAATTTTGCCAAAATTCGAAATCCGGAGAGCATGAATCCATGGGCGTTTAGATTCATGAAAGGAGCGGGCGCCGCGGAGGTCAATCATTAAAATCCAAAGCTTTCGGTTTGCTTGCGGGATTGACGAAAACTCGCGCTACAATCGCGGTAATTAGTGCTGGTGTTCGGCGCGCCTGCGGTGTGTTTGGGCTAAGGCTGCGCGCCACGGTTTGTCTTGAATTTTCCGACAATTGCCGGATCCGTACGGTAGCGGCTTGATTTTGCTCGCATTTGCAGCCACATGCAGGGTTATGAACAAACCGCTGCGCATCGATGATTCCCTTCCAATGTCCCCGCTCGCGGCGGAAGTGGAGCGCCGGCGCACGTTTGCCATTATCTCGCACCCGGACGCGGGCAA
Source organism: Pseudolabrys sp. (assembly GCA_036512915.1). GTDB lineage: Bacteria > Pseudomonadota > Alphaproteobacteria > Rhizobiales > Xanthobacteraceae > Pseudolabrys. The sequence continues at coordinate 8,171 of DATBZY010000179.1, read as the reverse complement.
GACCACGCTGACCGAGAAGCTGCTGCTGTTTGGCGGCGCCATCAACCTTGCCGGCCAGGTCAAGGCCAAGCGCGACCGCCGCTCCACCCGCTCCGACTGGATGGCGATTGAGCGCGAGCGCGGCATTTCGGTCGTGACCTCGGTGATGACCTTTGATTACGACGGCCGCGTGTTCAACCTGCTCGACACGCCGGGCCACGAGGACTTCTCCGAGGACACCTATCGCACGCTCACCGCGGTCGACAGCGCGGTGATGGTGATCGACGCCGCCAAGGGCATCGAGGCGCGCACCCGCAAGCTGTTCGAAGTGTGCCGCCTGCGCGACATCCCGATCATCACCTTCATCAACAAGATGGACCGCGAGAGCCGCGACCCGTTCGATCTGCTGGACGAGATCGAGAAGACGCTGGCGCTCGACACCGCGCCAATGAACTGGCCGATCGGGCGCGGCCGCGATTTCGCCGGCACCTACGATCTTGCTACTGGCGAAATGCGGCTGCTCGGCGAAGACAGCAAGACGGCCGCGCCGCAGCCGCTCGATCTTGCGGCGCTCGCCGCGAAAAATTCGATGCTCAATACCAAAGCGATTGCCGACGAGCTGACGCTGGTGCAGGACGCCTGCCGGCGCTTCGACTTCGACTCGTTCCGCGAGGGCCATCTGACCCCGGTGTTCTTCGGCTCGGCTTTAAAGAATTTCGGCGTCAAGGATCTGCTCGATGCGCTGGCCAGCTTCGCGCCGCCGCCGCGCGCGCAGACCGCCAATACGCGCAAGGTCGACGCCCACGAAAACGCCATGACCGCCTTCGTCTTCAAGATCCAGGCCAACATGGATCCCAATCATCGCGACCGCATCGCCTTCGCGCGGCTGTGCTCCGGCAAGCTGCGTCGCGGCATGAAGGCAAAGCTGGTGCGCACCGGAAAGCCGATGACGCTTTCTGCGCCGCAATTCTTTTTCGCGCAGGATCGCTCGGTGGCGGATGAAGCCTATGCCGGCGATGTGGTCGGCATTCCGAACCACGGCACGCTACGCATCGGCGATACGCTGACGGACGGCGAGGAGATCGCCTTCCTCGGGGTGCCGAATTTCGCGCCGGAAATTCTGCGCCGCGTGAAGCTCGGCGACCCGATGAAGGCCAAGAAGCTCAAGGAAGCGCTGCAGCAGATGGCGGAAGAGGGCGTGGTCCAGGTCTTCCGCCCGCTCGACGGCGCGCCGGCGCTGGTCGGCGTGGTCGGCCCCTTGCAACTCGACGTGCTGAAAGTGCGGCTGGCCGGGGAATATGGCCTCGAAATCGGCTTTGAGACGCCGGAATTCCAGCTCGCGCGCTGGATTGCATGCCCCGACGCTAAAAAGATCGACGATTTTGTGCAGGCCAACTATTCCAGCGTCGCCGAGGATCTCGACGGCGACCGGGTGTTCATGGCGCGCAACCAGTTCATCCTCGATTACACGCGCGAACGCAGCGCCGGCATCGTTTTCACCGATATCAAGGACGTGAAGAAGGGCGGCGTTGCGAGTTGACGCATTAGCTTGCGCATGATCTTTTCCGAAAACCGGTTCCCACTTTTCGGGATCATGCGTTAGCGCTCCGTCGCGATCATCCGGACTTCCCACGGCAGGATCACCTTGCGAAAGATCACTGGATCCGTCCATCCGGTCCGCTCGCGACCCATGTGTCCCCCGGCGGCGTTGATCCAGGCCTCGCGCGGTCCGGAGCCGGTGTGAATCAGCAGGTCGAGATCGGCGATCGGCACTTGCGTATCCTTGACGCCGCCGACAATGAATAGCGGCGCGGTGGGCTGGCCGAGCAGGCCGAGCGCCTGCAACGACATTTTCGGCATGAATTCGTAGAGCTCATCCAGCGTTGCCTTGCCATAGACCGCGAGGTAGGCGGGCGCGCGGTCGAATAGATATTCGCGCGTGTACATCGAAGGGCGGAAATAATCTGCCTGGTAATAGGTGTGCACCGCCGGCGACTGCGCGACCACGCCAAGCAGGCGCTCGCGTTCGGTGTGGGCAAGCTTGGCGGCCCAGTAGCCGCCAAAGCTCTGGCCGTGCACGAGCAGGCGCGACTTGTCGATCTCCGGCCGGGTAGCGAGGTAATCGATCACGCGGGAATACATCCGATCCGCGGTCTCGCTCGCCTTCACCGGCGCCTGGCCGGTGCCAGGGCTGTCGATGGCAATAAAGCCGATGCCGAACGGCAGTGCCGCGGCATAGGTTTCCGCCACGGTTTCTTTGCGGCTGTCGAGCCCGGCAATGGCGATGACCACCGGCACGGGCTGAGACAATTTCGGCAGACGCAAGTAAGCGACGATCTGCGATCCTTCGAACGGGATGCGGACGATTTCGAGCGGCGGATCGAGCGTGCGCGCATGCAGCAGATAGGCGTCGAGCGCCTTTGCATAGCTCGCCTTCTTTCCCTCGGAGGTCGCCGCCGGCCACTGGCCGAAATAATAGAGCCGCCAGGCGCGCAAATAATTGGCGTCGGCTTCGGCCGGTGTGGCGGCCGCCTTGGCCTTGGCGATATACCCGTCGGCGATCGCGCTCCAGCCCGCCGCCCAGTCATCCGGGTCGCGGGTGTTGATCTTGGCGAGCGCGTCGCGGACGTCGGCCGGGTTGAGGCCGCCGAGCGGATAGGCGCCGCGCTCAGCGCGCGCCTGCGCCTCGACCTTGATCTCCTCGATGGTGCGGTCGGCAGTCTGCGCACGCGCGCGGCCGGCCAGCGTGATCAAACCGATCGCGAGAGCCAGGCAGAACCAATTGACTGGATGCCGGTAGCGCATGTTGCCGTCTTCCCATGTTTTTTTTCGATTTGATAGTCTAGCGGGAACGGCGGGCCGCGTGTAGGTCCAGCGGGCGATCCCGCCTTGCCTCCGGGCGCGGCTTCGCCTCTACTGCCTCTCCTGCCGGGAGTTTTGTATGCTGATCCTCATCCTCGGGCTGATCGTCTTCTTCGCGGCGCATAGCTTCGTGACGTTCCGCGCGGCGCGCGCGGGCGCCATCGAGCAGCTGGGGCTCACCGCCTATCGCGCATTGTTCGGGCTGGTTTCGCTCGTGGGCCTCGCGCTCATCGTCTGGGGCTTCGCGCAATATCGGGCGTATGACTTGATCCAGGTCTGGTCGCCGTCCGCCTTCATGCGGCACATCACGGTCGGGCTGATGGTGCCGGCGGTCATCCTGTTCGTCGCCGCGTTCATCCCCAGCCACATCAAGGCCAAGGCGAAGCATCCGATGCTCGCCGGGATAAAGACCTGGGCCTTGGCGCATTTGCTCTCGAACGGCGATCTCGGCTCGATCCTGTTGTTCGGCTTGTTTCTGACCTGGGGCGTTTACGCCCGCATCGCCGCTAAGCGCCGCACCGATTTCGTGGTGGCGCCCGTGCCCGCCGGATGGACCAACGACATTATCGTGGTCGTGCTCGGCATCGTCATTTATCTCGCGCTCGGCTACGCCTTCCATCCGATGGTCATCGGCGTGCCGGTATTCGGGAGGTAGCCTTGTCAGTCCAGAACGAAACCAGGCGGCTCACCGCCCCGGATATTCTCGCGCGCAAGGGCGGCGAGCCGATCGTCTGCCTGACGTCGTATCACGCGCACACCGCCAGCGTCGTCGACAAGCACTGCGACGTGATCCTGGTCGGCGACTCACTCGGCATGGTGATGCACGGACTGGAAACCACGGTTCCGGTCACCCTCGAGATGATGATCCTGCAGGGCCACGCGGTGATGCGCGGCTCCAAGCGCGCGCTGGTGGTGGTCGACATGCCGTTCGGCTCCTATGAGGCGTCGAAGGAACAGGCCTTCATGAATGCCGCGCGCGTGCTCAAGGAAACCGGCTGCGGCGCCATCAAGGTCGAAGGCGGCAAGCGCATGGCGGAGACCATCGCCTTCCTGGTCGAGCGCGGCGTTCCGGTGATGGGCCATGTCGGCTTGACGCCGCAGTCGATCAACACGATCGGCTCGTTCCGCGCGCAGGGGCGCGAGGAATCCGACTGGGCGCGCATCGAGGCGGATACGCTGGCGGTGGCCAAGGCCGGCGCGTTCTCGGTGGTGATCGAGGCGGTGGCGGAGCCGCTGGCGCGCAAGCTCACGGCGCAGGTCGCGATCCCGACCATCGGCATCGGGGCGAGCGTGGCCTGCGACGGGCAGATCCTGGTGATGGAGGACATGCTCGGGCTGTCGCCGCGGGTGCCGAAATTCGTCAAGCGCTATGGCGAGCTCGGCCCCGGCATCGACAAGGCGGTGGCCGACTATGCCGCCGAGGTGCGCGCGCGCGCCTTTCCGGGCCCCGAGCATGTCTATGCGATGAAGGCCAAGAAGGTCTAAACCCCTGAAATATTAACGGTTGTCGGCGCAGGCTTTGCCTTGCGGCCGCCACATCGGTAGGTTACGGCCCGATCCAACGCCCCAAGGGACGGGCGGCAGGGGTTTGGAGCTTTTCGTGGCCGATATTTTTAATGAAGTCGACGAGGAAGTCCGGCGCGAGCAGCTCAAGAAGCTGTGGGACCGCTACAGCATCTATATCGTCGCACTGGCCATCCTGATCGTCGCCGGCATCGGGGCCTGGCGCGGGTACGAATATTGGGTGGCCAAGAAAGTCGCCGCCGCCGGCGCTGCCTTCGAATCCGCGGTGACGTTGAGCGAGCAGGGCAAGCATGCCGAGGCGGAGGCCGCCTTCGCCAAGGTCGTGACCGAGGCGCCGGACGGCTATCGCGTGCTGGCGCGCTTTCGCGCCGCCGCCGAGCTGGCGCAGGTCAAGCCCGCCGATGCGGTGAAGGCCTATGACGATCTCGCCGCCGATGGCGCGCTGGGAGCGACCTGGCAGGACCTGGCGGCCGTGCGCGCCGGCCTGTTGCTGGTGGACAGGGCGCCGCTTGCCGACATCAGCCGCCGTCTCGATCCGCTCGCCGAGCCGAGCCGTACCTACCGCCACACCGCGCGCGAGTTGCTGGCGCTGTCGGCCTGGCGCAACCACGATCTCGCCGCTACGCGCCGCTATATCGACATGATCGCGACCGATGCCGAGACGCCGCCGGGTACACGCGCGCGCATCGATGTGCTCTCGGCGCTGATCGCCGCCGACAGCAAGAGCTGAGGAGCCCGTTCATGCGCCGCATGCACCGCATCGTTTTATTGGCAGCGCTGGTCATGCTCGCTCCGGTGCTTGCCGGATGCGAGAACTTCGACATGGACAAACTCGACGTGTTCGGCCTCAACGAAAAGAAGAAGCTGCCGGGCGATCGCAAGGCGGTGTTCCCGGAAGGCGTACCGGGCGTCAGCCAAGGGATTCCGCCGGAATACATCAAGGGCAACCAGCCGCCGGCGGACACCGCACAGGCTGTTCCGGCCGAGCCGGACGACAAGGCCGCTGCGGCCGCGCCGGCAAAAAAGAAGACTGCCGCGGTCGAGCCGGGGCAGGAGCCCAAGCTGAAACCGAAGCGCAAGCCGAAGTCGCGCGCAACCGCCTCGGCGCCCGCGCAGCCGGCCGCACAAGGCCTGAGCGGCGGGCAAGCGCAACCGCCAGCCTGGCCCGCTCAGGACCAGCAACAGCCGCCGCAGCAATCGAACAGCGCGCCCTGGCCGTCGGCTCCGGCTTCCGGCACCTTTTCGCGCTGATTGGACCGTCATACGTGGGCTTGACCCGTGCATCCAACTGGCAAACACATCCTTGAATTTCTTTTGATGGATTGCCGGGCGCAAACCCGGCAACGATTGCGCTCATGACTTTCACCGTCGCCATTGTCGGCCGACCCAATGTCGGCAAGTCAACCTTGTTCAACCGGCTGGTCGGCCGGCGCGTCGCGCTGGTCGACGACCGGCCGGGCGTGACGCGCGACCGCCGCGAAGGGCAAGCCCGGCTCGGCGATCTCGAGTTCACCGTGATCGATACCGCCGGGCTCGAGGAATCGGCGCCCGAGAGTCTGTCCGGCCGCATGCGCGCGCAGACCGAGACCGCGATCGGGCAGGCCGATGCGATCTTCTTCATGATCGACGCGCGCATCGGCCCGACGCCGGCCGACCGTGCCTTCGCCGAGCTCGCGCGCAAGTCCGGCAAGCCGACCGTGCTGATTGCCAACAAGATGGAGGGCACGGCCGGTGAACCGGGACGGCTGGACGCCTATGCGCTCGGCCTCGGCGACCCGGTGGGGATCTCGGCCGAGCACAACGAGGGCCTGGCCGATCTTTACGACGCCTTGCGCGCGGCGTTGCCGGAACGCACGGCGCAGCAGTTGGAAGCGGCCGCCGAGCCATCCGGACCGCATCCGATCCGTGTCGCCATTGTCGGGCGGCCCAATGCCGGCAAGTCCACGCTGGTCAACCGGCTGCTTGGCGAGGAGCGGCTGTTGACCGCGCCGGAGGCCGGCACCACCCGCGACGCCATCGCGGTCGATCTCGATTGGCGCGGGCAGAAATTCCGCATTCACGACACCGCCGGCTTGCGCCGCCGCGGGCGCGTCGACGAGAAGCTGGAAAAACTGTCGGTCGCCGACGCGCTCAACGCGGTGCGGTTTGCCGAAGTCGTGGTGGTGCTGCTCGATGTCGCGAATGCCTTCGAGGAGCAGGATCAGCGCATCGCCGATCTGGTCGAGCAGGAAGGCCGCGCCATCGTCATTGCGGTCAACAAATGGGATTTGAAGGAGCAGACGGCGGGCGCCATCGGCAAGCTGCGCACCGAGGCGGACGAGAAGCTCACCCAGATGAAGGGGGTGCCGCTGGTGGCGGTGTCGGCCATCACCGGCGAAGGTCTCGACCGGCTGATGCAGGCGATCGTCGATGCCTTTGAGGTCTGGAACAAACGCGTATCGACCAGCGCGCTTAATCGCTGGTTCGAACACGCGGTCGACGCGCATCCGCCGCCGGCGGTGTCGGGGCGCCGGCTCAGACTGAATTACATCACGCAGGCCAAGACCCGGCCGCCGAGCTTCGTGCTGTTCTGCACGCGCGCCGATGCGCTGCCCGACGCCTACAAGCGCTATCTGGTGAATTCGCTGCGCGAGGCGTTCGAAATGCCCGGCACGCCGATCCGGCTGACGCTGCGGGAGAAGGAAAATCCGTACAAGGGCCGGGCGAAGAGGAAACATTGAGGCGCGGCCTTCGGCAATGACGCCGTGGCGCTACGTCGGCGCCCGGAATTCCAAAAACTTGCCCGCGCGAAAATCGTACAGCTTGCCGCTCTCGCTGCAGTCGGCCAAGCACAGCGGCACGATCGCTTTCGCCACCGCTTCCGGTGTCGGCAGCGTCATCGGATCGATGCCGGGGAAGGCGCCGGCATACATGCGGGTGCGGGTCGGGCCCGGGGCGAACAGGTTGGCGCGCACATTGGTGGTCGCACATTCCGCCGCATAGCTGCGCACCAGCGCATCGAGCGCGGCCTTGGAGGCGGCATAGGGCCCCCAATAGGCGCGGCCCTTGTAGGCCACGGCGGAGGTGAGGAACACCGCGCGCCCCGCGCTCGCGTTCTTGAGCAGCGGGTCCATGGTGCGGATGAGCTGCCAATTGGCGGTGACATTGACCGCGATCAGATTGTCCCAGTCCTTGCGCTCGATATGGCTGAGCGGCGAGAGCGGCCCGATGATGCCGGCATTGCCGATCAGCACATCGAGCCGGCTGTAGCGCTCGTTAAGCGCCAGCGCGAGCCGCGCGATGCCGTCGGAATCCTTCACATCGAGTGGCACCAGCGTGGCCGAGCCGCCGGCGGCGCGAATTTGATCGTCGAGCGCTTCCAACCCGCCGACGGTGCGCGCGACCGCGATCACATGGGCGCCGGCTTGCGCCAATTGCAGGGCGAGCGCGGCGCCGATGCCGCGCGAGGCGCCGGTCACCAGCGCAATACGGTCGGAGAGGGGTTTCGACATAGACTAACGCCAGCGCCAGCCGTGGCTCAAATTGCTTCCGCCAGCAGCGACAATTGCCGTGGGCTTGTATCCTGCGCGGCGAGATCGGTGAGCGCCGTCGGGTAGTCGCCGGTGAAGCAATGGTCGGTGAATTGCGGCCGCACCGGGTCGCGCTTCTCGAAACCCATGGCGCGATAGATGCCGTCGACCGAGAGGAAGGCCAGCGAATCGGCGCCGATGAACTGCCGCATGCCTTCGAGGTCGTGGGTGGCGGCGAGCAGCTTGTCGCGCTCGGGCGTGTCGATGCCGTAATAATCCGGATGCGTGATCGGCGGC
>DATBZY010000178.1:0-3615 GCA_036512915.1 Pseudolabrys sp. | reverse complement strand
CAACATCAAGGGCATCCGCATGGACGCCGAGTTCGGCCCCTCGATGATCTACATCACCAATCTCGACAAGCCGGGCTTCATCGGCCGCTTCTCGTCCACGCTGGGCGAGGCCGGCATCAACATCGCCACCTTCCATGTCGGCCGCGAGGCGGCCGGCGGCAGCGCCGTCGCGCTGATCGAGATCGACGGCGAACTGCCGGCCGAGGTGCTCGCCAAGGTGAAGGCGCTGCCGCAGGTGCAGCAGGCAAAACCGCTGCATTTCTGAAAATAATGTTGTAAGTTCAAATCGTTATAACTGCCGCCCGGGGCCCTCCGGGCGGCGGGCGGTGCCTTGCCTCTGCCGGGCGCTTCCTTTATCCGGAGGTGGGCTTGGCTGGTGGACTTGGCCGGTGGGCTTGGCCGGTGGACTTGCCTGGTGGACTTGGCCGCTGGCACCGGGCCTAAAGTGTCCGGGCGCTGGTATTCGCGCATGATCCCGAAAAGTGGCTACCGGCTTTCGGAAAAGATCATGCGCGCACGAAAAGTATAAGAAGGGATCCTGATGGCGAATGTCGTGGTAGTCGGATCCCAGTGGGGCGACGAGGGCAAGGGCAAGATCGTCGACTGGCTGTCCGAGCAGGCCGATATCGTCGTGCGTTTTCAGGGCGGCCACAATGCCGGCCACACTTTGGTGATCGATGGCGTCACTTACAAGCTGTCGCTGCTGCCGTCCGGCGTGGTGCGCGGGGGCAAGCTGTCCGTCATCGGCAACGGCGTGGTGATTGATCCGCAGGCCCTGCTCGACGAGATTGCCCAGCTCAAGAAACAGGGTGTCGCGGTGACGCCGGACAATCTGCGCATCGCCGAGAACGCGCCGCTGATCCTGCCGCTGCATCGCGAGCTCGAGGCGGTGCGCGAGGCCGACAATTCGGCGACCCGCCTCGGCACCACCAAGCGCGGCATCGGCCCGGCCTATGAGGACAAGGTCGGCCGCCGCGCCATCCGTTTTATGGATCTTGCCGACCTGCCGGCGCTGGCGGCCAAGATCGAGCGGCTGCTCGCGCATCACAATGCGCTGCGCCGCGGCCACGGCCTTACCGAAATCGATGGCGCAGCGGTCTACGACTATCTCGCGGCGATCGCGCCGAAGGTGCTGCCGTTCATGGATACGGTCTGGTCGCTGCTCGACGGCAAACGGCGCGAGGGCAAGCGCATCTTGTTCGAAGGCGCACAGGGCGCGCTGCTCGACATCGACCACGGCACCTACCCTTACGTCACCTCGTCCAACACCGTGGCGGCGCAGGCGGCGACTGGCTCCGGCCTCGGGCCGAACGCGATCGATTACGTGCTCGGCATCTGCAAGGCTTACACCACGCGGGTGGGCGAGGGGCCGTTCCCGACCGAGCAGAAGAATGAGATCGGCCGCACGCTCGGCGAGCGCGGCCGCGAATTCGGCACGGTGACCGGCCGCGCGCGCCGCTGCGGCTGGTTCGACGCCGTGCTGGTGCGCCAGACCGTGCTCACCTGCGGCATCGACGGGCTTGCGCTCACCAAGCTCGACATTCTCGACGGCTTCGATGAAATTAAGGTCTGCGTGCGCTATCGTCTGGATGGCCGCGAGATCGACTATCTTCCCGCCGGCGAGCGGGCGCAGGCGCTGGCGGAGCCGGTCTATGAGACCATCGCTGGCTGGAAGGAACCCACGGCGCGCGCACGTTCTTGGGCGCAATTGCCGGCGCAGGCGATAAAATACGTGCGCCGAATCGAGGAGCTGATTGGATGCCCGGTGACCCTGCTCTCCACCAGTCCGGAGCGCGAGGACACCATCCTGATGAAGAATCCGTTCGAGACATGATCGCCGAAAAGACACGAAACAGGGTCACTTAAGACGCGCAATGGCTGATTATCATCCGCTGATTTCCCGCGCCGTCGCCGGCCTCGACAAGAACACCGGCGAGGTCCGCCGTGCGCTGTACGAGCGCGCGCGCGCTGCGCTGGTCAATCAGTTGCGCAGCGTCGAGCCTCCGCTCGATGAATCCGACATCACGCGCGAACGGCTGGCGCTGGAGGAGGCGATCCGCAAGGTGGAGGCGGAAGCCGCCAAGCGGTCGCGGCCGGACGACGACGGATTGCACGAGCCGCCGCGCGAGGAGCCGCGGAGCTCGCTGCGCGACCAGGGCCTGCGCGACTTCCGCGAGACGGTTGCCGAAGCCGAGGGCCTGGGCGATGCCGCGGCCGAGGCCAATCGTTCGGCGCGCGCGAGTTTCGATGCGGTGCAGGGCGATCAGGCGCCGCATGCCGGCGACGGCGATCACGGTCCGGCTGAGCACTATTTCGGGCCGCCGGCCGCCGAACAATTCGAACCGCAACCGCAACCGCATCCGCTGCCGGAGCCGGAGCCGCAACCGCCTCCGCTGCCGGAGCCGCAGCCGCATCCGTTCCATGAAACCCCGCACGCGGACGAGCACGCCCCGCCGCCCGCGCCGCCGGCCGCCCCATGGGTGCCGCCGCCGGTCGAGTCCTATGAGGATGACGAGGCCTATGCGCGCCCGCCGCGCTCCTATGGCCGCATCATTACGGTTGCCCTGCTGCTGCTGGTAATTGCCGGGCTTGCCGGCGCCGCCTACTGGCAGCGCAATTCGATCGCGTCGATGGTGGCGGGCTTGCGCAGTTCAACGCCTGCGCCGAAGCCGGGCGAAGTGGTGCAGCCGGCCGGCCGGCCGAAGATCGCCGACCGCATCGGAGGCGCCGGCGATACGTTGCCGAATTCCGCCAATGCGCCGGCCGCCGCGGTCGCGCAGAAGGTCGTGCTCTACGACGAGGATACGAACGACCCGCAGGGCAAGCGCTATGTCGGATCGGCGCTCTGGCGCACCGAGACCGTGTCGCCGGGACCCGGGCTTGCGCCCGAGTTCGCGATCCGCGCCGATGTGGAAATTCCCGAGCGGCGCATGCGCATGACCTGGTCGCTCCGCCGCAACACCGACAAGGCGCTGCCGGCGAGCCACACCATCGAGATCATGTTCACGCTGCCGGCGGATTTCGCCGAAGGCGGCATCGGCAACGTGCCCGGCGTGCTGATGAAACAGAACGAGCAGGCGCGCGGCGTGCCGCTCGCCGGCCTCGCCGTGAAGGTGACCAACGGCTATTTCCTGGTCGGCCTGTCCGCGGTCGACATCGACGTGCAGCGCAATATCCAGCTGCTCAAGGAGCGCGACTGGCTCGACATCCCGGTCGTCTATACCACCGGCAAGCGCGCCATTCTCGCGATCGAGAAAGGCACTCCCGGCTCCCGCGCTTTCGAGGAAGCGTTTAGGGCGTGGGGGCAGTAGATCAGTCCGCCGACGGCAGCCGCCGCATGGTGAATTCGATCACGTCGTCCGGCAGTTCGCGCCAGCTTTCAACCTCGGTCATGTAGGCGGCCTTCGGGTAGCAATTGAAAAATTCGCGCGCCTTGGCGCGGGCCTGCGCGCGCGAACGCCGTCCGCAAGCAATGGCAGGGGAATCGGGTGAAAAAATTATGCGGCGATGAGGCTTGCGAGGAAGTCATCGTCCCACGCGGCAACTTTGCGCTTGAGGCGGAGGGAATCCTTACCGGGTGCTAGTCGGATCAGGTTGTGGGCCATGTGCTTGAGC
>DATBZY010000177.1:0-14096 GCA_036512915.1 Pseudolabrys sp. | reverse complement strand
ATGGCCAATATCCCGCTGCGGCAAATCCGCGCCGTCATCGCGGTCTGCGAGGAAGGCTCCTTCACCCGCGCGGCGGAACGGGAAAACGCCACCCAATCGGGCATTTCCCAGCACGTGGCCGCGATCGAACGCACCCTCGGGGTCAAGCTGTTCGAACGCTCGACCGGCGCGGTGAAACCGACGCCGGCGGGCCTGCGCTATTACAGGCGCTGCGTGGAGGCGGTCGGCACCCTCGCGCACGCCGCCGAGGAGGCGCGCTCGCTCGCCGGCCAGGTGACCGGCGAATTGCGCATCGGGTTGATGCCGACCTTCACCCGCGCCGTGCTGGCGCCGGTGCTCGACGATTTCGTGCCGCGCTGCCCCGAGGTGCGGCTGCACATCGTCGAGGGCTATAGCAACGCGCTCACCGACATGGTGCTCGACGAAGAGCTCGATTTTGCCGTGGTGCCGGCCTTCGAGGGCACCATCGGGCTTAAATCGCGATTGCTGGTGCGCGATCGTGAAATGCTGATCTCCGGCCCGCGCCGCGGATTTGCGCCCTTGGCGCCGGTGCGGCTGTCGCAATGCCAGCCGCTCAAGATCGTGGTGCCGGGGCCGGACAATATCCGGCGGCGCAACCTCGACACCTATTTCCAGAGCCACGGCGTCGAGGTGGAAGCGATGCTGGAAATGGATGCCATGATCGCGACGCTCGAATTTGTCGCGCGCTCGGACTGGGTGACGGTATTGCCGAGCGTGATCTCGGTGAACGACATCGGCCGCGGCGAGCTGATCGTCAATCCGATCGCGGAGCCCGAGCTGCACGCCGAGTTCGTGGTGATCCAGCCGACCCGGCGCACGCTCTCAACACAGGCGCGCCTGTTCCTGCAACGCTTCGAGGCCGAGGTCGCGCATATCCATGAGGTATGGGACGAGGCAATTGCTCAGACTCGCGTGGCCCGGACCCGGCGCAGCGCGAGTGCGCAGCGGCAATCATGAGCCTCAGCCGCTCGTCGTCCGTCGACGATAGGCTTCGATCTTGTCGCGCAGCGCTTGCGGCAACGGCACCGGCTGGCGCGTTTCGAGCGACATCATGGCGGTGACCATGCGGGCGCGCAGCCGCTCGAGCCCGTCCAGATGGCAGACGATGGCAATGCCCAGCGAGGAGCGGCCGATGCGCTCTACCAGCAAGGTCAGGTCGATGATATCGCCCATCCGGCTCGGAATCTTGAAGTCGCAATCGATATGAACGAAAGGAAATCCATAATGGCTGCCCATGATCAGCTCGGCATAATCGTATCCGAGCTCTTGCCCGTACCAGTCTTCGATCAGCCCATTGAAGATGTCGAAGTAATGCGGGAAGTAGACGATACCGGCGGGATCACAATGCGAAAATCGGACTGGAACGCTGCGGGTGAAGGCGCCGCTTGGCGGCACAAAGCGATCCTGGAGCATGCGATACCATCCTGATGCGAGGTCCTGGCGCGGCCGAAATCCGCTGTAGCAAGGATTCACACCGCTATCCACGCCCCATCCGCATCCACCGACTTGAACACGGCTTCGAGCGCCGTCAAAGCTGCCCTTGACGATGGTCAAGGTCATTTCGGGCGGACTCCAATACTCACCTTAGTGGCGTTGCACGATCGGCGCGGTCGTGCGGATCGAGGAAGGCGTCCGGCAAATGCTGCAAGGATGCGCAGCTTGGCCCGAGGAATCTGCTCGCCGCTACCGGCTGCAGGGTTATTGGGCTGACATAACGCTCTACGACATGTTGCTCCGTTCGGTCGCCGCCGCGCCGGACCGTATCGCGTTGGTGCAAGACACGCGGCGCCTGACCTATGCGGAACTCCGCATCGAGATCGATCGGCTGGCCGGCCGCCTAATCGATCTTGGATTTCAGCCGCTTGATCGTGTGGTGTTCCAACTGCCTAACTCGATCGAGTTCGTCGTTTCCTTCTTTGCGCTGCTGCGCATCGGCGTGATCCCGGTGCTCGCACTGCCGGCGCATCGACGCGAAGAAATCTCGCACATTTTCGCCCACACCAAAGCCGTGGGCTACGTGGTGCCCGACGGCTGGCGCGGCTACGACTATCGATTGCTCGCCGCGGATATGTCCGGCCTGGCGCCTTCGCTGCGCAGCGTGCTCGTGCTCGGAGACGCTGGTCCCAATCAGATATCCTTGAGCGACCTGCTTGCGCATGACGGCGGCCGCGACGAGGACGCCTACATTCTCGCCGACTTTTCCCCGGCACCCGATGAAGTCGCGCTGATGCTGCTGTCGGGTGGAACCACGGGTCTGCCCAAGCTCATCCCGCGAACGCACAACGATTACGTCTACAATTGCCGGCAAAGCGGCGCGACCGCCGGCTTCAACCCCGGGACCGTGTTCTTGGCCTTGCTGCCGATGGCACACAATTACACGCTCGGCTGTCCCGGCGTGCTCGGTGCGCTGGCCCACGGTGGCACGGCCGTAATCGCACCGGACGCCAGCATCGAAACCGTCTCGCGATTGATCGAAACCGAGCGCGTGTCGGTCATCTCCGCCGCCGTTCCGCTAATCGTCAACTGGCTGAACGCCAAGCGCCCGCAGTATCGCGATTTTTCCAGCTTGCGCGTGGTGATGAACGGTGGCGCCAAGCTCGCGCCCGAACTCCGCCGCCGGATCGAGCTGCGGTTTGGCTGTACGTTTCAGGAAAGCTTTGGGACCGGCGAGGGATTGCTGAACATGACCCGCCTCGACGATCCTGCCGAAATTCGATTCACCAGCTCCGGGCGGCCGATATCGCCGGCGGATGAAATCCGCATTATCGACGAGCAGGGCAATGACGTCCCTGATGGCGCGGTCGGCGAGCTGATCTGCCGCGGCCCGTATACTATTCGCGGCTACTATAGCGCCCCGGAAAAAGACCTCGCTGCGTTCACCGGCGACGGCTACTACCGCATGGGCGACATGGTACGGCGGATCGACGGCAATCTGTTTGTCGAGGGACGCCTGAAGGACATCATCAATCGTGGCGGCGAAAAGATCAGTTGCGAGGAGGTCGAAAATCACATTTTGGGCCACCCCAAGATCAAGAACGTCTGCGTGGTGGCGATGCCTGACGAGGTATTCGGCGAAAAGGCCTGTGCATTCGTGGTCACTGTGGATGGCGAGACGGTCGATTTGGACGAGATCAAGAACTTCTTATTGAGCCGCAACATTGCGAAGTTCAAATTGCCGGAGCGGCTCACGATCGTGAAGGAGTTTCCTATCAGCCCCGCCGGTAAGATTCTTCGCCGTGAACTGCGCCAAGTCGCTGCCAGCAGCGTCGCAAACGTGCATGCTTGAGGATTCCGCACCATGAAACTATTCGAACCCTTGAACGTCGCCGGGATGACCATCTCCAATCGCGTGATGGTGCCGGCGATGGTGACGCGACTGTCCGGCGAAGATGGCTTGGTCAACAAGGACATCACCGATCGTTATGTCCGTTACGCGCAGGGCGGTGCGGGCCTCATCGTGATCGAGGCCATGGCGGTCCATAGCGCCAAATCCGGCCCGCTGCTGCGCATTAGCGACGATCAGTTCGTGCCGGGCCTCACCGATCTGGTTCGGCGCATCCATGACGCATCGGACTCAAAGGTGGTCCCGCAGATCATCCATTTCCTGAAAGTGGCCAAGTCGGGTTGGCGGCAGACGGTCGATATGCTGTCGTTGGCCGAGATCGATCGTATCGTCGCGGAGTTCGGCGACGCGGTCGCGCGGGCGCGTGCGGCCGGATTCGACGGCGCGGAGCTGCATTCGGCGCACGCTTACACGCTGGCGTCGTTTCTGTCGCGCGTTAACCCACGCATGGACGATTACGGCGGAAACACGCTGGAAGGCCGCCTGTATTTGATCGAGCGGATTTTTGAAAACATACGGCGCAAGGTCGGCGAAGACTTTCCGGTCGGCGTTCGCTTCCTGGCCGACGAATTCATCAAGGACGGCTACACGGTCAACGACGCAAAACTCATCGGCTTGCGGCTGGCTCAGCTCGGCGCGGCGTATTTGTCATTGTCGGTGGGCGGCAAGTTCGAGGACGCCATTCACGCTCCCGGGCAGGTGCCATATCCCTACACCGGTTATTCGGGCGATCGCTGCATGCCGGGAGACTGGTATCCGGCGGTACCGCACGCGCATTTTTCGGCGGAGATCAAAGCCTTTATCAGGGCGCATGGTTTCAACACGCCGGTCGCGACCGCCGGGAAAATCTCCAATCCCGACGACGCCGAGCGGCTCGTTGCGACCGGCGCCATCGATATCGTTGGCATCGCACGCGGCCTTTTGGCCGACCCCGACTGGCCGAGCAAGGTTCGCCGCGGTGAATTCGATCGCATCGTGAAGTGCGATTATTGTAACGTCTGCAAACATCTCGATGGCACGCACACCCGCGTCATATGCGCGCTTTGGCCGCAAGGCTCGCTGCAGGCACCGCCGGACGATCGGTCCAGCGAAGCGCCACGCTGGAGCACGGAAGGTGCGAACCTGACGGCGACAATGGGCGACGGGAAGGCCACGCTGAAATGGAACAAGGCGGCCGGCGCCGCGCGCTACGACGTTTGCCGGACCGACCCGCTCGGCAACGTCGAGATTGCAGACGCCGTCAAGGTTACGCGCTGGGAGGATCATGGCCTGCTGGCGGGCATGCCATATCGTTATCACGTATGCGCCTACGGTGCTGCCGGGCAAGGCGGCGCCACCTCGAACACGGTCACCGTGTCACTGCCGATGCCCAATCTCGCAGCCCACGCGTAATTGCGTCCTCTGCGTCGGAGGGAGCAGAGCAACAGTGACTGCTTTTCACGCCCTAAATCACACCGTCATCCACGCCCCGTCGGCATCCACCGACTTGAACACCGCTTCCAGCGCCGATGCCGTTTGCAAAATACCTGCGGATGAAATCGGGAGTGTGCCCTGCCCGAGCGCGGCCTTGGCGAAATAATCCAGATTGCGTCCGAGGTGATTGTCGGCCGGCCGGTCGATCGTTTCCGGCTCCTGGCCGGCGCGACGCACGATCGCGCGCGTTTCGCTCACGCTTTCGGCCCGGCAATTCTCGCCATAGACCGCGATGCGCCAGTCGAACGGCGTCTTGATGGTGGTGGCGAGCGTGCCGGTCGCGCCGTTCTCGAATTCGATCAGCGCCGAGGTAGTGTCGCCGGTCGGCAGCTTCAACGCACGCGCCTTCGACAGCGCGGCGATGCGCTTCATCGGGCCGACCAGATCGCGGAAACAGTCGAGTACATGAATGCCCATGCCGGTCATGCCGCCGGCGCGGCTTTCCTTAGCCTGCACGCGCCAGCTATCGGCCGGCATGTTCGCCAGCCAATCGTGGCTGTAATTGCCTTCGACATGCATGATGGTGCCGAAGGCGCCGCCCTTGGCCAGCTCATCGAGCACGCGCATCGACGGCATCAGCCGGAAGTGATGGCCGACGCCGATCACGATGCTGGCGCGCTTGCAGGCCTCCAGCATGGCCGCAGCGTCCGCCTTGCTGAGCGCGAACGGCTTCTCGCAGTAGATGTGCTTGCCGGCCGCCGCCGCCGCTTCCACCTGCGCGCGGTGCTTGCTGTGCGGCGTCGCCAAGATCACCGCCTGGACTTGCGCATCGGCCAGCACCTCCTCGAACGAGGTGCCGATCGCAAGCTGATGCTCGGCGGCGAAGTCGCGCACCGTATCGGGCTCCAGGCTCACGCCGCGCACGAAACGGATCGGTGCGCCGAAATCGCGCGCCGCCTTCACGAGAGTTTTGCCCCACCAGCCGAGGCCGACGATTGCGGTATTGAGCATGCGGACCTGATTACACCGACGCCGGCGCGCCGGGCTGCTTGAGGGGGTGAGCGCGCGCGAAAGCGTCGTTCTTGGCGCAGGTGGCGGCGATGCGGGCAACGGTCGGGTACGGCGCCATGTCGACCTGGAAGAATTTCGCGCCCGCCGCCTGGCTGGCGAGACAGATGTCGGCGATGGTAATCTGCTCGCCCTGGCAATAGCTGCCAGTTTCTTTCTCAGTCGACAGATGCTCTTCCAGTCCGGAAAGCGCCGCCTTGTGCCAGTGCTGGCACCATGTCATCCGCACCGCCTCGTCGAGCTTGAATTCACGCTCAAGATATTCGCGCACGCGCGGCACGATCAGCGGATGACTGTCGCAGACGACGATTTGCGCCAGCCCGCGCACCCGCGCGCGCGCCTTCGGGTCGCTGGGCAACAGCGGCGGCTTGGGGTGCACCTCGTCGAGATATTCGATGATCGCCAGCGACTCGAACAGCGCCGGCCCATCGCCGTCGACCAGCGCCGGAATCGCCATCATCGGATTGACCGCGCGGAATTTCGGATCGCGCTGATGGCCCTTCATCAGGTTGACCTCGATTACCTCAGCGTTAAGCCCCTTGAGGTTGAGCACGATGCGCACACGGTAAGTCGCCAGCGAGCGCCAAAAGGAAAAGAGTTTCACATTTGCCTCCCCTACTTCTTTCATGACCCGACTTGTGCCGGGCATGACGTCTTGCAGACTATTTTTTGGTTCCGCCCGGGTCGGCTTTGAGTCCCGCCACCTCAATGCCGGCGACGGCGATGATTTCGTCGTTGTCGGCAATATCGCCGGAAATACCAATGGCGCCGATGATCTGATGATTCGTGTCGCGGATCAGCACGCCGCCGGGATTGGGCACCAGCCGCCCTTCGCTCGCCGCCACGATGGAGGTGAGGAAGGTCGGGTTTTGCGCCGCGCGCTCCATCATGGTGCGCGAACCCCAGCCCATGCCGAGCGCGCCATAGGCTTTGCCGACGGCAATCTCGAAGCGCACGATGCCGGAGCCATCCTCGCGCTTGGCGCAGACGACGTGGCCGCCGGCATCGAGCACCACCACGGTTTGCGGCATCTGTTTGAGCTCCCGCGCTTTCTTCAGCGCGGCATCGATGATTGTGGAAGCTTGCGCGAGCGTAACCGACATGGCGGCTCCTGTTTTGTTTTACGCATGATCTCTTCCGACCTCACTTCGCCCGCCGAAGCGAGCTTCGCGAAGGCGGGAATCCGGTTCCCACTTTTCGGGATCATGCGCTCATGATTTCTTGCGTTGGGCCCAATAGACGGACACGCGCGACCCATCGCCGCCGCCGAATCCGTTCTTGTTCGCATCCTCGAATGCCGCGAGCGTGCCCTTTGCAGCGGGCATATCGATGCCCTTGGCCGCGCCGGTCTCGATCATGGTGCGCAGGTCCTTGACGCCATTGGCGATGCTGAAGGTGGTGGGGCCGGGATCGCGGCCCTCGAACATGGTGACGATCATGTCGGCGCGGTTCTTCAGCGCCGGATTGGCGCCGTTGGTGTCCACGAACAGATCGAGCAGGCGCTTGGGATCCCAGCCGACGTCGCGGCAGATCGCGAAGGCTTCGCCGTATGCCTGCCAGGCCACCATCAGCGGCAGATTGATCGCGAGCTTCATCGAAGAGCCGGTGCCGACCGGCCCGCAATGCTCGAGCCGGCGGCAGAGCTGGGCGAGGATCGGCTTGGCACGCTCGGCGTCGGCGGGCTCGGCGCCCATCAGGCCGAGCAGCTTGCCCTGGCGCGCCGGAGCGATCGAGCCGCCGACCGGGCACTCTACCAACACGGCGCCCTTAGCGCGCACCTTGGACGCGAGATCGATCTCGACTTTCGGTGCCACCGTACTCATTTCGATGAACAGCTTGCCCTTCACGTTGCCGGACAGCAGGCCGGACGGCCCGTTGTACACGGCGTCGATCGCAGCGCCGTCGGTAAGTATGGTGATCGCGGCCTCGACCGCGCTCGCGAGCTCAGCCGGGCTCGCCGCCACCTTGGCGCCGGCGTCAGCCAGCACCTTGGTTTTCTGCGGGTTGCGATTCCACACCGTGACCTGGTGGCCGACTTCCATCAGGCGGGCGGCAATGGCCGACCCCATCGCCCCGAGACCTGCTACTCCGATATGCATGTGTCCTCCCCCATGGTCGATTTGCTTTTGCCGGCGACGATATGCGATCACGGCGCGGCATGAAAGCCGCATTGCGGAGATGCCCCACTCGACAGGCCCGGCCCCGATCGCTTAAGAGACAACAAGCAGACGCGCGCGTCGATACATTCATTTCTACAGCGGGGAGAAGGTTGAATGGTTGCGGCTAAGAAAAACAAGGGCACGGTCGGTGTGATCGGCCTCGGCATCATGGGTGGTGCCTTCGCGAAGAACCTGGTGGCCGCCGGCTGGCGCGTGGTGGGTTACGACATCAGCGCAGCGCGGCGCCGGGAGGCCCAGCGCGCCGGCGTAGAGATCGCCAGCGGCGCGGCCGATGTTGCGTCCAAGGTGCCAACCGTGCTCACCAGCCTGCCCAAACCGCAGGCGCTCATGGACACTGCGCGCAAAATCGCTGCCGCCAAGCTGCCGCGCAAGGTGATCGTGGAAATGAGCACCTTCGCAATTTCAGACAAGGAAAAAGCCGAGCGCGTGCTGCGCAAGGCCGGCCATGTGATGCTCGATACGCCCGTCAGCGGCACCGGCTCGCAGGCCAAGAACCGCGACCTGGTGTTCTATGCCAGCGGCGATTCCGCCGTCATCAAGCGGCTGCGCCCGATGTTCGAGGCCTTCGGCCGCCACGCCTACGACGTCGGCGCTTTCGGCAATGGCAGCAAGATGAAATACGTCGCCAACCTGCTGGTCGCCATCAACAACGTGGCCGCTGCCGAGGCCATGGTGCTCGGCATGAAGGCCGGCCTGCCACCGCAACTGATATTCGAGCTGGTGAAGGCCGGCGCCGGCAATTCGCGCGTGTTCGAACTGCGTGCGCCGATGATGGTGAAGGGCCGCTACAACGACGTCACCATGAAGATTTCGGTGTGGGACAAGGACATGCAGGTGATCGGCGATTACGCCCGCAAGATCCGCGTGCCGACGCCGATGTTCAATGCAACCAAGCCGGTTTACATCAAGGCGATGAAGAGCGGCCGCGGCGCGCAAGATACCGCCGCGGTCTGCGCCGTGCTGGAGAAGATGGCCAAGGTCAAGCGCGGCAAGCGCAAGAGTGCAACCAGGCGCTGATCCCTCCGCCGCTTAGGTCTTTGCTAAATTCCAGCGACCGTGGATACTGCATGCCCCGTTTGATTGCGGGGCATGACAAAACAATGTGTGTTGGGAGGGCGTAATGGCGGCGTTGCAGGAGCGATCGGAAGTCCGCGACGCTATGCGGATCGATTGGAATGTGCCGATCACCATGGATGACGGGCTGGTGCTGCGCGCCGACGTTTTTCGCCCGGTGAAAGACGGCAAATATCCGGTCCTGCTGACCTACGGTCCCTACGCCAAGAACCTCGCCTTCCAGGACGGCTATCCGAGCGCCTGGAACCGCATGGTGGAAAAACATCCGGACGTCACCGCTGGCTCTTCCAACAAATACCAGAACTGGGAAGTGGTGGACCCCGAGAAATGGGTGCCGCACGACTATGTCTGCGTGCGTGTCGATTCACGCGGCTGCGGCTGCTCGCCTGGCGTCATCGACCATTTCTCGCCGCGCGAGACTAAGGATTACTACGACTGCATCGAATGGGCCGGCGTGCAGCCCTGGTCGAGCGGCAAGGTCGGGCTCAACGGTATTTCCTACTTCGGCATGAATCAGTGGCATGTGGCATCGCTGCAGCCGCCGCATCTCGCCGCCATGTGCATCTGGGAAGGCTCCGCCGACTGGTATCGCGACATGACGCATCATGGCGGCATTCTCTCGACCTTCTGGGAGAACTGGTTCGACATGCAGGTCAAGACCGTGCAGTACGGCGTCGGCGAGCGCGGCGGACGCAGCCGCGTACACGGCGAGCTGGTCTGCGGTCCGGAGACGTTATCGGACGAAGAACTCGCCAAGAACCGTGTCAATTTCGGCGGCAAAATCCGCGCCCATCCGCTCCACGACAAGTATCACCGGGATCGCTCGCCGGTCTGGTCGAAGGTGACCACGCCGCTGTTCTCCGCCGCCAATTGGGGCGGTCAGGGCCTGCATCCGCGCGGCAACTTCGAAGGCTTCGTGCGCGCCGCCGCCAAAGACAAGTGGCTGGAGGCGCACGGCATCGAGCACTGGACGCATTTCTACACTGACTACGGCCGCGAGCAGCAGCTGCGCTTCTTCGACTATTTCCTGCACGGCAAGAAAGTCGGCTGGAGCAAGCAGCCGAAGGTGCTGCTGCAGGTGCGCCACCCCGGCGAGAAATTCGTCGCGCGCGCCGAGAACGAATGGCCGATCAAGCGCACCCAATGGACGAAGTTCTATCTCGATCCGGCCGGCATGACGCTGAGCGTGAAGAAGCCGTCCGCCAACGCGCAGCTCAAATTCGCCGCCATGGGCGACGGCCTCACCTTCCTCACCCCGCCGCTAGCGCAGGAAACCGAGATCACCGGCCCGTCGGCGCTCAAGCTGTTCGCGTCCTCGTCCACCGCGGATGCCGATTTCTTCATCGTGCTGCGCGTGTTCACCGGCGATCTGAAGGAAGTCGTGTTCCAGGGCGCGATCGATCCGCACACGCCGATCGCCCAGGGCTGGCTGCGCGCCTCGCACCGCAAGCTCGACAAGAAACTGTCGACGCCCTACCGACCCTATCACACCCACGATCAGAAGCAGCCGTTGGCCAAGGGCAAGCCGGTGGAGCTCGACATCGAGATCTGGCCGACCTCGATCGCAGTGCCAGCCGGCTATCGCGTGGCCGTATCGGTCCGCGGCAAGGATTACGAATATGGCGGTGGCAGCGGCGGCAAGTTGTCGAACTTCAAGAACGAGCTGACCGGCTGCGGTCCGTTCCTGCACAACGATCCGCGCGACCGGCTACCCGCTATTTTTAGCGGCACCAGCAGCCTGCATTTTGGCCGCGGCAAAGCGCCTTACCTGCTGCTGCCGATCATTCCGCCGAAAAAGCAGGCAGCCGGCAAAAAGCGCGGGCGCAAATAGCGGAATCGAATTGCGGCATGGCCGAGCGCCGGCGGAGCTGACGCGCGAGGCAGCCTGACAAATCGCGCCGATCATCATCCAGGGCGTCTGGGAAGCGGTTGGCAAGCTGAAGGAAGAAGGCCTCTCCATCCTGCTGGTCGAGCAGAACGCCCACCTCGCCCTCAAGCTGGTCGACTACGTGCACGTCATGAGCAAAGGCCGGGTGGTCTATTCCGCCAAGCCCGAAGAGCTCAAGGCCAACGACGAGATCAAATCCAGCTATCTCGGCATTTGATCGCGCTCGATGCCGGCCGCCAGACCCGCGAGTGGGCTTTACATCATGGATTACATTGGCCGATGATAGCTTCATTGGGTCCGCCGTTGCGCGAGTGGCGACTGGAAATCAAAGCCGGCATTTTCTTCGCGTCGATAAAGGCCTAAAAGGCCGGCAACGTTTATGTCCCATCGCAGGGGCAATAGAGGGAGGAATGATAATGACTCGCAAGTTCACTCGCCGTAAATTCATGGCCGGAACGGCCGCTGGCGCCGCGCTGGCGACGTTCAAATTTCCAGCGCCGGCGATCGCACAAGGCGCGCCGTTCAAGCTCGGCCTGCTCACCGTCAAGACCGGACCGCTTGCCCAGGGCGGCATCCAGATGGAACAAGGCCTCGCCACGTTCCTGAAGCAGAAGAACAACACGCTCGCCGGCCGCAAGGTTGAGTTGATCGTGGCCGATACGGGCGGAAACCCGGCCGGCGCCAAGACCAAGGCGCAGGAACTGGTCGAGCGCGACAAGGTCAATGTCATCCTCGGCCCGCTCGCGGCATTCGAATTGCTGGCAATCACCGATTACGTCCGTGACAACAAGACGCCGCTCGTCAGCCTGGCCGCGGCGGAAGATGTCACGCAACGAAAGGCAAACCCCTTCGTCATCCGTCCGTCGGCGACCTCGTCGCAGTGCTGCCACGTGATGGGCGACTACGCGGCGAAGGACCTCAAGTTCAAACGGGCGATCACGATCTCGGAAGACTTCGCCTTCGGCTACGAGCAGATGTCCGGATTTTTGCGTGTGTTCGAAGACAACGGCGGCAAGGTGGTCAAGAAGCTGTGGCCGCCCTTGGTCACGCCGGACTACACCCCGTACATCGCCCAGATCAGCAATGTCGACTGCGTGTTCAACGGCTTTGCCGGCTCGAATCCGGTGAAATTCATGCGCGCCTATGCGGATCTCGGCGTGAAGGCCAAGATTCCGCTGCTCGCCGGCTGGACCGCGATGGACGATGCCTTGCTCAAAAGCCTCGGCGACGAGGCAATCGGCGTCTATTCGGCGGCCTGGTATTCGGCCGACATCGACACGCCGAGCAACAAGCGCTTCGTCGCGGATATGCAGAAGGACTACAACGTGCTTCCCGGCGGCTATTCGGCCGGCATGTACGTGGCGGGCCAGTGCGTCGAGGCCGCAATCCAGCTCGCCGGCAGCAAGGCCGATGACCACACGGCGTTCGCCGAAGCCCTGCACAAGGTTTCGCTGACCGATACCCCGCGCGGACCGGTGAAGTTCGATCAATTCGGCAATGTCATCGGTACGGTCTACATCCGCAAGTGCGAGAAGAAGGATGGCAAGCTCGTCAACACGGCCGTCAAGCGGTATCCGAACGTGAGCCAGTTCTGGACTTACGAGGAGAAGGCGTTCCTGGCAAACCCGGTTTATGCGCGGGACTATCCGCCGGCGAAGAACCTCGAGTAGTAAGGATCGTGTCCCGGAGGCGGTGCAGTGAAGCTGCACCGCCTTTGGTATCTAGGACGCGGCAAGGGTCTGGGGTTGCAGCGCGTGCGTGATGCACTGCTCCCGGTGGCGGGACAAAACGCGGCGGGGACGTTGTAGATGAGCCTTTGGCTAACTCTGGCAGTGAACAGCATTGCGCTTGGCGGCCTGCTGTTCCTACTCTCCGCCGGCTTTTCGCTGATCTTCGGCCTGATGCGGATTCCAAACCTGATGCACGGCTCCTTCTTCATGTTGGGGGCTTATTTCGGCGTCAGCCTTCTCGCGCTCGGTTTCAACTTCTGGCTGGCCGCGCTGGCGAGCGCCGCGGCCATGGCTGTCATCGGCGGCGTGATCGAGCGGTTCCTGCTGCGGCGCCTGGAGGGTCAGATACTTCCGCAGGTTCTGCTGACGCTGGGCTTGGCGTTCATCATTGCCGACATTTGTCTAATGGTCTGGACCGGCGATCCCTGGCAGCCCGCGACTCCAACCCATCTTCAGGGCGCGGTGCAGGTGGCGGGGCTGTTCTTTCCGATCTTTCGCCTCGTCATCGTCGGCGTTGCCGTCGTCATTGCCATTGCACTTTGGCTGATGGTCGACTGGACGCGGCTCGGCGCCATGATCCGTGCCGGCGTCGATGACGCCCCGATCGCCCGGGTGGTCGGCATCAAGGTGTCGCAGCTTTTCACCTTGATCTTCGCGCTGGGCGCTGCACTCGCGGCGTTCGCCGGAGTGATCGGCGCGCCGTATCTGTCGGTCTATCCGGGACTCGATTTCGAAATGCTGCCGCTCGCGCTCATCGTCGTGATCCTCGGCGGAACCGGCAGTCTGCTCGGCGCGCTGGTCGGAAGCTTCCTGATCGGTTTCCTCTACAATTTCGGCCAAGTGATGTTCCCGGCCCTCGCCTATGTCATCCTGTTCCTGCCGATGCTGCTCGTGCTGGTGCTGCGGCCGCAGGGCCTGTTCGGCAAGGTCGTGCCATGAGCCGGATCAATTCGCGGCGCGCGGCCATCGGCGTCGCTCTCGTCCTGCTCGCTACACTGCCGGTCTGGGTCGGGAATCCGTACTACATCAACGTCTCGAGCCAGATCCTGCTGTTCGCGGTATTTGCGCTGGCGCTCAATCTTCTGGTCGGCTACGGCGGCCTGGTCTCGCTCGGCCACGCCGGCCTGTTCGCCATGGCCGGCTATACCGGAGCGCTGATGCTCGATGCCGGCCACGGCCATTTCGTCGCCATCCTCGCCGCTCTCGTCGTCACGCTTGCCACTTCGGCAGTCTTCGCAGTTCTCGCCTTGCGCTCGACCGGCATCGGCTTCCTGATGATCACGCTCGCGCTCGGCCAAATCGTCTGGGGCATCGCCTACCGGTGGTCCGCGCTCACCAACGGCGACAACGGGGTCAATGTGACGACCCGGCCCGCGCCG
>DATBZY010000176.1:0-3857 GCA_036512915.1 Pseudolabrys sp. | reverse complement strand
GCTCAAGCACATGGCCCACAACCTGATCCGACTAGCACCCGGTAAGGATTCCCTCCGCCTCAAGCGCAAAGTTGCCGCGTGGGACGATGACTTCCTCGCAAGCCTCATCGCCGCATAATTTTTTCACCCGATTCCCCTGCTTCTCATCTCCCCTCCCCCCGCGAGCTGTTGCGAGTGGTGGGGAGGGGTCGGGGGGGAATTGACTCGATCAGCGTGTGAGGTGCCCCCACCCCCGGCTCGCATCGCTGACGCGATGCTCACCGACCCTCCCCACGCTTCGCGGGGGAGGCTAAGTTACTTCTCGTCCTCGATCGGATTACGCAGCACGCCGATGCCCTCGACCTCGATTTCGCAGACATCGCCCGCCTTCATCCAGACCGGCTCGGGCTTGCGCGCATGGCCGACGCCGGACGGCGTGCCGGTGAGGATGATGTCGCCCGGCTCCAGCGTCATGCCCTTGCTGAGATAAACCAGCGTCTCGGCCAGCGGAAACATCATGTTCGCGGTGTTGTCGGACTGCATGGTATTGCCGTTGAGCCGGCTCATGATTTTGAGTCCCTTCGCCCCGGGCGGCAGCTCGTCGGCAGTCACCATCCAGGGGCCGAAGCCGCCGGTGCGGTCGAAGTTCTTGCCCATGCCCCATTGCGTGGTGTGACGCTGGAATTCGCGCACTGAGCCTTCGTTCGAGCAGGAATAACCGGCGATGCAGTCGACCGCGTCGGCCATGCTCAGATGCTTGGCGCGCTTACCGACAATCGCCACCATTTCGGCTTCGTAATCGAGCTGGATGGATTCGCGCGGCCGCACGATCGGCTGCAAGTGCGGAACCATCGACGTCAGCACGCGAAAAAAGATGCTGGGAAATTTCGGTACGTTGTCGCGCTGCGGCCCTTCCTTGACGTGGTCGAGGTAATTGAGGCCGAGGCAGATGATCTTGCCGGGCTTGGCGACCGGCAGCGCATATTTCAATCCGGCGAGCGGACGGCGCGCCGAAGCCGGCGCTTGTCGGGCGAGATCGGCGAGCGGCTTGAGATCGCCGTTGCCGCGGCGCAACCATTCGCCGAGATCGTTCGGCGCGGCGGCGTCCGCCGCCTGCACATCGATGACGGTGTCGCCCTCGACCACGCCCAGCCGCACGCCATTGCTTGCTTCAAAACCGACGATCTTCATGAAGTCCCTGCCTTTGCCATTTGCTCGCGGCGAAAGGCTTAGCGCAGGCAAGCAGCTTCGGAAAGGTCACCCGTCGGCCAGCGTGAAGGCCTGGATCGAAAAATACTTGCGCGCGTCGGTCCACACGCCCGCAGGCCGCCAGCCGACGTCGCGCGCCAGCGCACCCAGCGACTCGATGCTGTATTTGTAGCTGTTCTCGGTGTGGATGGTTTCGCCGGCGCGGAAGTCGATGATCTCATTGGCCACCCTCACCTTCTGCCGCTTCAGGCTAGCAAGGTGCATTTCGATGCGGTGACGCTCGCGGTTGTAGAAGGCATGATGCTCGAAGGCATCGAGCTTGAAGGTGCCGCCGAGCTCGCGATTGATGCGCGTGAGCAAATTGAGATTGAATTGGGCGGTGATGCCGGCGGCGTCGTTATAGGCGGCGTTGAGGATTTCAACGGGCTTGATCAGGTCGACACCGATAATCAGTTTGGCGCCGGGCCCGAGAATGCGGCCGGCGTTACGCAAGAATGCAGCGGCGTCATGCGGCTCGAAATTGCCGATGGTCGAGCCCGGGAAAAATCCGATACGCACCGGCGCCGCTTTGGCTTCGTCAGGCAGCTCGAACGGATGCGTGAAATCGGCCGTCAGCGGGAGCACCTTGAGCTGCGGGAAATCGGGCCGCAGCTCGGCCACCTCCTGCGCCAGCATCTCGCCGCAGATATCGACCGGGACATAGGCCGCCAGTTTCGGCGCCGCGCGCAATAGAATGCGCGCCTTCTTGTTCGAACCGCTGCCGAATTCGACCAGCGCGGCGCCCGCCGGAATGAGCTTGGCGATGTCGGCGGCGTGATCGCGCAAAATGCGCATCTCGCAGCGGGTCGGGTAATATTCCGGCAGCTCAGTGATTTGCTCGAATAATTGCGAGCCGGCGCCATCATAGAAGTATTTCGCCGGCACGCGCTTCGGGGTCGCGCTCAAGCCGTCGACAACGTCGGTCTCAAAGGCGGAGGCTTCCGCGCTTTGCGGCTGCGAGGGCTGAGAACGTGCGAGCGCGACCATGGTTGTTCCTTAGACGAATTCGGCCAGGCGCAGACCGCTGAATTGCCAGCGCGCCGGCGGATAGAAGAAATTGCGATAGCTGACGCGCTCGTGGCCGGCCGGTGTCGCGAGCGAGGAGCCGCGCAGCACCATCTGGCTGACCATGAACTTGCCGTTGTATTCGCCGAGCGCCCCTTCGGCCGCGCGGTAGCCCGGATAGGGTAGATAGGCGCTGCGCGTCCATTGCCAAGCGATACCGAAACCATCGACGAGCAGACCTGCGCGCGCCGCAACCTCCCATTCCGCCTCGCTCGGCAAATGCTTGCCGGCAAAGCGGGCGAACGCCTCGGCTTCGTAATAGCTGACATGCAGGACGGGCGCTGCCGGATCGACGGCTTTAAGGCCGGCCAATGTCATGACATACCAAGCATCGTCCTTCGGGCGCCAATAGCCGGGCGCCTGCCAGCCGTCCGCTTGCACCGCGCTCCAGCCGTCGGACAGCCAGAGCGCGGGCGTCGCATAGCCGCCGGCGGCGATGAATTCGAGCCACTCGGCATTGCTGACCAGATGGCGGGCGATGCGCACATTCGGAATGAGTTCGTCATGCCAGGGCGTCTCGTTGTCGAAGCAGAAGCCTTGGCGCGCGTGGCCGATCGAATGAATGCCGGCCGGCACCTCGACAAAGCCGCGCGGCCCAAATCTTCCGGGAGCTTGGGTTGCGCGCGGCGGCTTCCATCCCGCGTCATAGACCGGATCGGTCGGATTCTGCGCGAAGGCGTGCAGGATGTCGGTGAGCAGCAGTTCCTGGTGCTGCTGCTCGTGATGCAGGCCGATCTCGAGAATCGAGAAGACGCGCGCGGCATCCGCCGCTGGCACATTCGCAATCAACCGCTCGACCGCCGCGTCGACATGGGCGCGATAGCCGGTCACGTCGCCGCCGTTCGGGCGCGTGATCAGGCCGCGTTGCGGGCGCGCGTGACGCGGGCCGGCGGCGACATAATAGGAGTTGAACAGGAACGGAAAACGTTCGTCGAAGATCTTGTAGCTCGGATCATTCGGCAGCAGCAGGAACTGCTCGAAAAACCAGGTGACATGCGCGCGATGCCATTTGGTCGGGCTGGCATCCGCCATCGACTGGACGATCTGGTCTTCCACCGACAAATGCGCTGCCCGGGCTTCGGTCTCCGCACGCACGCGGCGAAAGGCATCGACCCAGGCGGCGCGCGCCTCATCCGCTAACTGCTTGTTCGGCGCAACCGCCGCCCGGCCAGCGGCCCCGCGCGAAGCGGGCGAAATTACGGGACGCGACATAGCTCGTCTCCGTGACCCTATACAAAAGGAACCTGCAGTCGATCTACGTACAGATACGAATTAGGGACGCAATTGTTCCATCGCCGCCACGCTGGTGCAACCTCGAATTGCCGCGTTCGCGCAAACTGACGGGGTTGTGATTGTGGCGTGTGCCACGCGCGCCATCAACGCTCGGCGCATTTGGCGGAGCCAGCAGCATTTCTTCTGAAAGTGCTAGCCCGGATTATGCAGCGCCGGTTGGCGGATGTGGCATAAATCATTGATTTAGCGTAGGATTTGGTTGTCGACTCCAATCCGCGCCATTTCCGTGAGGCCACACCCGCCATGAACGATTCTATGCTGCCGCTGCCCGG
>DATBZY010000175.1:0-15168 GCA_036512915.1 Pseudolabrys sp. | reverse complement strand
GCTCAAGCACATGGCCCACAACCTGATCCGACTAGCACCCGGTAAGGATTCCCTCCGCCTCAAGCGCAAAGTTGCCGCGTGGGACGATGACTTCCTCGCAAGCCTCATCGCCGCATAATTTTTTCACCCGATTCCCCTGGGGCGAGCGCCCACGTCGCGTTACCGCTTTATGAATTGGTAATGGCCGGCCGCTAAAGTCCGGCGGCGTCGGGGGCGAGCGTTAACGGATTATGAAAACGAACCGCGCCCGCCCAACCCAACGGCAGTGAGGCGACATGCGCAAAGACAAACGAAAATCACTGCGCCGGCCGATACGGCTACACGGCCTGGCTCATGCGCGAAGCCGATCAGTTGCACGGTTGCGTGTTGTCCGATGTTTCCGATACCGGCGCACGCATCGACGTCGAGGATGCCAAGACAGTTCCGGACCGCTTCCTGCTGTTGTTGTCGGGCAACGGCTCGGCGCAGCGCAAGTGCCGCGTGGTGTGGCGCAAGCCGCGTCAGGTCGGCGTGATATTCGAACGGCGTCTCGCCGACGGCGCGAACGCCACACTGGTGCCGAAACTCGACGCCGATACGGACGCCGCGAAGGTCGACGCCGCGAAGGTCGAGACCGCCTGACGCGCTCGTCCGCCGCGATGGCGGACAATTTCTTTGAGCATGATCTTATCCGAAAACCGGTTCCCACTTTTCGGGATCATGCTCTGATCGCCGAACATCAAGTCTGTTGGATGGCCGAGAGCAGCCAGTCGCCGCCACGCGCGCGCATGAAGGTCCACAATTCGGTGACCTCGCTCGGCTCGCCGCCTTCGACGGTGCGCCCGCTGGCGCGCTCGACCATACTGTCTTTCAGCGCGAAGTGCATGGCGACGGTCGCGTAATCGGTATCGCCTTCGCGCCAGGCTTCCGCCAGGTCGCCTTGCAGCAGCTTCACGTCGGTGACGCGGTTGATGAGGCCGCGGCTCGCGTTCCCCGCCAGCTGCTCGGAAAAATAGGACAGCATCTCCGGCGTCACCTTCGCACGCAGCGCCGACAAGTCCTCCGCCGAATAAGCGGCCTGGATGTCGCCGAGCAAGAGCTCGAACGCGTCGTAGTCCGACTTGGCGATGCTGAGAGATTCGCCGGCCGCTGCTGCATTGGCGCCCAACATGCCACCGAGGCCGCCAAAGCTGTGGCCGGTCGCGGGATGCGCCGCCGCATAGGCCGGCGCCGCCATATTGCGCCGCTGCCACCAGGCAAAGATCAGCCGCGCGACGATCACGACCAGCACGACTTGCAACACCAGGCCGAGGATCGAGGCGAAGCCACCCATGCCGCCGAAAAGTCCGTGTCCGAACAGCATGCCAAACAGGCCGGCGCCGATGAAGCCGGCGGCAAGACCGCCTAGCATTCCGCCACCGAACAATCCGCCGCCCAGCAGACCGGGACGGGTTGCGGGCTGGCCGATCGGCGCGGTGCTGCCCGGTTGCGTCATTGAGCGCTGGATCGGCGCGGCGGTATTCGGCGCGGTGCTGGTGGCGGGCGGCGCCGAGAACGTGCGCGTGCCGCGGCTGCCTGCTGAGGAGCCGCCGCCGACGCGGGCATCCGCATCGGCGGCAACGAGCACAAAGGCGGTCGCGATCGCGGCAAGCGCGATCAGCCAGCGGTGGCGAATCATGACTTTTTATCTCCCGGCCAAATCGGCGGCTCAGACAATAGGTGCGCGCCGAACAATTTGTAAGGGGGCGGCGGCCCCTGCGCTGTCCTGTCACGGGAATGTCATGGGCAGGCGGCGGAACTTATTGCCTCCCAGGCGCTTTTCTCGGTGAAATGACGGAGATGCACCGATGAAAGCCTTGATCGCTATAGCGGTGCTTTTAGCCTGTGGCGCGACCGCGCAGGCCAAGTTTGCCCCGCTCGAAAGCCAGATGGTTGCGATATCGGCCGACGACTCGACGATCGATAGTGGCCCCTCGGGCGCCATGCTCGAGTCGAGCTATTTCCGCGCGCCGCAAGCGCCGCTCGCGGCCGGACGCATCTTTCCCTGCCGCTTGCAGCTGCGCGTGTTCGAGAAGACGCGGCTCGCCCAATCGTGCAACTGACGCGGGCTTGCTTAAGATCCTTGCGTCGGAACCCGCGCCGTAGAATTAGCCCGCGATTGCAGCAGCATCGCGCGGGCGCGGCGGATCATTCGGCCAGCGTCTTCTTCACCTCGGCGACGAGTTGCTTGAGCGTGAACGGCTTGGCCAGGAAGGCATATTGTTCCTGGCTCGGCAGGTTCTTTTGGAACGCTTCTTCGGCATAGCCGGAGACGAAGATGATTTTCACGTTCGGATCGCGCCGGCGCAGCTCCTTGAGCAGCGTCGGCCCATCCATTTCCGGCATCACCACGTCCGACACCACCAGATCGACGCTGCCCTGCTTGTCGAGGACCTCGATCGCTTCCACGCCATTGCTGGCTTCCAGCACCGTATAGCCGCGTGACGAGAGCCCGCGCGCATTGAGCGCGCGCAAACCCTCTTCGTCCTCGACCAGCAGGATGGTGCCATGCCCGGTGAGATCGGCGGTGGCGGCGCGCGCCATGGTATCGGCGGCCGACATGGCGCCGGCGATCGCCGGCGCGTCTGCTGCCGGAATTTGCGCGAGCGCTTCCTCGGCGCCCGGAACGTGGCGCGGCAGGAAGATGCGGAACGAGGTGTTGCCCGCCGCCGAATCCGCATAGACGAAGCCGCCGGTCTGCTTGACGATGCCATACACCGTCGACAAGCCCAGCCCCGTGCCCTTGCCGACTTCCTTGGTCGAAAAGAACGGCTCAAAGACCTTTTCAATAATATCGGGCGGAATGCCGGTGCCGCTGTCGCTCACTTCGACCAGCACATAGTCGGCGCTCGGCATGCCCTTGTAGGCGAACTTGCCGCATTCGCTGGCCGGCACATTTGAGGTGCGCACCGTGAGCTTGCCGCCATCCGGCATGGCGTCGCGCGCATTGACCGCCAGATTCACGATCACCTGCTCAAACTGGGAAATATCCACCTTCACCGGCCACAGATCGCGGCCGTGCACGACCTCCAGCGTCACCTTCTCGCCGATCAGCCGCTTGAGCAGCATGCCGAGATCGCTGAGCGTCTCGCCGAGGTCGAGCACCTGCGGACGCAAGGTCTGCTTGCGCGAGAAGGCGAGCAGTTGCCGCACCAGCGCGGCGGCGCGGTTGGCGTTCTGCTTGATCTGGATGATGTCCTGGAACGACGGGTCGGTCGGCTTATGCGCATTAAGCAGGAAGTCGGTCGCCATCATGATGGCGGATAGCACGTTGTTGAAGTCGTGCGCGATGCCGCCGGCGAGCTGGCCGACCGACTCCATCTTCTGCTGCTGATAGACCCGGTTCTCCAGCGTGCGCTGCGCGGTGGTCTCGAGCGCATAGACGATTGCCGCCTCGCCGTCGCGATCCTCCTCCTCGACCGCGGACACGAAGAAACTCGCCCAGCGCTCACTGCTGCCGGCAAGTGCTGCTTCCACCGGCGCGATGTCGCCCTGGCCTTCCGCCGCCTTGCGGATCGCGGCCTCGAGCGCCGGCCGGTCGCGCTCGGCCACCACCGCCAGAATCGAGCGCTCGTCGCCCTTCAGCATGCCTTCGAAGGCGCTGGCGAAGCGCGCATTGCTGCGCGCGATGCGGCCGACTTTGTCGACGGTCGCAATTGCCATCGGCGTGTTCTGGAAGAAGCGCATGAAGCGCACTTCCGCCGCGCGCTGCGGATCGGTGCCGTCGTCACGCGCGCGGTTGAGCACCAGCGTGCGCGAAACGCCGGGCGCGCCGTCGGCGCCGAACGCCACTTTATGGAATAGGCGGACCGGCACCGGCTTGCCACCGCGGGTCTTGAGATCGAGGTCGAGCACTTCAATTTTGACTTCGCCGGGCGCGGCATTGAGCGTGGTGAGCAGCGCGGCGCCTTCGCCGGCGACGATATCGGTGAGCTTGAGCGAGCCGACGCCGACCTGGGCGAGATCGTGATCGAGCCAGCTCGCCAGCGTCGCGTTGAGATAGACGATGTCGCCCGCCGCATCGACCGAGAAGAATCCGGCCGGCGCGTGGTCAAGATAGTCGATGGCGTGCTGGAGTTCCTGGAACACGTTTTCCTGGCGCTCGCGGTCGCGCGTCACGTCGGCGATCGACCACACCGTCATGCGCGCGTCGCGCTTGCCTTCACCGAGCGGGCGCACGCGCATGCGCAGCCAGCGGCCGGCCTCGCCGGCAGCGCCCGGAATGCGCACCTCCTCCTGCAGACGGCGGCTTTCGCGCGCGGCCTTGAGCAGGCGGTAGATTGATTCGGAAACGTCGGGATCGCCGATAAACACCCGCTCGATCGGCCGCACATCGTTGTTGTCGGAAGCGCCGATCAGGTCGAGATAGGTGGCGTTGGCGTAGAACACCCGCCCGCCCTGGTCGGTGACCAGGATGCCGTCGAAGGCATTATCGACCACCGCCTTGAGCAAGGGATTGCCATGATCCTTGCTGGCAAGACGCATGATGCCGGAGGCCATGGCGAACAGCGCGAATACGCCGACGGTGCCGAGGCCCGCCAACAGCGCCAGAATGTAGGTTTCTGCATAATCGCGGCCGACATAGATGAGGCCGGCGGCGGCGCCGACCAGCAGTACCGCGACCAAAAGCACCATGCCGATCGAGCCGCTGCGCGGCGCGCTCTGGCTTTTGTCGAAAGCCTGCCGCCCCTGCGCTTCGCTACGCTCGCGCGCCGGTGTCGGCGCTGCCGGATCCTGAGCTGCCATGACTCCTGAGTGCCTTAAGCCGCCCCATCGGCGCAAGAGCCAGTCTTGGCCAATCCCGTCCTTTGGATAGGCCACCGCCTTGTAGTGCTCGGGCGGGATCGCCTGATCGATCTCGACGGTGGCAGCGCGCGGGCGAGCGGCGGGTTTTCGACCACCGGGATCGAATGCTCGCCGGCAACCTCCTTGATATTCAAAGCCAGCGCGTCAACGCCCTTGGCGACGCAGATCGGCGCGTCCATGCCGCGCTCGTATTGCAGGGCGATTGCGAAATGGGTCGGGTTGGTGATGACGACCGCCGCCATCATGCACCGGCGCATACCGGTATGGTTAACGGCGGGTAAAGGAATTGGGAGCAAACGCCTCGCCTCGGCGGTCGTTTACCATTGTTGCTTGGGGCGGATGCCAAACGGCACTTTATTTGATAATGATCTGTTAGAGTCTGGGCGGCAAATTGTGCCTACGGAATTAACCATTCGGGCGATTCTCGTCCGAGGCGTGGCTGCACGAAGAATGGAGCACTTTGATGTTCGAGACCCTGTTCGGCTCGGAGATGCCGCTGGCTGCCCGCTTCTTCATTGCATTCCTGGTCGTACTCGCGCTGATCGGGCTTACCGCCTGGCTGGTGCGCCGCTTCGGCGCCAACCGCCTGGGCGGCGGTTCCGCGCGCGGACGCCAGCCGCGCCTGGCGGTGATCGATGCCGCCACCGTCGACGGGCGCCGGCGCCTGGTGCTGATCCGCCGCGACAATATCGAACATTTGCTGTTGATCGGTGGCCCTACCGACCTGGTGGTCGAACCGAATATCGTGCGCGCGGTCGGCTCCCGCGAAGCGACGCGCGAGCCGGCGCGCCTCGAAACCCCGACACGGCAGCCGCCGCCGGTCGAAAGCTCCTGGCCGCTGCAGCCGTCGAGCGAGCCGACGCCGGTGCCGGCCCCGCGCCCATATCGCACGCCCGCCACTGAGGAACCCTCGCTCGCGCCGGAGCCGGGCGCGCGTCCCCGCCCCGCCGACAGCCTCACCGGTCTTGCCGCCGAATTGTCGACGCGCCTCAATCCGCCCGATCTTAGCCAGCCGGTCGCGCGCCACGAACCGGCACCGCGCGTCAGCGCCGCTCCCGCGGTGACCCCGGAGTTGGCGGCACCGGCGCAGAACGATCATAATCTTGCGGAGATGGCGCAGCAGCTCGAAGCGGCGCTGCGCCGTTCGCCGATGCCGGAAGGCCGTGCGCCGGTGACCTATCCGGCGGCCGCGCCAGCGGCCAATGCGCCAGGCAACGCCGAACCGCCCGCCCGCGCGCCGATGCGCGATTATAAATTACGGGTCGACCCCAAATTCGAACAAAAGCTCGAGCCGAAATTCGAACCGAAGTCCGATGCCAAGCCCGAACCGAGGCTCGATTCGCCGGCGACGCCGGGCAAAAATCTCTACGATAATCTTGAAGAGGAGATGGCCAGCTTGCTGGGCCGTCCGTCAGGAAAATCGTGACGGCCCATTCCGACTGCCGTGTCCGTCTTTCAACGGTGGTGGTCTGAAGTAGCCGGGCTGATCGCAGCGGCGACGACGTCCGCTGCCGCGCAAGACATCAGCGTCAATTTCGGACAACGCAGTGGTGAAGACAACAAAAGCGGCGGTCTTGATTGCGGCCGCATCCAACGCAACGTTTGAAAAAATGGCGCTATTGACGGATTTCATAACCCAATCGACCAATCTTGCTGCGGAGTTGGCTGCAGCGGCTTGAGCTCACGCACCGACATCTTCGATATGGCTGAACTTTACTCCGTCTTTCGGCAATCGATAGAGACCACGCTAAATTTTTCGCGGCCGCCTCAACTCGCACTATCCCGGTCCGCCAGATTGGGAGGCCTATTGCTTCTCGCGCTATCGCTCGTTCGATGGCGAGCGGGAGGTACATGGGCAACGACGGCCGCCGGCACTATTGCCGGTAGCAGCGACACGACAAAATTACGATGCCCGGCACGCGGGCCAGGCATCGAATTTTCTCTTTGCTGTTCGTCGAACCTTGCGCTGGCTGAAGTCAGTCGTCGCGATACACCCGCTCGCGCCGCTCGTGCCGCTCCTGCGCTTCCACCGACAGCGTCGCGATCGGACGCGCCTCCAGGCGGCGCAGCGAGATCGGCTCGCCGGTCTCCTCGCAATAGCCGTAGGTGCCGTCGTCGATGCGCGCCAGCGCCTCGTCGATCTTGGCGATCAGCTTGCGCTGGCGGTCGCGCGCGCGCAGCTCGATGGCACGGTCGGTTTCGGACGAGGCCCGGTCCGCGATGTCCGGATGGTTCTGGTTCTCTTCCCGCAGAAGCAGCAGCGTCTCCTTGGCTTCTTTCAGAATGTCTTCCCGCCAGGCAAGCAGCTTCAAGCGGAAATAATCCCGCTGGCGCTCGTTCATGAACGGCTCCTTTTCGGACGGCCGATAGGTTTTAGTCTTGGCCAACATCCCACTGACTCCCTGACTTCTTTTGTTCTTGTCGCGAAGTCTCATCCCCCGCGCGGCAGGCTTATATACGCGTGCCAAGCCCCGGACAACATCCGAGTAAGGCCCGCCGGCCGGACGAATTATTATTACAATTCAATGACTTCTGCCCATAGGCGCGCACGGGCGGGCGGGGGCGTGGCCGCCCCTGCAGCTAGCGGATGCCGGCTTTCGCCAATTCTACTGCTACGCGTAGGTCGATTTCGCTCAAAACCGTGTCCAGCCCGGGGTCGCCCGATTCTTCCGTGAGCCCCTCGGCCGCCACCTTGAGGCGGGCGAGCGTGGGCCCGTCCACGCTGCCGTCGAGCAGCCCGAGCTTGAGCTTATCGAGCACGTCGAGCGCATTGCGGGCCCTTGGCGACCGCGCGCTTCTTGCGCTCGGTCGGGTCCTCACCCCCTGCAGGGGCATCGAGGCTCGAGATCGATCGCAAGGAGCCGGCGGCGCTAGAATTGCGCGGCGTCTCCTGCGCGCTGACCGTGAAGGTCCCGTCGGCAGTGCGGCGCGCGGCTGCCGGCGCGTTCGCGAGCGCGGCTCCGTTCGGCCCGTAGATGCGCATGGCGAAGAACCCCCAACCGAATGCGTATCGGTCCCCGAATACCGCGAGCCTGAGCCGTTATGGTTAATCCCCGGTAAACACACCGGCAAAAATTGCCGCTTGGTGCGTTTCGTGCCGGCCCGCAGACGCCCAGCTTGCGCCACACCGATTCAAAAACCGCAGACCGTCGCAATCCTCATGCCATTGAAATTATCTATTTATATCAATATCTTATAAAAAAACGGCGGCCCGCCAGGGCCGCCGCAGAGGGTTGTTTCTGCCGTTCAGCGGCAGATTTTGCCTAACCGATCAGGACGAGGACGCGGCCTCCGGCACGAATTTCATCGCCGCGCCGTTCATGCAGTAGCGCAGGCCGGTCGGCTGCGGGCCATCGTCGAACACATGGCCGAGATGGCCGAGGCAGCGTTTGCAGTGCACCTCGTTGCGGGTCATGAAGAACGAGCGATCCTGTTTGGTCTCAACGGCATCCGGCAGCGGCTGATAGAAGCTCGGCCAGCCGGTGCCGCTCTCGAATTTGGTGTCGGAGGAGAACAGCGGCTTGTCGCAGCCGGCACATGCAAACGTGCCCTTGCGCTTCTCGTGATTGAGCGGGCTGCTGCTGGCACGCTCGGTGCCGTGCTTGCGCAGCACATCGTACTGCTGCGAATTGAGGCGCTGGCGCCAGTCGGCATCGCTCAGCTTGCTGAAGTCGATGGTCTGCTCGGTCGTTGTCATTGTTCTTACCTCGCTAGAAGATTCTGCCTCGCCAAATTTGCTCGTGGCTGCAAGCGCACCAAGCGCCACGCCAGCCGTCAACAGGGTCCGTCGGTTGATCATATCAGCTGTCTCCCTTACGTGCGCCCCAGATCTGTTCCAGCCGCTGATCGCGGCCGCAATTCCATCGGTAGAATTTATATTTCACCGCGTTCTTCTGATAAAAATCCTGGTGATAGTCCTCGGCTTTGTAGAACGGTCCAGCGGTCACGATCTGCGTATAGATCGGCTTCTTGAGCTCGGCCTCGACCTGCTGCTTGGAGGCTTCCGCCAATTTCCGCTGCTCGTCGTCGTGAACGAAGATCGCGCTGCGGTACTGCTCGCCGACGTCGCAGAACTGCCGGTTCTGCACGGTCGGATCGACGTGGTGCCAATAATAAGTGAGCAGTTTCTCGTAAGAGACCTTGTTCGGGTCATAGATCACTTCCACCGCCTCGGCGTGTCCGGTGCCGCCGGCGGAGACCTGCTCGTAGCCCGGATTGGCAACCTTGCCGCCGGTGTAACCCGAGGTGGTCGAGATCACGCCCGCCACCTTGTCGAAATCGGCTTCGGTGCACCAGAAGCAGCCGCCCGCGAAGGTAGCAACCGCTTGCGTCGACGCTGGCTGCGCGCTTTGCGCGGCGGCCAAGCCAGGGAGCAAGCCAACGGCAGCAATAATGAATGCGAAACTGAGCAGCAGACGGCGCATCCGAACCTCCCGAGTGTCTCTCGCGCCCTGACATATACGGTTTGCGCGCGATAGCCATTCAACTTGCCATCACTCCGCCATCACGTTGATGCGAGCCTTGCCCAGGCCGCCCAGCCTATTTTATGCCTGCGCATGATCTTGTCCGAAAACCGGTTCCCACTTTTCGGGATCATGCGCTAGTGTCGCCCGGCAAAAGCGAGGAATTTCATGCGTTTTGAAGGCACCAAGGCCTATGTGGCGACCGACGATCTCAAGATCGCGGTGAACGCCGCCATCACGCTCGAGCGTCCTTTGCTGGTCAAGGGCGAGCCCGGCACCGGCAAGACCGTGCTGGCGCTGGAGATCGCCAAAGGCTTGGGCGCGCCGCTGCTCGAATGGCACATCAAGTCCACCACCAAGGCGATGCAAGGCTTGTACGAATACGACGCGGTTTCGCGCCTGCGCGACAGCCAGCTCGGCGACGCGCGCGTGCAGGACATCCGCAACTACATCAAGCGCGGCAAGCTGTGGGACGCCTTCGTCGCCGACGAACGCCCGGTGCTGCTGATCGACGAGATCGACAAGGCCGACATCGAGTTTCCCAACGACCTGTTGCAGGAACTCGATCGCATGGAGTTCTTCGTTTACGAGACCGGCGAGACCGTGAAGGCGCAGCGCCGGCCGATCGTGATCATCACCTCCAACAACGAGAAGGAATTGCCGGACGCCTTCCTGCGCCGCTGCTTCTTCCACTACATTCGCTTTCCCGACGCCGACACCATGACGGCGATCATCGAGGTGCACTTCCCCGGCATCAAACAAAGACTGGTCGCGGAGGCGCTGAAGCTGTTCTACGAAATTCGCGACGTGCCCGGCATGAAGAAGAAGCCATCGACGTCGGAATTATTGGATTGGCTGAAATTGCTGATGGTCGAGGACATCGGCCCGGAAATCCTGCGCGAGCGCGATCCCAAGAAACTCATTCCGCCACTGCACGGCGCGCTGCTCAAGAACGAGCAGGACGTGCATCTGTTCGAGCGTCTCGCGTTTATGGCGAGAAGAGAGGGGCGCTGACAAGCAGCGCCCTATGTGTTCGAGCAGCTGGCGTTCATGGCGAGGAGAGAGGGCGCTGACGGACGGGATCATTCCACAGGGGGCTACCACAGGCCCCTGATGTCGAACGAGTAGCTCGCGCCGATGCCCACTTGAATCAGATCGCGCGAGCCATGCTGGACCACCAGCGGCGAATTGGCGGCATCGCCGGCCAGCCGCTCGTATTCGACAAACATATGCGTCGCCCATTGCGGCGACCACTCGTAGCGCGCCTGTGCACCCGCCCCGAACGAACGCAAGCCGCTGCCGGCGTCGTAGACCGGCAGGCCGGAAGCCGCCGACTGCGCCGGCGTGATGCTGAAATAGGGGCTGGTGGCGGCGGCGGTGGCGAGCGTCAGGCGCGGGCCGCCGGATAATGTGAGTTGCTTGGTCACCGGCATCACCAGGTCGGCCATCAGATCCGACACCAGCCCGTGATGCCCGCCGAAGCCCTGGCGCAGCTCGACGCGCCCACGCAGCCAATCGGTTGGCCAATATTCCGCAAAGGCCCCCGCCTCCAGCGTCCAGGCGATGTCGCCGAGGCCGGGCAGACCAGTGTCGGCGCTCTCGCGCGGGAAACGCACCTTGAAGCTCGGCCCCGCCCGGAAACGGCCGCTATCGACGATCCCGATGCTGGCGCCGTCGCGCGGGCTGCGGAATCCGGCCGGCGTGCCGGCGCGGCGGACGTCGAACAGCGGAAACGGCCGCAGCATGGAGCTGCCCGAACCCTCATAGGTCGGCAGCACGCGGCCTTCCACTCCCAGCATGATGGTCCAGTCGGAGGGCGATGCCGGTGCCGGCGCCGGCTCCGCCGCTGCGCCTGAGGCGAGCGCGGATACCGCCAATAACGCCGCCAATCCGGCCAGCAACCGTGGCATTGAGGTCCCCTCACCCCGCCTCGGCCGACGGCCGAAGCGCCTGATCGCAGAGTGGCTTATTTCCCAACGCTTACGCTAGGTCAAAATTTCATTCTGCGCCGGTCGGCCCGGCGGGCAT
This sequence comes from Pseudolabrys sp., assembly GCA_036512915.1. Taxonomy (GTDB): domain Bacteria; phylum Pseudomonadota; class Alphaproteobacteria; order Rhizobiales; family Xanthobacteraceae; genus Pseudolabrys. The sequence continues at coordinate 3,853 of DATBZY010000175.1, read as the reverse complement.
AGGGTCCACACTCTATTCCGCGGCCGCTTGCCCCGATTCTTGGCCAGGCCCCTTGGCGGCAAGCCGCGCCGCCTTGCGCGCCCGCGCCCGCTCGCGATAGCGCGCCAGCCCCTGCTCGACCCGCTCGATCGGCCTTGTGCCCCAATAAATCCCTTGCGCCAGCACGCTGCCGAGCAGACCGCCGGCCCATACCAGTTCGTAAGGCGCAAACAGCCGCCAGGTCTGGTCGCTCTCGACCAACCCGCGCGCCACCAGTTCGCCGCCCATCGCCGAGGTGTTGAGCCCGTGCCCGCCGAAGCCGCTCGCCAGCCACACGCCGCGCTCGATCTCGCCGATCTGCGGCATGCGGTGGATCGTGCGGCCGAGCGTGCCGCGCCACAAATGCGCGATTTCGACTTTGCCGAGATCGGGAAAATTGCGCCTGATGTCGCCGACGAGCCCGCGCGCGATCCAGCGTGGATCGGCTTGCCACGCGCGCATGCGCCCCGACCATTGCAGGCGGTCGCCGCCGACGATGCGGTAATGATTGTCGGCGCGTTCGGTATCGCTGATCGCGCCGCGATAGCGCACCACCTCGTGCAGCGCCGGCCCAAGCGGCTCGGTCACCAGCACGAATGTCGTGACCGGCAGCAGCGTCGCTGCGAGCCGCGGCATCAGCGCGCCGACATGCACATTGCCGGCGATCACCACATGGCCAGCGCGCACGCGCGCGTTCGGGGTGACGATGCGCTTGCGCACGCCGGCCGGATCGATCGAAACCGCCGGCGTCTCCTCGAAGATGCGGGCGCCGGCGGCTTCCGCCAGAGCGGCGAGACCCAGCGCGTAATTGAGCGGATGGATGTGGAAGGCGCTGCGGAAATGCACCGCGTTGAAGTAGCGCGGGTTCGCCAGCACCTCGCGCACGCGTGCCGTCGGCCAGGCCTCGACGTCGGCGCCGATCCAGCGCAGCCGCTCGACATAGGCGTCGAGCTCGTCGTCATTGTCGGTTTTGGAGACGTTCAGCCAGCCGGGCACCGGATCGACGCCCGGCATGCCGGTGTCTTCGATCGTGCGCCGCACATAGTCGACGCCCTGCTCTGACAAGGCCCACAGCTGCTTTGCGTGGTCGAGCCCGACGCGCTCGACCATGTCGTCGATATGCTCGCCAAAGCCCGGCAGCACGAAGCCGGTATTGCGGCCGGACGCCGCCCAGGCCACGCGATTAGCCTCCAGCACCGCCACCGACCAGCCGCGTTGCGCCACCTCGCGCGCGACCGTGAGGCCGGCGAGACCGGCGCCGATCACGCAGACATCGACATCGAGGTCGAAATTCAGCCGCCCGCGCGCCGGGCTTGCAACCCGGGTCGCCTCGTACCAGCCAGCCGCTGTGTTTTCGCCTTTGCGCATTGATACCTTAGGTCTTTGCCGCACTCCGGCCGCGGCGGGCGCATGCTAGCGCATGATCCCGAAAAGTGGGAACCGGTTTTCGGAAAAGATCATGCGCTAGCAAAATGTTAGGGTCCGATTCTGATTCAATTGAAGCCGGTCATGCTCTAAGCTTTCGCAGATTCGAAATCGACGCTTTCGAATCGGCACAAACGCCCCGCGCCGTCATTCCGGCACCCCATAACAGACCATGCGCCGCCTTCTGCTGTTTCGTCATGCCAAGGCCGAAAGCTCCGAACCGGGGATGGAAGACCGTGCCCGCGTGCTGATCGAGCGCGGGCGCAAGGATGCCGCCAAGATCGGCGCCTATATGGCGAGCCATGCGCTGGTTCCCGACCGGGTGGTGATATCGCCGGCCGCTCGCACCCAGGAGACCTGGAAATCCACCGCCACCGCGTTCCGTCCGGCACCGGCGGCGATGACGGCGGAACAGCTTTATGATGCCACCCCGCACGCCATTTTTGCCGTCATAAAGCAGGCTCCGGCGGCCGCCCATACGCTGCTGGTGATCGGCCACAATCCGGGCCTGCACGAGCTCGCGCTGATGCTGATCGCCTCCGGCGATATCGAAGCGCGCGAGCGGCTGCGGGAGAAATTGCCGACCGCGGGGCTGGTCATCATCGATTTCGCATTCGACGCCTGGAGCAAGCTGCACCCGCAGTCCGGCCGGCTGGAGCGCTTCGTGAGCCCGAAGGCACTGGAAGCCGCGGCCAATTAGCGCATGATCCCGAAAAGTGGGAACCGGTTTTCGGAAAAGATCATGCGCAAGCATAATGTTAGGTCAGGGTTCTGATTCAATCAGCACCGCTCGGACTCTAAGGCAATAGGCCTCACTCAACGTACCCTCGAAAACGTGCCATGATTGTAACTCTACGCAGCGAAACAGAGGGGCGCTGTCATGTACAAGCAGATTCTGGTCCCGGTCGATCTGGCCGATACCGACCTGGCCAAGCCCGCGATCGAGGCCGCGGTCGAAATGGCGCGAGCCTCCGGCGGCTCGGTGCGGCTGGTCAATGTGCTGCCGATGACGCCGGTGATGCTGGCGGAATATGTGCCGCCGGATTTCGACGTGCAGCAGCGCAAGTCATCGGAGGAAGCGCTCGCCATCATCGCGCGCGAATGCGGGCTCGATTCCGCGCGTGTGTCATGGGCGGTGCGGCAGGGCGGCATCTATCACGAGGTGCTGGAACAGGCGAAGGCGACCAATGCCGACCTGATCGTGATGAGCTCGCACCGGCCGGCCATGCGCACTTATTTCCTCGGCTCCAATGCCGGCCATGTGGTGCGCTACGCCAAATGCTCGGTGCTGGTGGTGCGGAATTAACACTTCGAATTTTCCCCGCAGCCGCCACGTCACCCTTTCGGCATCAACGCCGCCGGCAGCGCGTCCGGGCGGTAGACGCCCGGCCGGTTGCGCCGAAAGTAAGTGCCGCCCTGCCAGAGAAGCAGCACGAGGAAGCCGCCGATGAACGCGGCACCGCTCATGGCATCGACCTGCAAGGCACGCACGATCAACACGGCAAGCCCGAGCGCCACGCCGACGAACACGATGAGCCCCGGCCAATACAGCAGCGGATTACTGCCCTGCTCGAATTGCACCGGCGTCGCCGCATGCACGATGCGCCGGTGCAATTCGGCGACGAAAGCCGAATAGAATTTATCGAGCCGCTCCTGCTCGACCAGGCTTTTCCAGGAGCTGGAGACGATCTGGAGCTTGGGCGCGCCGTCCGCCCACACTTCGGTGAGGAAGCGTTGCGACTGCATGTTGACCGGGCGAAACGACATGCGCAGCCGGCGCACATTACGGTACGGAATACGGCCAAATCGGCGCCCCGCGGCCCACTCGATGCCGTCGTCGGTCAGCTTAAACTGCCAGGCCGCGCCCATCAACGAGGGCCGATAGCCATAGGCGACGCTATTGTCTTCCGCGCCTGCGGGTTCCGTGCTCATGCGTGACTTTCGCATGACAATGTCGGGCTAGCAGCAATTTTATCCATGATTTCGGCCATTAACCATGATGCAGGTCAGCATCGTTGGAGGGCGCAACGGATCACCGCGTGTGTTCCCATCGCCAAAGGTATATAATATCTTATAGGGCTATGCACTTGACTCAAGTGGCACAATTTGTTGTGGCTGGGTCATGGCAGAATATCCGCGCACGATGCTGGAGTTCCGCGATTGGTTCGCGGACGATGCGGCATGCCGGGACTATCTCGCCAAGCTGCGGTGGCCGGAAGGGTTCCGCTGCCCGATATGCAGCGAGCCGGATCATTGGGTCACGGCGCGGGGCTTAGGCGACGCCCAAGAATTAATGAATCGGGGTGCGTCAGCGGCAAGGTGTAGTGGATTCCCGGTGGTCTGTGGCGAGTGTATTGTCACTGGATGATCGACGAGAATGCGGTTAGCACACGCTACGAGGCCTTGCTTG
>DATBZY010000174.1:0-27808 GCA_036512915.1 Pseudolabrys sp. | reverse complement strand
CTACGATCCGCCACCACCGCCGCCGCCGGCCTACTATCGGGATCGGTATTATGAGCGCGATTACGACGAGCGGCGCTATGATTGGCGTGACTATGATCAGAGGGATCTTGGCCGATACAACTACGAGTCTCGACGGCCTCTCAGATGTCCTCTCAACTACAAGGTGCAGGACAGCGCTTGTAAACCGTATCGCGGTCCGCAGACTTGCCAAAAGGGCTACACCGTGCAGGACGGTGTTTGTAAGCCATACACCGGTCGATAGGTAAAGAGCGATAGGGAGGCCGCCTAATCAGTTGGCGGCCTCTTTTATTCGGATTCTGACATTGCCATTGATCACGGATCGACCCGCACGACGCTCTGCATCGGATATTATGCGATCAAGATCGCCAAGGCCGCAGCGAGCGTTGAAGACCGTCAACCTCGGCAGTGGCTTTAAGATACGGATGTCATTTGCCGTTGCGGAATGTCTTTAAGACCCCCCGTTCGCGTAGGGACGAGGTCTGAGGGCCTGATCTGGGCGCAGCAGTCGTGCCTGAAGCGTCCAATCATATATGGCTTCGGCGCTACACGTTGCGGGTCAATAGTAGGATGCCTTTGATAACGGAGTTAGTTGCGCTCGAGATAAGATGCGACACGAAACTAAGGTCAACACCCAATTGCAAACCTAACAGGGGCAAAACAATTAAGAGACCGATAAGAATTATCATTCCATAAGGCTCAAGCCGGGCAAGCGGATTGGCGACGACATTGGGAAGTAAACCTACCGCGATACGCCCACCATCAAGCGGTGGTAAGGGAAACAGATTGAAGACCGCCAGAACAACATTGATGACGATGGCGTTCTTAAGATTCAGGGCAGCCCATTGAGCAGCGATGACTGGCAGATAGACGATAAGATGAAAGCTCAAGGCTGCAACGATAGCCAAGCCAATATTCATTGCTGGTCCTGCGGCTGCAACCAGCACCATGCCGCTACGGGGATTATCAAGTGCGCGAAAGTGTACCGGTACTGGTTTGGCGTATCCAAACAAGAATGGTGACCGTGCAAGCAACAAGAGTGCGGGCAGAAGAATTGTGCCAAAGGGGTCTATGTGCCGGAACGGATTGAGGCTGACACGCCCAAGCCGTGACGCTGTTTCATCACCAAGAAAGCGGGCAACAAATCCGTGAGCCGCTTCGTGAAAAGTAATGGCGATAAGAACCGGCAGTAGCCAGATAGAAATGTTGTAAATCATGCCGCTGTTTATCACGGTCTTTTCCATTATTTGGGGTGGGACATGCTCATATACAGCAAAAAACCTCAACCAAGATTGATCGAGGCAGTTGCCGAGTGAAACATCTCCACATGCCGGTTAGTGACTTGACCGGCGCGGTTTGGTTGGGTCGGCTTCCTCTTTCTTCTCAAGCAAAAAACCGCCGAGGTTGGCAAGAATGTCGGCCATCAGGGTGGATTGTTCGTCAGGCGGAGCCATCAAAATTAGGTCGGCAAGGACTTCCGTTACCTTGGCAGTGATTTCTGCAAGATTGGCTTCTTGACCTTGTAATTGACTATCCAACAATTCGTGAATGTCACAATGCAAACAATCGGACATGGAAAATTCCTTTGCCCTGTGGCGTAGCGTGGCGTAGCGGCTTTAGCATTTGGCGACCATCAATTTAGCACTAACATCATTATCTGGTCGCAGCACCCCGTTGCTGACGGGCCTCACATCGGTTCTAAGATTCTGCCTCGGGATCGACTACCTCTAGGGTATGACGCCGTAGAGCCTTCAATTCTGCTTTCGCCTCGACCACCTCGGCCTCGGTTAGCACCTTTGGAAGCTGGAATATATTCGGTGGCGCCCACCCCGGTGGCCGCTGTTTGGCGACGAGTTCACGCTTAGTCGCAGCATGGGCGATCGCCCGTGGAAGGGAATATGTGTGGCCCGCTTCGTAAAGTCGGAGACAGCCTGCACGGTTCATGTGCGTGAAATCTGTGAGGACAAATCGGCGTTCTGTCATGCCCTGCCTCTCGGAGGGGTGAGGCGCCACTATAGCGCAGGAGAGGCTGTTCCAGAGAGACAATCGCGTCGCTAGCGGATGCAAGAGCCACCAATCACTCTCTGCTTTTGGGGTAAGAGCGGACGTTGCGATTTAGAGTGAGCCATGTCCGCTTCTGACCAAGCGGACATCGGCCAGCGCCTCAACGCACCGTGTTATCTCGTTTCATGCAACACAAACATACTGAGAACCATGCATTCCAATTCGTTGAGCGGCACCTCTCGCAAGGTCAAGTCGAGCGCCCATACGATGGGCAACTCCCCAAGGTCCGGTATCATTTATCCTAACATTAACTGAACGACCATTTTTAGGATCTGTCACAGTTAAGCTTGTTCCAATGGGCCAAGTTCGCACTGCTGCTGTATTACCATTCGCATCAAATCTTTCACCACTAGCAGTACGTTTTCCTGTGGAATACGAGCTAGCGAGAATCTCTTGTCCCGCGCAATTACCAGTCGTTTTACATACCTCAAGCCACTAAATCTGTCTCACAGGTGCTGATGCCGGACAGCTTCCCCGCTAAGGGGGAGTGCCGTGCCTCGATAACTTGACGACGGCCGAGTCTGACCCATAGCTGAAGTCGAGTGCAATAGAGAGGCTGGCCCGCGTCTCGTCGGCGCCCTATAATCCACGCATTCGAGCGCATCGGAGGGCTTCATGCGAATTCTGGCAGCGATCGGTGCACTTGCGGTAATCGGCGCCATCGGCGCGGCGGTATTCTTCTGTGGCGGCTTCTACAGCGTAGCCGGCACCGCGGAGGACCCAGGTATCGTCCATTGGGCGCTGATCCAGGTGCGCATGGCTTCGATCAACCGCCATGCGCACGACCAGCCGCCGGCCACCTTCAACGATCCCGCCAAGGTGCAGGACGGCGCCCGTGAGTTCGCCGAACACGGCTGTACCAATTGCCACGGCGCACCGGGCGTGAATTGGGCCAAGTTCTCAGAAGGGCTGCGGCCCGATCCGCCCGACCTCAAGGACGTGGTCAACGATCGCACGCCGGCGCAATTGTTCTGGGTGATCAAGAACGGCATCAACATGACCGGGATGCCGAGCTTCACGCTCGCCGGTGCGAAGGACGAGGACATCTGATCGATCGTGGCCTTCCTGAAGCAGCTGCCGAAAATCTCAGAGGCCGATTACAAGACCTGGACCGCGCCGCCGGCCGCGGCTGCGCCCGCGCCCAATCCGCCGCCGCCAGCGCAGAAACAATAGACGAATTCTGTTGCTTCAATCGACGACGTGCGCATCTGGCCTATCATGCAGGCTGGGCGGCGTTACGTGCGTTCCAATGGACCCTGCGCGACCGCAACGGCGCCGGTGATGCTCGCGAGCACCGCCCAGTAGGCATAGCGGAAATCCGAGGCGACGCCGACGGCAAAGAAGGTCAGCATGTAAACGGCAGCCGATCCACAAACCCCGATGGCAAACGCTCCCGCGGGCGTGTCGCGGCGGCGCCATGCAAACGCGCACCCAGCGATGCAGATGAGCAACCAGGGGCCGGCACGGAACAGCGACGTCGGCTTGAGCGCGTCGTGGATCGCCTTGAGCGCGACAAAGGCGGGACGACCGGCAAATGGCAACTTGGGCACGTCATCAATGTCCTGCACCCACATTGTGAGGTTTGTGCCGCCAGCCAGAAAATTCCACATGAACGCGGCGCGGTGTTGCAAATAGGCGACGGGGTGATGTGCCACCGCGCGTTCCCACGCATCGGTAATAGCCGGCGTGCCGAAAAGTTTGTCGCTTTCGAGCCGCTTCATCACAAATTGGCACGGATCGAACCTCCAATAGATGTCCCATTCGGTCGGCCGATAGCAGCCGGTGGTGAGCAGCGCAGTCTCGGACGCGGTCCATGTCACGGGAAATTGGTTCTGTTTGGTAAAGTGGCTAATGCCGCCGAGGTCGAAGACCATGATCGATTGCTGCGGATTCTGCCGCACCGCGCCAAGCGCGCCGTAATAAACAAGCTGCACCAGCGCCAACAGCCCGGCGGCCGCGGGCACAAAGACGATGGCCGTGCGTTTCCAGGAAAACTGCGCGGGCCACGCGATATAGCCGCCGAGAAGCGGCGCGGCGATGAGCGCATTCGGACGAAGCAGAACGCCGAGCGCGAGCAGGCTGAGCGCGATGGCTTGCACGGGCACGCGCAGCCTGACGTTGCGATCGGCGACGGCAAAAGCAAGCGCGGCCGCCAGGAGCCAGGTGGTCGCGAACAGGACGTCGCGCCAGATGATGCCGACGAACACAAAGGCCGGCGGCGACACCGCCAGCAACAGCAGCGCGATCGCGGGCCAGATCGAACGGCGCGCCATCGTGAACGCCAGCAGGCCGAAGGCGAGCCAATAAAACGTCACGATCAGCAGGAACATGCTGCCTGAGCCGGGCGCGATCGGATCGATCAGCGACCACAACACGGTCATCACCGGCGACTGCCAGTCGCCCCGGAAGCCTTTGGCGATGTCCTGGTAAACGAAGCGGGCATCGTAGGTCCAGACGCCGGGATAAAAGACCAGCAGCGTCAGGCCAAAACCGGCGGCGATCAGCGCGACAAGCAAGACGGAACGTCGCGATAGCGTAGAGATTGCCGGCGCGCTTTCAGGCAAGGGCGGCATAAATATCTCCGGAATTGGCTGCGTGCGGCAGTTCGGCCAACCAGCGAGCGATCGCGGCGCCGCCGATCCAGTCGGCATGTACAAACATTTGACTCTCGCCGAGGGCGGCGTTGAAACGGGCGTAGCCGAGCGCAATGCAGAGTTCGATGCAGGCGAGCGCGACATCGCGCTGAATCGTGGTGAATTCAAACGAAAGGGCTTTGACCGGCTGCGTGAGACCGGCCAAAGCCTCGGCCTCGAAGCCTTCGACGTCGATCTTAATGAACGCGGGCGTTCCATGCCGGGCGATCAGCATATCAAGCGTCGTCACCGGCACGCGTAAGGTCTTCGTCCAGCTCTGGTATTCCCAGCCGGGCGCATCGCGGGCGGCGTTAACGAAATTTCGCGAAGCGGTCGAAACCGTTGGGTTGTCGGTATTGATCATCATCTCGATCGTCCCCGCGTCGCGGCCGACCGCGGTCGCCTCGATCGTGACATCGGATATGCGTCCGAAAAGCAGCTTGAGGACCTTCACGAATGCCGGCTGCGGCTCGATGGCGACGACGCGCGCGCCCAGGCGGCGCAATGAGGCAACGCGATCGCCGACATGCGCGCCGACGTCGAATACGAGATCGCCACGCTGCACGAAGCAACGGTAGAGACGGTCCATGGCGGCCGCGCGAGCCCGATGGCCGTAATAGATGCGCAGCGACCGGACAACTCCTCGTACCGCTCTCAGACCATCGATCATGGTGCGGCTAAGGTCGATTCTGCGCCCACCGGCGCGCTGGCCTCGATGGCCGGCAGGCGACGGCCGGCGGCTCAATTTCCGCGGGGATGCGGCCGACGCCGATCCGCGCGAATAAATGTCCGATGAGAGGTGAGGCGGTCGCCACGGCGAACGGTATCGCTAAAATAAGCCCGGTCGTGCCCAACAGCGCGAATCCAATATTGTTCGGCGCCTTCATGGCGACGACGCCCAATACGGTGCAGCCGGCTATTGTCTGCGGCCACAGCCGCGCCAAGGCGAGACGTCACGGCACCGCATGGCTTTGGCGAACCTGGCTGTTCCAGGTACCGCCGCGGCGAAATACAAAAAGGCGGGTGAGAAAAATGGTGTGCGTGAGAGCGATGATCGGCGCCAGCAGAATCATGAACAGGGTCTCGATCGCGACGTTCAAGACGAACGCTATGGCGCCGCTGTAGGACCGGCGCGCCGAACGCGTCAGCAAGACATCGATGATACTCGCGATCTTCGGCGCAAACGTCATCACCATCACGATGGCAAACAGCGCGGTGCCTGCGCCGGCCTTGACCGGCACGTATTGCGCCGCCGGCGTATCGGAAATGGCGAGCAAAACGGTGCCGATCGCCGTCATTGCCATCCAGGCCGGCGAGCCGAGATACATCAGGATAGCGAACACCAATTGGAAACGGTTGAGGGGTTTCAGGCCGGGCATGCTCAGGAGCTGCCAATATTGCATGTTGCCCTGGCACCAGCGCAGATCGCGGCGGCTGAATTCCATCAGCGTCGGCGGGTTCTCCTCCCAGCTTATTCCCTCGACCGGCAGAACCCTGACCTCGTAGCCGGCCCGTCGCATCAGCGCGGCTTCGACCTGGTCATGGCTGAGAATATGACCGCTGAGCGGTCCGTTGCCGGGCAAAAACGGCATACGGCAATGCGCGATGAATGGCGCAAGGCGGATGACGGCGTTATGGCCCCAATACGGGCCGCAATCGCCCTGCCACCAGGTTGCTCCCAGGGTGTAGGAACGCATGCCGAGCCGCATGCCGAACTGGAACACGCGCGCGAATACGCTCACCGACGGCAGCCCGACAATCAATGTCTGAAGGATACCGAGCGTCGGGTTTGCCTGCGCGATCCGAACGAGACGCAGCACGGCGTGTGTCGGCATGAAGCTGTCCGCATCGAGCGTGATGGCGAATTCGTGGTTATTCCCCCACCGATCGCAGAAATCGCGGATATTGCCCGACTTGAAGGCGGTGTTCACCACGCGGCGCCGATAGGTGACCGGGATCGTGCCTTGCCACTTAGCGGTGAATGCGTCGAAGCAGGACGCCTCGGTCGCGATGATGCCGGGATCGCTGCTATCACTCAGCACATAGACATGAAACAGGTGGGCGACGCGCGCCTGCACCAGTCCCTCCATCAGCGGCTGGAGATTGCGGGTCACCTGGTCTGGGCTCTCATTGCGGATGCACATCAGGATCGCCGCCGACGCGATCACCGGCTCGTCGCCACGGATGCTCGCCGCAAGAGGGTTCACGGCCGCGGCCGGATCGCGGCAGAAGCGCATGATCAAAAACCCGATCGTGCCATTCCAGAATCCGACCACCGACCAGGGCAGGGTCACGGCGAAAAGCACAAGAAAGGCGATAGCGCCGGCGCTGTAAGGTGGGACCGCTACCGCCGCGAGCCACAGCACCGCGGCCATGGTGGCGGCAACCAGCACGGCAAACAGTGCCCGGCGGCGCGCAAGTACTGTCGTCAAAGGGCCTTCCGCTGTGGCAGAGAGCGCGGTCACACGATCGAGCATGGCTTTGGCAGTCCCTCCTGCTTTCTTATCCTGTTCAGGATATACCCGTAGCGCGATCGCAAAGTCCAAGGCGGGATTAGAAAAGTGGCCGATCGAACGGGAACGAGCGCCGAAGCGCTGTGGTATGTCGGCGCCGGACGCGCTGAAATCCGCGACGAGTTGCTTGGCGAACCCGGACCGGGCGAGGTTCGCATCCGCGCGCTGCACAGCGCCATCAGCCGCGGCACCGAAAGGCTGGTGCTGGCCGGCCGCGTTCCACCGAGCGAGTTTGAGCGCATGCGCGCGCCTTTCATGGCGGGCAGTTTCCCGTTTCCGGTCAAGTATGGCTACGCAACAGTCGGCCGGGTCGAGGGCGGACCGGCCGCACTGCGGGACCACCTCGTATTTGCGCTCCATCCCCATCAAAGCGTGTTCAACGTGCCCGCTGAGGCTATCGTGCCAATACCCGATCGCCTGCCGCCCGCCCGCGCAGTTCTCGCCGCCAACATGGAGACCGCGCTCAACGCGGTCTGGGATGCGGCGCCGGGGCCGGCCGACCGCATTGCGGTCGTGGGTGCGGGCGTCGTCGGCGCGCTGGTCGCTTGGCTGTGCGGGCAACTTCCCGGCGCCCAGGTAACCCTGGTCGACGTCGAGCCATCGCGCGCCGGCCTTGCCCGCACGCTCGGCACAAGCTTTGCCGCGCCCAACGCAGCGCCTGGTGATTGCGATCTCGTCGTCCATGCCAGCGGGACTGCCGCCGGTCTCGCAACCGCGCTCGGCCTCGCCGGCGAGGAGACGACGGTGCTGGAACTGAGTTGGTATGGCGCGGACGAGGTCGCGGTCCCGCTCGGCGGCGCGTTCCATAGCCGCCGCCTCAGGCTCGTGTCCAGCCAGGTCGGCCGGGTTGCACCGTCGCACCGAGCCCGCTGGACGTTTTCCCGCCGGCTCGCCGCCGCGCTCGATCTGCTCGTGGATCCGCGGCTGGATGCACTGATCGCGCCCGCGATCAAATTTCACGACCTTCCGGCGCGGCTACCCGATATCCTAGCGCCGCAGAGCGGCGTACTTTGCCAGCTCGTCACCTACCCCGCAGCCGAAACGGCCGCCTGAACCGAGAGGTTTGCCCTTGTTCGCTGTTGAAGTCCGCGACCACATTATGATCGCTCATTCGTTTCACGGCGCTGTGTTTGGCCCGGCGCAGGCCCTGCATGGCGCTACGTTTGTCATCGACGCGGCCTTCATCGCAGAAAAGCTCGATAGCAACGGCATCGTCGTCGATATCGGGCAGGCCCATGCAACACTCAAGGCGGTTCTCGCCCCGCTCAGTTATCGTAATCTCGACGATCTGCCGGAGCTGAAAGGCGCCAACACCACGACTGAATTCCTGACCAAGCATATCTTCGACCGGCTGGCGGACGCCGCGCGCGCCGGCAAGCTCGGCCGCGACGGCCGCGAGCTCAAGGCGATCCGTGTCACGCTTTCGGAGTCTCACATCGCGCGCGCGTGGTACGAGGCGGCCTTGTGGTGAGAAGTCTCGCGTTCGCGGTGCCGGGCAATCTTGCAACCCCGACTGGCGGCTATGCCTACGACCGGCGCATGATCGCCGAACTCGAACAGCTCGGCTGGCATATCAATCTTGTCGATCTCGGTGAAGGTTTTCCGTGGCCTAGCAGCGAGCAAAGGAAGGCCGCTGTGGCGCGCCTCTCGGCCGTCCCGGTGGGCTGCACAATCGTCGTCGACGGACTGGCCTTCGGCGTTCTACCCGATGCGGCGTCGCAGCTTAGCTTACGTCATCCGCTGATCGCGCTCGTGCACCATCCGCTCGCTTTGGAGTCAGGCCTATCCGCGCAACAAGCCAATATTTTGCGCGCAAGCGAGCGCGCGGCGCTGGCCGCTGCAAGGCGCATCGTTGTCACGAGCGCGGCGACTGCGCGGCATCTTGTCACCGATTACGCTGTGCCGGCCGATCGCGTTATCGTCGCGTGCCCGGGCAGTGATCCGGCGCCGGCGGCCCACGGCAGTCACGACGGTATCGTGCGGCTGCTCTCCATCGGTGCGGTGGTGCCGCGTAAAGGGTTTGACGTGCTGACTGCGGCGCTTGCCACGCTCGCCGACCTGCCGTGGCTGCTGACGATTGTCGGCGACCGTGGTCGCGACCCAAAAGCTGCCGCGCAGCTCGATGCTGATATTGCACGCTTTAAGCTTGGCAATCGGGTGGCGGTGCTCGGTGCGGTGTCGTCCGACCGTCTCGCAGAACTCTACGTCAGCGCTGATTTGTTCGTGCTCGCCTCGCGTTTCGAGGGTTACGGCATGGCTTATGCTGAGGCTATCGCCCACGGCCTGCCGGTGATTGGAACCACCGCGGGCGCGATTCCGGACACTGTGCCGGCGGGCGCTGGCGTGCTGGTTGCCCCTGATGATGCGGGCGCGCTCGCGCTCGCGCTACGCCGGTTCATCGAAAATACGGCCGAACGGCGCCGCATGGCAACGTCCGCGCGTGCGGCGGCATTGCAGCTTCCGAGCTGGCAGAATTCTGCAAAAATATTCTCGCGCGCGCTTGAGGCGGTCGCATGAGCGGGTTCTCGCCCGACTGGCTCGCGCTGCGCGAGCCTTACGACGCGCGCGCACGCAATCCGGCGGTTCTCGATGCCGTTGTCGCTTCGCTCAAACGCTATCGCTCGATCAGGATTGTCGATCTCGCCTGCGGCACCGGTTCGACGCTGCGCGCGCTTAGCCCCCATCTCCCGGCCCAGCAGAATTGGCGGCTTGCCGACAACGATCTCAGCCTGCTGGCGCGCGCGTCGGCGATGACGCGTCCTGCCGGCGTTACGGTCACGGCGGTTCCGCTCGATCTTAATCGCGACCTTGAAGCTGTGCTCGACGGGCCGGTCGATCTGATCACCGCCTCTGCGCTGCTCGATCTCGTTTCGGAGGCTTGGCTCGAACGGTTGGCGGTCGAGATCGCAGCGCGATCGATCCCGCTCTATGCGGCGCTGAGCTACGACGGGCGAATCGATCTCGGTCCCACCGACCCGTTCGATGCGGCCATCGTCGCCGCGGTGAACGCGCACCAGCGTACGGATAAGGGTTTTGGGCCTGCACTCGGTCCGACGGCGGCTTCCGTCGCGATCGCGCGATTTAAATCACTGGACTATTCCGTTAATCACGGCGCATCCGACTGGGTCATCGGACCGGATGATCATGATATTCAAATGGAAATTTTTGCCGGCTGGGCGAGTGCGGTGCGCGAACTCGGCGATCTGTCGCTCGCCGACACGGTCGGATGGCTGACCCGCCGACGCGACGCCGTCAGCGCCGGGCGCTCGTCAATCCGCGTCGGTCACGTTGATGTTTTTGCGCGGCCGATGGGCACGCGCTGAGCCGACAGATCGCAGTCGAACAGCACTTCGTCGTCGAGTTGATGGACACGTATCGGCATGCGCAAGGCCTGATCGGCGCGCTCGATCGGGGGCAAGATGAAGCTTGCACGCCCAGCGCCGAGAATGATTGGTGCGACCATCACGTGCAGGCGATCGAGGCAGCCGGTGGCGAGAAAACGCGACACCGTGTCGGCGCCGCCCTCAATCAGCACACGGCGCAAGCCGCGCTCGGCCAGCGCAGCGAGGATGGTAGCCGGAGCGATATGCTTGTCAGCGGCGGGTAAGGCCAGAATTTCTACTCCGGAAGGCGGAGCGCATCGTGTTGCTTCCGCCGTGACCAGCAGACGGCGGACGCCGTCGCTGGCAAACACCTTGGCGCTGGCTGGAAGCCGCCCATTTGGGTCGAGGACGACACGCGCCGGCTGCGGTCCGGCGACCCGCCGCACGGTAAGCTGCGGATCATCGGCGAGAGCCGTGCCGACGCCAATGACGACGGCATCGACCAGGGCCCGTAGCCGGTGCAGATGAGCGAGGCCGGCCGGGCCGTTGATATATTTTGAGTGCCCGGATGCGGTGGCGATGCGCCCGTCAAGCGACTGGCCGATCTGGCCAACGACGACCAAATCGTCAGTGGCCCCGATCCTGAGCGGCGCGAATAGCTCGCCCCAGGGCTGCGGCAGGGGGTAGGCCGAACCGCGAAAGATTTCCGTAAACTCCGCCCATGGATCGGACGGGCCAGTCTTGCTAGGCGCTTGGCTTTGGCCAATGCGGCCTTCCCGGAGTGCCTGGGGTACAGGCGTATAATCATTTTTCAAAGGCACGAGGTTTGCTTTTAAAAGACGTAATCTTGTTGCAACAGCTTGGCACAAGAAACTTAAACTTGCGACCGGAATGGGCATGGGGCTCGCGGTGTTCTATAATAACGCTAATTAGAATGGAAAATGTAAGAACGTGTGCGGTTCGGGCGAACGTGGGTTCCGCTTTGTTCGGTACGGAAGGGCAGATCGGCGTCAATCGCGGTCTCGCCGAATTCCACGCCGGAAGGCCGGTGCTTATCACCGGCGGGGGCGAAACGCTCCTCACATTGCCGGTTGAGGGACTCGATACGCAGCGGCTTGCCGAATTCATGACGCTATGCGCGCCGGCGGCACCGCGGCTGGTCATCACGGCGCGGCGTGCGCGTGCGCTCGGTTTTGAAGCGACGACGCCGGTTGAATTGCAGCTCACGGCAGGCCATGACGCGGATACGATTCTGGCGCTTGTTGCCGATGCCAAAATCGATTGCGTCTTTGATGTAAAGCCGGCGGGTCCCGCGGCCGCGGCCGCGATCCAGCTTGTCAAATTATCGCAGGGATTGCCGGCGGTGCTGGCGGCGGATGTCGCGGTGGAAGATGCGATCGCATTTGAGTCGCAAATTATTACCGTCGAGGCGACAGCGGTCTCGCGTTTCGGCGACGACGTCATTCGATCCCTCACGATTGCAAGTGAGGCGTCGGTGCCGCTCAATTCCGGTATACGCACACGTTTCGTCGTTTTCCGAGATGCGATGGGCGGCAGTTCGGTCGCCATCATTGTCGGAAAGCCAGACTTCACCAACCCTGTTCTTGTGCGCTTGCACTCCGCCTGTCTCACCGGTGACGTATTTGGCTCGCGGCGCTGCGACTGCGGCGATCAGCTCAAACTCGCGCTTGCTCAGCTCGGAGATGGGGGCGGCGGCATCATTCTCTATTTGGCGCAGGAGGGCCGCGGTCTCGGTCTGGCCAACAAGATGCGCACCTACCAGATGCAGGAAGACGGGCTTGACACGGTTGATGCCAACACGACGCTCGGCTTCGATGATGATGAGCGCGACTACGGTATCGCCGCGCGGATGCTGCAAATGCTCAACTGCACGCGCGTCGTGCTGCTCACCAATAATCCAGCCAAGCTCGACGGTCTCGCTAAGGCTGGAATTGAAATCGCAGGACGGATGCCGCTTCAGGCGCCAATTAACGCCGACAACCGCCGCTATCTGACGGCGAAAGCGGCGCGGGCCGGGCACCGGCTCGATCATCTCATGGCTTCGCTCGCCGACCCGACGGACCCGAATCGGGATGTGGCCCCTCTGGCAACGTGAGATTGGCAGGGTTGCTAACTTCGTGGCAAAAACCGCACGTGGGTTCCTGCAAGGCTCGCGTATGATCCCGAAAAGAGGAAACCGGTTTTCGGAAAAGATCATGCGCAAGCAAAAACGGTAACGGCCATGCCACACGCTGTGCCGAGTCGATTGATCGGCCAGCTCACTTTCCTGGAAATCTCGAAGGTTCTCAGCGAGAGCTCGATACTTTGCCTGCCGATCGGTTCGATCGAGCAACATGGCCCGCATCTGCCGCTCAATACCGATGTCGTGCTGGCCGAGGAATTTACCCGCCGCATCATCTCCCGCTGGGGCGAGCCCTTGGATCTTTGGCAGCTGCCAACGCTGGCGATAAGCCTTGCGCGCGAGCATGAGTGGGCGCCCGGCACCATGTCCCTGTCGATCCAGGGCATGACAGCTTTCATGCGCGATCTCGGACGCGAGATCGCCCGCGCGCTGCCGGCGCGCAATCTCGTCATCATCAACGGTCACGGCGGCAACCGGGGGATCCTGGAAGCCCTGGCGCAGGATTTGCGCGCCGACTTTGGCCTCAATGTCTGCGTCCTGCATCCCGCCGCATGGGTGGAGGTTGACGCGAATGCGGCGATTCCGGAGATCCATGGTGGAAAGAACGAGACTTCAATGATGTTGGCGATCGCACCGCAACTGGTACGCCGAGATCAAATTGCGCAATTGAAAAATCCGTCTGGCGGGGAGGCGATCCGCAAGACGATCCTCGATCGAGCGGTGTCGTGGCCGTGGTCGACGAACGATAAGCGAATCGCCGACATGGGAGTTATCGGTGATGCGCAGGCGGCGTCGGCAGAGTTCGGCAAACGAATCCTCGATCATGTGGTTGAGACGGCCGGCGGCGTTCTCAAGCAACTCTTGGACCATCAGCGCCTTATGCGCCGCTAGACTTGCGGGCGAGCGCCCGACGCGCCCGTGGAGACCGTAGACATGACGGCCAGCCCATCGCTTCCGAGCATCGTGCGTGGCGCGTCATGGGCCGATGCCGCCACCCGCTCCGACACCGATATATTGCGCACCTTAGTCATCGCCGCCGGGATCTGCTGGTCGGTCCTCTTCGTCGTCATCGGGCTCCGATACGAGCTGCAGATGTACGGCGATGGTGCGATGTTTTCCTATTCGGTCGCTGTCCAGGATGTCTGGGCGTTCCATTAGCACAACATCTCGGGCCGCCTGGCGGTCTATCTCTTCTGCTTGCTGCCGGCCGAGGCCTACGTCCAGCTGACCGGGGACGCAGGCGGCGGCATCATCGTCTATGGACTTCTGTTCTTCGTGGCGCAGATCCTGGCGCTCGTCGCGACATTCGCGGCCGATCGCTCCAAGGGCCGCATCATCTTCAGCTACGCATGTTTCTCGACGGCCTGCCTCTGCCCTTTGGTCTTGGGGTTCCCGACCGAAATGTGGATGGCGCACGCGCTATTCTGGCCGGCCCTCGCCGTCTGCCAATACGCCGGTCGGGGCAGCCGCGGAATTGCATTGGTGTTCGTTATGCTGCTCGCGCTCGTCTTCACGCATGAAGGCGCGATAATTCTTGCGATCGCCATTGTGGCTACGCTTCTGTTGCGGGGCAAGCGAGATGCCGCGTTTCTGCGAGCGGCCGGCGCCTTAGTTGTCGCAATGGCGATCTGGGCGGCGGTGAAGCTGGCATCCCCCCGATGACTACTTCGCAGGCGTCCTTGTCAGAGCAGCCCTGAACTTCTTCGACGTCACCATTTTGAGCGGCGACTTGGTTCTGCTCCTATTCGGTGTAATCGTGAGCTACGGCGTTGCCTTTCTCGTTCTTGGACGGCTCACGCCGGCAAAGGCACACATCTACGCCGCCTCCATAGTCACCCTGGCGCTCGTCGCATACTGGTCGTGGCTGGACCATGCGCTGCATGCCAGTAACAGGTATTATCTGCGCACGGCACTCGTGATCGCCACTCCTATGCTCGGCGTGCTGGCTGCGCTGTACGCACACCGCGCCGATGGCCGGCTGACCCTGCCGATACCATTCCTGGTACGCTTCATGGAGGCTCTCACCAGCCGCGTGACGGCTCGGGCGATTGCCGGTGGCTTCCTGCTCGTGATGCTGGTGCACGCGGTCGAGACCGCCAAATTTGTGACGGCTTGGACGAAATAGAAGGCCGCGGTCGTTGCGCTCGCCACGGGCGCGGCGTCCGATCCGACGCTCGGAGATTCGCATTTTGTGTCATCGGATCGAATTGGTCGAAACCTGAACCGGCTATCCTGGTTTTCAACGACCGAGTTCCTGTCAGAGATCGTGGCGAAATTCGCACCGGCCCGACTGGTCGTGGATCCGACGGCGAATTATTTCTGGCTTTCCTGCGAAACGGCGACGGCGAATCTTACGGCCGACCGTACTGTTCCAGCGGCGAGCCGCGGGCTTGTGCGTATTCATGCATGCCTGCATCGATAGTGCCACTGCCCCAAAAAGCGGCATGAACCGACGTCCATATGACCTTGGCCGGCGTGATGCAGAGCGCAGCCGCCACCATGCCGCCGCCGAAACCCGCGAAGAAGGGGCTGATCGGCCGCATGTTCGGGTAAAGCAGCGATATCAGGCGGTGCAGCGCCGAGTTTTCCGACCTCGCGGTGTGGAATGGGTCTTGCATGATAAGGATGCAGGAAGGCCTCGTTATTGGCCGCACGGCCCAGGCGAATGCAATGCCGGCAGGGACAGGACATTTGGCTGAAATGCGAAAAGGATCGAACCCGCCCAGCCATGGCACGCTGTCGCCGGGCGGGCAGCGGGATTCGACGCTAAAGATCGCGATTGTCGACGAAAGCCCGATCCGCGCCGCCATCCTCGAAGATGGATTGCGCGAGGCCGGCTTCATGCAGGTCGAGCGCATCGCCGAGACGCACAACCTGCTGGCGCGCATCTATGCCATGGATCCCGACGTGATCCTGATCGATCTGGAAAGCCCGAGCCGCGACATGCTCGAGCAGTTGTTCCAGATGAGCCGGGCGGTGAAGCGTCCGGTGGCAATGTTCGTCGACCAGAGCGACAGCGCCTCGATTCAAGCTGCGGTCGATGCCGGCGTGTCGGCCTATATCGTCGATGGGCTCAAGAAGGAGCGCATCACCAGCATTCTCGACTTGTGCATTTCCCGCTTCAATGCGTTCGCTCGCCTGCAAGGCGAACTCGACCACGCCAAGGGCGCGCTGGAAGAGCGCAAGGTCATCGACCGTGCCAAGGGCGTGCTGATGCAGGCCAAGAAACTCACCGAAGAGGAGGCCTATGCGCTGCTGCGCAAGACCGCCATGAACGAGCACAAGAAGATTGTCGAGATCGCGCAAGCGGTGCTCACCGCGGCGGAGTTGCTCAAATGAGCGAGGCGAAACTTCGGATCGGTTACATTCCGTTGGTGGATGCGGCGGCCCTCTTGATCGCGGTAGACCAGGGTTTTGCCGCCGCGGAAAATCTCGACATCGAGCTGGTGCGGGAAGTGTCGTGGTCGAACGTGCGCGACAAGCTCAATATCGGCCTGTTCGACGCCGCGGATCTGCTCTCGCCGGTGGCGATCGCCTCCAGCCTCGGTATCGGTCACGTGCGCGTGCCGATCATTGCGCCCTTTAATCTCGGGCTTAACGGCAATGCCATTACGGTGTCGCCGCGGCTGTTCGCCGCGCTGGCGGGCGTCGCTGACGGCGATCTTGCCGATCCCAAGGTGTCGGCGCGCGCGCTGGCGCGCGTGGTGGCGGAGAGGAAAGCGCGCGGCGGCGAGCCGCTCACCTTCGGCATGACCTTTCCGTTCTCCAATCACAATTACCAGCTGCGATTCTGGATGGCGGCGGGCGGGATCGATCCCGACGAAGACGTGCGGCTGGTGGTGCTGCCGCCGCCCTACATGGTGGAAAGCCTCGCCAGCGGACACGTGGACGGCTTCTGCGTCGGCGCGCCGTGGAATTCGGTGGCGGTGGACTCCGGCGTCGACCGCATCCTGCATTTCGGCTGCGAGATCATGGCGCGCGTATCGGAAAAAGTGCTGGCGGTGCGCGATTGCTGGGCGACCGAAAATCCCGATACGCTCGCCGCGCTCATTCGCGCGCTGGCGCGGGCGAGCGTCTTCGTCGATGACGCAAGCAATCGCGCGGCGGTGGCGGCGGCGGTGGCGCGGCGGCTCGACGTCGAAGCCGAACTGGTCGTCCGCACCCTCACCGGAAACATGAAGATCGCGCCCGACGGCACCATCCGCATGAACGATCGCTACATCGTCATCGGCCGCAACGGCGCAAGCCGCCCCGATCCGGTGCAGGCGGCTTGGCTCTATGCGCAGATCGTGCGCTGGGGCCAGGCGCCATTGTCGGAGGAATTGTGCGCCACTGCGCAAGCGGTGTTCCGACCCGATCTTTACAACGCCGCGCTCGGCGTCACGCCGTCGCCGGGCGATGGCGAGCCGCCCGACGGCATCGGCGCCTTCGTCGGTCCGGATTTCGTGCCCCGCGACATCGGCGGCCACCTGGCGGCATGGCGCCTCAAGCGCTCGGAACGGCCGCGCTTGTCGATCGTGCGTTGAATATTGCATTGCACAATTATAGCGCAGGCTGCGTCGGCGATGAGCAGGCCGAGGCTTTAGGCAAACTGGCGGCCGGCGGTGAAAGTTCTGGCTAAATCGCTGAATTGAATGTGATTTCAGCCATTTCTACCGACTTGGCACGACACTTGAAAGGAATGACATCGGAGGCGCCGTCACGGCGCTCAAAGTCCAACGTCGGGCTGACAGCAATGCCGCTGATGACGATCAACCAGGCAAGCCACGGCGGCGCGGTCTGAGCCGCCGGTCGCTTCTGAAAGCCGGCGCAGGAACCGCCGCGCTGCTCGGCGGTCAACACGCAATTCCCCTTCGGGGCCTACATCGCGCAGGCCGCCGGTCCAGAAGTCACCAAGGCAACGCTCGGCTTTATCGCGCTCAGCGACGCCGGATCGCTGTTCGTCGCCAAGGACAAGGGCTTCTTCGCCAAGCACGGCGTGCCCGACGTCGAGGTCGCCAAGCAAGCGTCGTGGGGCGCGACGCGCGACAATCTCGTACTTGGTTCGGAGGGCAACGGCATCGATGGCGCTCATATTCTGACGCCGATGCCTTACCTCATCAGCGCCGGCAAGGTCACGCAGAACAACGTGCCGACGCCGATGTACATCCTGGCGCGGCTCAATCTCGATGCGCAGGCGATCTCGGTTGCGCAGGAATATGCCGACCTCAAGCTTGGCACCGACGCAAGCCCGCTCAAGGCGGCGCTGGAAAAAAAGAAAGCCTCCGGCAAGTCCGTGAAGGCAGCAATGACTTTCCACGGCGGTACCCACGACCTGTGGCTTCGCTACTGGCTCGCCGCCGGCGGCATCGATCCCGACAAGGACATCGAAACGATCGTGGTGCCGCCGCCGCAGATGGTAGCGAACATGAAGGTCGGAACGATGGACTGCTTCTGCGTCGGCGAGCCGTGGAACCTGCAGCTCATTCACCAAGGCATCGGCTACACCGCGGTCAACACCGGCGAGATCTGGAACAAGCATCCGGAAAAATCGCTCGGCATGCGCGCCGCCTGGGTCGACAAATATCCGAACGCCGCCAACGCCATCCTAATGGCGGTGATGGAAGCCCAGCAATGGGCCGACAAGGCGGAGAACAAAGCCGAACTCTCAGCGATCATGGGCAAGCGCCAATGGATGAATTGTCCGGTCGAAGACATTCTCGACCGCAGTAGCGGCAAGTTCGACTACGGCATCCCCGGCAAGGTCGTCGAGAACTCGCCGCATATCATGAAGTACTGGCGCGACCACGCCTCCTATCCGTTCCAGAGCCATGAGCTCTGGTTTCTCACCGAAGATATCCGCTGGGGCAAATACGAACCCGGCTTCGATAGCAAGGCGCTGATCAAGAAGGTCAACCGCGAGGATCTTTGGCGTGCCGCCGCCAAGACCCTTGGCGTTGCCGCCGCCGATATCCCGGCCTCGACCTCGCGCGGCAAGGAAAAGTTCTTCGACGGCAAGATTTTCGATCCCGAGAACCCCGTCGCCTATCTCAAGAGCCTGACGATCAAGCGTGTCGAAGTGTGATTCCCGCGGGCCGCCCGTCCGCGGGCGGCCCGGCATGTTGAATAACAACGGAGAATCCGCGCAATGAACATGCGGAGTCACGCTGCTCTACGGGCATACCGCGACCGCCATCGACCCGGCGATACGGCGCGTGCGGCTGGCTAATGGTGCGACGTTGCCGTTCACGAAGGCGGTGCTCGCCACCGGCTCGCGCCCGATCCGGCTCAACGTTCCCGGCATGGAATTGCCCGGGGTGATGACCTTCCGCGATCTCGGCGATGTCGCCACCATCGAAGCGGCGGCGGCCGCGCGACCTAAGGCTGTCGTGATCGGCGGTGGCTTGCTGGGGTTAGAGGCTGCCTATGGTCTGGCAAAAGCCGGGTCGCAGGTTTCCGTCGTCCATCTGATGGACCGGCTGATGGAGCGCCAGCTTGACGCGCGCGCCTCCGCCCTGCTCAAGCGCGCGGTCGAGGCCCGCGGCATCGCCGTGCATCTGAACGCCGAAACCGCCGCCATTCGCGGCCGCCAGCGTGCCGAGGCGGTAGCGCTCAAGAGCGGGCAGCAGATCGATGCCGATCTGGTGGTGGTTGCAGCCGGCATTCGGCCGAGCGTCGATCTCGCTCGCACCGCCGATCTCGCCATCGATCGCGGCATCGTGGTCGATGATCATCTGCAATGTAGCAAGGCCGGCATCTACGCGATCGGCGAGTGCGCCGAGCATCGCGGCATCTGCTACGGCCTGGTCGAGCCGGCTTACGAGCAGGCGCGCGCTATCGCCGCGCATCTTGCCGGCGAGGGCGGGCGCTACTCGGGAAGCGTGCTGGCGACCAATCTCAAGGTGTCGGGCGTCAACGTGTTCTCGGCCGGGGATTTTCTGGGGCTGCCTAGCACCGAGCAGATCGTGCTCTCCGATCCCGGCCTTGGCAGCTACAAGAAACTGGTGATCGCCGACGGGCGGCTTACCGGTGCCGTGCTGTTCGGCGATACCGCCGACGGGCTCTGGTATCTCGAGCTGATCCGTTCCGGCGCTTCGATTGAGGCAATCCGCGAGGACTTGATGTTCGGCCGCGCGCTCTCACGTGCAGCGGCGTAGCGCGACCATCTCGCAAAGTTGCTCAAAAATTCACCGAACGCTGCAGTGCACAAATAATAGGCGAGGGCTGCAACCGGCTGGGGCAGAAACCTCGATCTGGAACTGAGGGACGAAGTGCGGTTTTAACCAAGCCTTTGAAAAAGCTACAAATATCATGTTCGCGATTGGTTGGCACGGCACTTGTATAGAGAGATACCAGGCGGTGCTCGAAGGAAGATCACCGTCCAACGCCCAGCGATGGGCGAGCTGCAGCAACGCCGCTGAACCCACGTCCGAGAGATGTGGCCAGTGGCGTTTTTGTTTGGATAGCCAATCCGCCGGTCGCGTAGCGGCTGGGGCACATCGCTGAACCAGGGACCCGGCAAGGGCCCGCTCGAGATGGATCTAGGGAGACACACATGGATTATGTGAAGCCGGTCGACGTCGCCACTGCCATGATCGAAACTGGGCGTCGCAAGCTCGGACTTTCGCCAACCGATCTGCTCATTCGCGGCGCGCTCGCCGGAGCCATTCTTGGCGCGGCCACCAGTCTCGCATTCACCGGCACCTTGCAGACCGGACAGCCGCTGGTCGGCGCGCTGATATTCCCTGTTGGCCTCGTCATCATCGTTATCCTTTGCCTCGACCTCGTCACCGGCAGTTTCGGCCTGCTCCCGCTGCCCTGGATCGAAAACGACACCAGCACCCGCACGATGCTCGTTAATTTTGCATTCGTGTTCATCGGTAATCTGATCGGCAGCGTCGCCTATGGCGGGTTGCTGGCGATCGTGCTGACCAATTTCGGTACAATTGAACCGGCCGGCGTCGCTGCCCGGATCGTCGCGATCGCGCAAGCCAAGACCACTGGCTATTCAGCGATCGGCTACGCCGGCATGGTGGCGGTCTTCGTCAAGGCGATCCTGTGCAATTGGATGGTCTGCCTCGCCATCGTCATGGCCATGACCACCAGCTCGACGGTCGGCAAGATCGCGGCTGCCTGGATGCCAGTGTTCATCTTCTTCGCGCAAGGCTTCGAGCACTCGGTGGTCAACATGTTCATCATCCCCACCGGCATGATGATGGGCGCCAAGATCACGCTCGCCGATTGGTGGCTGTGGAATCAGATCCCGGTGACGCTCGGCAATCTGGTCGGCGGATTCGTCTTCACCGGCCTGGCGATCTATTTGACGCACAAGCCACGCAAGACGGTACCAGCGCCGCTCATGGCGCCGACGCAGGTGCCCGCAGAATGAGCTCAGCCGAGACCGATCTCAAGCTCGCGGCCGAAAAGCAGGCCGGCGACTTCGAACCCGAACAGAAGCGCTATCTGGAAGGGTTTGTCGCCGGCGTGCAGATCGCCAAAGCCGCGAAGGGCCTGGCCAGTACCAGTATTGGCATCCCCGGCGCTGCCGCGGCGCCGGCGGTGGCGGCCGAGCCGATGGGGCCCGAGGCGGCTGCGCTGAAGGCGCAGAACCGCGTGCTGGCGTCGGGCGGCAAACTGTCCGATCCGGAGAAATTCAAACGCGAGCAGCATCCGTTCGACAGCTATGAGCGACTGAAGGACCTCGCCGCCAAGAGCGAATATCCGAAGCCGCCGGACAATTTCCGCTGGCGTTTTTTTGGGTTGTTCTACGTGGCGCCGAACCAGAATTCCTATATGTGCCGGCTGCGACTGCCGAACGGCATCCTCAAAGCCGCGCAATTTGCCGGCCTGGCCGACCTGGCCGAGCGCTACGGCGGCGGTTACGCCCATGTCACTACGCGCTAATCTGCAAATCCGCGAGATCGCGGCCAGCAACGCGGTCGCCATGATCGAGGCGATCCAGGACCTCGGCCTGTGCTCGCGCGGCTCCGGTGCCGACAATATCCGCAATGTCACCGGCTCGCCCACCGCTGGCATCGACCGCCAAGAGCTGATCGACACCAGGCCTTATGCGCGCGAGTAACACTTCCACATTCTTAACGACCGTTCGCTGTACGGTCTGCCGCGCAAGTTCAATGTCGGCTTCGACGGCGCCGGAGTCATTCCGGTGCTGGAAGACACTAACGACATCGGCTTCCAGGCGGTTGCCGTGAACGATGGTTTCGGGCTCGAAGCCGGGGTCTGGTTCCGGCTCTGCCTCGGCGGCATCACCGGGCACAAGGATTTTGCGCGCGACACCGGCGTGCTGGTCAAGCCGGCCGACGCCTGCAAGGTCGCGGACGCGGTGGTGCGCGTGTTCATCGATCACGGCGACCGCACCGACCGCACCAAGGCGCGGCTCAAATACGTGCTCGACAAGATGGGATTCGAGAAATTCCTCGGCTTGGTCGAGGAGAAGCTCGGGCGCAAGCTCGATCGCGCCGCTCCCGGCGCGCTAGCGCCGCGTCCGGCGTTTTCGCGCACCGCGCATATCGGCATTCACGCGCAGAAGCAGGATGGATTGCACTGGATCGGCGTCGTGGTGCCGGTCGGCCGCCTGACGGTCGCGCAGATGCGCGGCCTTGCTGATGTTGCGCGCGAGATGGGCGACGGCGATATCAGGCTTACCGTCTGGCAGAACCTGCTGATCTCCGGTGTCCCATCCAAGAAGCTGAAGGCCGCGCAAGCGAAGATCAAGTCGCTCGGCTTGGCGATCGAGGCCAATGCGATCCGCTCCGGGCTCGTCGCCTGCACCGGCAATGCCGGCTGCAAGTTCGCCGCCTCCGACACTAAACGCCACGCCGAAGACATCGCGCGCTGGTGCGAGACGCGGGTTGCGCTCGACACGCCGGTCAACATCCATCTCACCGGCTGTCATCACTCCTGCGCGCAGCATTTCATCAGCGAGATCGGCATGCTCGCCTGCAAGGTGCAGGAGACCGAAGACGGTGACGCGGTCGAGGGCTATCACGTGCTGATCGGCGGCGGCTTCGGGCCGCAGGCGACGCTTGGCCGCGAGCTCTATCGCGACGTCAAGGCGGACGACGCGCCGAAGACGGTCGAACGCATCCTCAAGGCGTATCTCGCGCACCGCGCTTCGCGCGAGGAGAGCTTCCTCGCCCTTGCGAGTCGCCACGAAATCGACGCACTCAAGGCCATGACCGAGCAGGACGCTGCCGAATGAGCGTGACGCAGCGGCCGCCGATGCCATCCTTCATCCCAGAATCCGCGCCATTCAGCGTGGAGCAGCGCACCTGGTTGAACGGCTTGTTCGCCGGCCTGTTCTCGCTGGAAGACGGCGTGACGCCACTGTCGAACGAGCAGGCGGCCAAGTTGCTGCCGGGTCTGATCGACGCCGGTAAGGCAGCGCCGGCGGAGGACGACGACGGCGGCGCGCCCTGGCACAACCAGACCTTGCCGATCACCGAGCGCATGAAGCTCGCGGACAGCAAGCCGCTGCGCTGGCGCATGATGGCGGCGATGGCGCAACAGGATTGCGGCCAATGCGGCTACGACTGCCGGAATTATTCCGGCGCCATCTTGCAGGGCAAGGAAGAGCGGCTGAACCTGTGCGTGCCGGGCGGCAAGGAAACCGCCCGCATGCTCAAGACGCTGTATGAGGAGTCCAAGCACGCGCCTCAGGCCTCCGCCGCCGCGCCGGCGCCCACTTCTCTCGGCACCGACTCCGGTTCCGCAGGCCGTGCCTGGCCGCTCGCGCGACAATCCGGCGGTGGCGACGGTGATCTCGTGCATGCGGCTCAACAAGCCCGGCTCGGAAAAGGAAACTTGGCACGTCGAGTTGGATCTCGCCTCGTGCGGGCTCGACTACACGGTCGGCGATTCCTTCGGCCTGTTTCCGTCCAACGACCCGGCGCTGGTCGACGCAGTGATCAAGGCGCTCGCCGCGCCGGCGGATTTTCCGATTGGCGGGCGCGGCTTGCGCGACGTAATGCTCGACAGCGTGTCGTTGTCGCCCGCCCCCGACATGCTGTTCCAGCTTTTCTCCTACATCACCGGCGGCGAGCGCCGAATGAAGGCGCGCGCGCTCGCTAACGGCGAAGACCCGGACGGCGATGCGGCGAGCCTCGACGTGCTGGCGGCAATCGAGAAATTCCCCGGCATCCGGCCCGATCCGGAAGCCTTCATCGAGGCGCTCGATCCGCTGCAGCCGCGGCTCTACTCGATTTCGTCATCGCCCAAGGTCAATCCCGGCCGTGTTGCGCTCACGGTCGACGCCGTGCGCTACGACGTCGCGGAGCGCCGTCGGCTTGGCGTCGCCTCGACCTTCCTCGCCGAGCGCGTCGCGCCCGGCGACGCCATCAAGGTCTATGTGCAGAAGGCGCATGCCTTCGCGCTGCCGGCCGAACCGTCAGTGCCGATCATTATGATTGGCCCGGGCACCGGCGTGGCGCCGTTCCGCGCCTTCTTGCAGGAGCGCCTGGCGGTGAACGCGCCGGGCCGCAACTGGCTGTTCTTCGGTCATCAGCGCTCCAACTACGACTTTTTCTACGAGGACGACTTCAAGGAGATGAAGGCGTCGGGGTTGCTGACGCGGCTTACGCTCGCCTGGTCGCGCGACAGCGATCACAAAATCTACGTGCAGGACCGCATGCGCGAGGTCGGCCGCGATCTGTGGGCCTGGCTCGCCGACGGCGCCCACATTTATGTCTGCGGCGACGCCAAGCGCATGGCCAAGGATGTCGAGCTCGCGCTGGTCGATATTGTTGCCCAGCACGGCGCGCGGACGGCTGAGGAAGCAACGACTTCGTCGCCGAGTTGAAAAAGAAGGGGCGTTACCAGCAGGACGTCTATTGATGAACGCGCCCGCGCACCATCCGCCCGCTGTGCGCACCACCTGCCCCTACTGCGGCGTGGGCTGCGGCGTGTTGGCCAAGCCCGATGGGCGTGGCGGCGCGGTGATTGCCGGGGATCCCGAGCATCCGGCGAATTTCGGCCGGCTTTGCTCGAAAGGCTCGGCGCTGGGCGAGACGCTGGCGCTCGACACCCGCCTGCTGCATCCGATGCTGCGGCAGGCGGACGGAATGCTGGCGCGAACGTCTTGGGACAGCGCGCTCGAGGCGGTGGCGAACGGTTTCGCCCGCACGATTGCCGAGCATGGCCCCGACGCGGTCGCCTTCTATCTGTCCGGCCAGTTGCTCACCGAGGATTATTACGTCGCCAACAAGCTGATGAAGGGCTTCATCGGCACCGCCAATGTTGACACCAATTCCCGGCTCTGCATGGCCTCCTCGGTCGCCGGCCACCGCCGCGCCTTCGGCACCGACACCGTGCCCGGCAGCTACCAGGACCTCGATCTCGCCGACCTTATCATTCTGGTCGGCTCCAATGCCGCCTGGTGCCATCCGGTCTTGTACCAGCGCATGGTCGCCAATAAGCGCGCGCGCGGCGCCAAGGTCGTGGTGATCGACCCGCGCCGCACCGCAAGCGTGGAAGACGCCGACCTGTTCTTGGCCGTCGCACCCGGCATGGATACCGCGCTGTTCAGCGGACTGCTCGTGCATCTCGCCGACACGCTTGCACTCGATTACGAATACATCGATGCGCATACCTCGGGATTGCCGGATGCGCTCGTCCGGGCGCGGGAGATAGCGCCGGATCTGGCCGCGACGGCGGCGGCGACTGGTCTTGCCGAAGCCGACGTCACTCGCTTCTTCGAGATGTTCCGCACGACGCCGAAAGTGGTCAGCTGTTTTTCGCAAGGGGTGAACCAATCGGCGCAAGGCACCGACAAGGTCGGCGCGATCGTCAACTGCCACCTGGTCACCGGCCGCATCGGCAAGCCGGGCATGGGCCCGTTCTCGCTCACCGGCCAGCCCAATGCCATGGGCGGCCGCGAGGTCGGCGGGCTCGCCAATCAGCTTGCGGCGCACATGAACTTCACGCCCGCCGACATCGACCGCGTCGGTCGCTTCTGGCGCGCGGGCGCCATGGCGCAGCGCGAAGGCCACAAGGCGGTGGCGATGTTCGAGGCGATCGAGCGCGGCGAGATCAAGGCGCTGTGGGTGATGGCGACCAATCCGGCGGTATCGCTGCCGCGCGCGCCATGCGCGAAGCATTGGGCAAGCTCGATCTGCTGGTGATCTCGGAAAACGTCGCCAGCAACGACACGGTCAATGCCGGGGCGCATATCCTGCTGCCGGCGGCGGCCTGGGGCGAGAAGGACGGCACCGTCACCAATTCCGAGCGGCGCATTTCGCGCCAGCGGCCGTTCCTGCCGCTGCCGGGCGAGGCCAAGTCCGACTGGTGGATCGTCACGCAAGTGGCGCGCCGCCTGGGCTTTGCCGAAGCGTTCAATTTCGACTCGGCGGCGGCTGTATTCCGCGAGCACGCGGCGCTGTCGGCGTTCGAGAACGATGGCGCGCGCGATTTCGATATCGGCGCGCTCGCCGCGCTCAGCGACGAGGAGTTCAATAGGCTTGATCCGGTGCAATGGCCGGCGCGCGTTGGCGAGGCGCGCGGCGAAACGCGATTCTTCGCCGCCGGTGGCTTCTTCACCAATGATGGCAAGGCGCGGCTGATCGCGCCAGAAATGCCGGCGCCGAGCGCGCCGGTCTCGCATGCGTTTCCGTTCCGCCTCAATACCGGCCGCGCGCGCGACCAGTGGCATAGCATGACGCGCACGGGCTTGAGCCCGCGGCTCGGCGCCCATCTGCCGGAGCCTTTCGTCGAGGTACACCCGCTCGATGCCGCGGCGGCGGGGCTGCGCCATGGCGGATTCGCGCGCGTGAGTTCGCCCTATGGCGCTTGCGTGCTCAAGGTCGCGGTGAGCGACGGGCAGCAGCGCGGCATGCTGTTCGCGCCGATCCATTGGAGCGACGAGACGGCGTCCTCCGCCCGGGTCGGCGAACTGGTCACGCCGGCGACCGATCCGTTCTCCGGCCAGCCCGAAACGAAGGCGACGCTGGCTTCGATCGAGCCGGTCGAATTCCGTTTCCGCGGCTTTGCGCTTTCGCGCCGCCGCATCGCGCTGCCGGTGGAGACATGGTGGTCGCGGGTGAGCGTGGCGAACGGCGAAGGCCTGCTGATGGCGAGCAACGATCCGCCGGCCGCCTGGCGCGAGCGCGCGGCCAGGCTATTCGGCGGCGATGGCGAGATCGCGGAATATTTCGACGAGCCGCGCGGCAGCTATCGCCTAGCGGCCTTTGTCGAGGGCCGGCTTGTCGGCTGCCTATTCATGGGCAACGCCGACGCGGCGCTGCCGTGGGACACGGTGAAGGCGCTGTTCAAGGCCGAGGCCCTGGGCGAGGCGCAGCGCCGCGCGGTACTGTCGGGAAAATCGACCGCGGGTCTCGCCGATCCCGGCCCGGTGATCTGCGCCTGCTTCGGCGTCGGCCTTAATGTGATCCGCACGGCGATCGCGAGCGGCGGCGCGGCGAGCGTGGCGGATATCGGCACCGCGCTGCGCGCCGGCACCAATTGCGGGTCCTGTCTGCCGGAACTCAAGCGGATTGTTAGTCATGGACGCGTCGCGCAAACCGCTTGAAGCGCGCCCGCCGTGGCTGGGCCGGTGGTCGCGGCGGCGCTGCGTTCGCTGACTCGCCTTGCAACAATCCATCGAAAACTCTAAGGACAAGGTGTGCCAAGCCGCCCTTACGGTAATGAACTCTAGCGATTTCAATGGTCTCGGCCAGACTACGAATCTGGGGGTCAGGAGTTCGTATCGCTGCGGGCGCGCCACTGTTCTCTTCCAGGGAACCCCTGCGCATGATCCCAAAAAGTGGGAACCGGTTTTCGGATAAGATCATGCGCAAACGAAATAAGCGCCGGTAGCTCAGCTGGATAGAGCACCAGACTTCGAATCTGGGGGTCAGGGGTTCGAATCCCTTCCGGCGCGCCAATAAAATCAAATGGTTAGGCAGAGTTTGCTGTAAGGGTTTGACCGAATAGCTACCAATTAGCTACCACAAGCCAAGCGCATAAGCGCGACCGACCTGCTGGGCGACCTCGTCTGTTATTTCGACGAGAGTCCGACGGCGACCGGCTCTTCACCTTCACCCGTTTGCCGCCAAGCCAGTGGCGCAGCGCCCGCACTTGCCTATCGCTTCTAGCGAACCCCGCCGTGTGCTATCGTCCACG
>DATBZY010000173.1:0-6931 GCA_036512915.1 Pseudolabrys sp. | reverse complement strand
GTCGTAGATCGGACGAATGACGCCAAGCACATCGTCGGGGCTGATGTCGCGTGCGAGCCGCTTGCGCCCGAGAACATCTGCTATCTTATTCAAACCTGTTTCCGCTTCAGACCAAGACGATTTTTCGGCGTCTTTGAGGTTCTTCACGTATGCCTCGAACAGGTCGGCAACCGTACCTGCTCGCGTGTCGCCCGCGATCTTGATGCTGCTGCCTTTCTGGATGACCTCGGCGAAGTCGCGCTTGAATATCTCCCTTGCCTCCGAGAGCGACATTGCTGGATAGGAGCCGATCTTGGATTTCGTGCGTTTTCCATCGCGCCATTGTTGAACCATCCATTCCGCTGTCACACGGGTTGGCATTGGTTTGAGAATCAAGGCGAGGCGTCCGGTCCCACGTCCCTCTCCGTCGGTCAGAGATTCTTGCTTCCGGGATTTTTCGGCACGCTTGAGAGCCTGACGGATTGCGCCTTCTGTCATGTTGGGCATCGTGATTTCTTCGGCGTCTACTGGGGTCGGTTAGGGGGCTGCAACAGGGGTCTGTATGACTTTAAGGTCCACAATATTGAGCCTAAACCGCCCCCAGTTAAATTCAAGCAAAAAGCTAGTGTTTTACCGGGCTTGAGTGGGATCAAACGTGACCAAAGACCCCTGAGTGGGATGGTTGTGCACCAGGATCAGTGCGGTGGCGGATAATTCGAGCGCGCGTTTGACCACCTCGCGCGGATAGACCGGCGTGTGATCGACGGTGCCGACCTGCTGCAATTCGTCGGCGATGAGCTGGTTGCGCTTGTCGAGGAACAGTACGCGGAACTGCTCCTTTTCGGCGAAGGCCATGGCCATGCGGCAGTAGTCGAGCACGCTCGACCACGACGACAACACCGGCCGCTTCTGCACCTGGCCGCGTGCCAGCCGGCTCGCCGCCGCGTGCACCACCTTGAGTTCGGTAATGGCGGCTTCGCCCATGCCCTTGACCTCGGCGAGCCGGGCCGGCGGCGCCGCCACCACTTCGGCGAAGGAGCCGAATTTGGCGATCAGTTCTTTGGCGAGCGGCTTGATGTCGCGCTGCGGGATGGCGCGGAACAGCACCAGTTCGAGCAGCTCGTAGTCGCTGACCGCCTCAGCGCCGGCCTCGCGGAAGCGCCCGCGCAGCCGTTCGCGATGACCGTGATAGTGCGGCGGAGCCTCCGAGAGGCCGGCTTTCAGTCTGCTGTCGCCACGCTTTTTCGCCATGAAAACGCGCCCACGCCGCGCCGCCCCGGGAGACGTGATTGTAGTTCAGCCGTGCGTGATCGACGAGGGAGGCTTTCGGCCGTTGCTGGTGGCGTTAGCGTCGGTACGGCGGCTTGTCGAGCCCCGCCGGCGAAAAGGTAAACACCTCGACGCCTTTGTCGGTGACGCCCACGGTGTGTTCGAATTGGGCCGACAGCGAGCGGTCGCGCGTGACCGCGGTCCAGCCGTCGGACAGCACCTTCACATGCGGGCGGCCGAGATTGATCATCGGCTCTATCGTGAAGAACATGCCTGGCCAGAGCACCATGCCTTCGCCCGGCCGGCCGACATGCACGATGTTCGGCTCGTCATGGAAAAGCCGGCCGAGGCCGTGGCCGCAAAAGTCGCGCACCACACTCATGTGCTGGGCTTCCACAAAGCTCTGGATCGCGGCGCCGATGTCGCCGGTGGTCGAGCCCGGCCGGACGGTGGCGATGCCGCGCATCATCGACTCGTGCGTCACCTCGATCAGCCGCTCGGCGCGGCGGGGGATCTGACCGATGGGATACATGCGGCTGGAATCGCCGTGCCAGCCGTCGAGGATCAGCGTCACGTCGATATTGACGATGTCGCCTTCCTTCATCGGCTTGTCGGCCGGAATGCCGTGGCAGACCACGTGATTGAGCGAGGTGCAGGTCGATTTCTTGTAGCCGCGATACATCAGCGTGGCCGGCAGGGCGCCGTGATCCATCGCATAGTCGAACACCAGCCGGTCGATTTTTTCGGTCGGCACGCCCGGACCGACATGCTCGGTCAGCATGTCGAGGCAGGCGGCCACCAACTGGCCGGCCTTGCGCATGCCCTCGAAGGCGGCGGAGCGGTGAATCTTGATCTGGCCGGTCTTGCGGAGGGGAGCGACGGCAGCGTCGATATAGGTCATGGGCCCAATGTAAGGGCTGGCGCGTCAGGCGCAAGTTCGGCTCAACGCACGATCGGGATAGGCGAGGCGATCGCGATCCCCTCCCGCGAAATACCGCATTTCCAGGCCGCGGCGCCGACGCCGGCTTTTCGGGCGCGCTCGAAGGCGGCGTCATAGGCCGGGTCGAGGTCGCGGGCGAGCGAGAAGCGCTCCGCCGAGCCGATCTGGATCACGAACAGCATCACGGCGCGGGCGCCAGCGACGACCATGGCACCGAGCTCGTCGAGATGCTTGGCGCCGCGCGCGGTCACGCAGTCGGGAAATTCCGCCAGCCCCGGCCGGCGCATCAAATGCACATTCTTGATCTCGACATAGCAGGACGGTTGGCCGGCTTGCTCCAGCAGGAAATCGACGCGGGAGTTGGTCCCGTACTTGACCTCGCGCCGCACTGACCCATAGCCGGCAAGATCGGGGATCGCCTTGGCCGCCAGCGCCTCGGCGACGAGCGCGTTCGGATGGCCGGTATTGACGCCGACCAGTTCGCTGCCGGTGCCGAAATCAACCTCCACCAGCTCCCAGGAATAGGGCAGCTTGCGACTGGCATTCGGCGATTTCGAAAGCCACACACGCGAGCCCGGGGCCGCGAGCCCGATCATCGCGCCGGGATTGGCGACATGGACCGTGCTCTCTTCGCCGTTGTTAAGCGTCACGTCGGCGAGGAAGCGCTTGTAGCGGCGGATCAGCTTCGCCGGAATCAGCGGGGAGGGGAAGCGCATCAGGCTACGATTTTTCCGCCCACCTCATCCTCAATATGCGCGCGGATGATGTCATCGAATGTCGCTTCGACCTTGAAGCCGAGCGCGACGCTGCGGCGCGCATCGAAGCGGCGCGGCCAGCCGGCGACGATGCGCTCGACCAGCGCATCCGGCGCGCGCCGGATGCGGGCAGCGACCTTGTCGCCGGCGACGCGCTTGAGCGCGGCGATCTGTTCGCCGACGGTGCAGCACACGCCGGGCATCGTCAGGTTGATGCGGTCGCCGAGCTGCGCGCGCGTCAAGCCCGCCGCATGGATGAGGAAGCCGACCGCCGAGCGCGGGCTGGCGTGCCAATGCAGTACACTGTCGGCGACCGGCAGCAGCGCTTCCTGCCCGGCCAGCGGCTCGCGGATGATGCCGGAGAAGAAACCGGACGCCGCCTTGTTCGGCTTGCCCGGCCGCACCACGATCGACGGCAGCCGCAAGCCGACGCCGTCGAGAATGCCGCGCCGCGTATAGTCGGCGAGCAGCAGTTCGCAGATCGCCTTCTGGGTGCCGTAGGAGGTGAGCGGCGTGAGATGGAAGTCGTCGGGGATGGCTTCCGGGAACGGCGCACCGAACACCGCGATTGACGATGTGAATACGAGTTTCGGCTGGTAGCTGTTGCCGGCAGTGCGGATCGCTTCCAGCAGCGCGCGGCTGCCGTCGAGATTGACGCGGTAGCCCTTCTCGAAATCGGTTTCCGCCTCGCCCGACACCACGCCGGCGAGGTGGAAGACCACGTCCGGCCGGCCCGCGACCGCTTTTGCCGCGGCGCCCGGCGCGGAGAGGTCGCTGGTTGAAAGCTCGACGGCGCCGGTGAAGCCGGCGGGCTTTTCCGGCGCCACCACATCGATCAGCATGAGCCGGTCAATTGCCTGCCCGTTCAGGCGGCCGTCGTTCACAAGCCGTGCGGTCAGCTTGCGGCCGATCATGCCCGCGGCGCCGGTGATCAGAATGTGCATCTACTACCTCACAGGATTGACGGGTGCCGGTGCGTTCATCGCGCTCAAGCCGAGCTTTTGTTTGCCATCGGCGGTGAAATTTTCCGGCGCCAGCCAGCGCTCGAAGTTGCGCTTGCGTGCCGGCCATTCGCCGTCGAGCATGGGAAACATCGCGGTATCGCGGTTGCGGCCTTTGGCGATCATCTGCTGGCGCAAGATGCCTTCGAAAATGAAGCCGTAGCGCAGCGCCGCCCGTCGCGAGGCGGCATTGTGCGAATGGCATTTCCACTCGTAGCGCCGATAGCCGAGCGTCTCGAACGCGTAGCGCGCGAGCAGGTATTGCGCCTCGGTGGCGAGCGGCGTGCGCTGAAGAGCGGGCGAATAGACGATGTGGCCGACTTCGATGACGCGCATCGCCGGGCGGATCTCCATCAGCGTGGCGATGCCAAGCGCGCGGTTGTCGCGATCGACGATCGCGTAAGCGTAAGGATCATCCAGCGCTGCCCGCTGCGCGACCCAGGCGGAAAATTCCGCGGCGTCCGCGAACGGCCCGTATTGCGACATATAGGTCCAGATCGCGTCGTGGCCTTTGACCGCCGCCCACAGCGAGCCGGCGTGCTTGGCTTCGAGTTTTTCGACGCGGCCGTAGCGGCCTGCGAGCGTCACCGGGCCGGGCCGCTCGGCCGGCCGGTCGTCGACCGGCGTACCGACAGGCTGCCCGGTTTGCGGATGGATGTCCTCGCTCACGGCTTCGGCCGCCGCGGAAAATCGTCGCGGAAAAATCCATTGATCTCGGCGAACGGCACGGCGCCGGCGAAGGCGTCGAACTTGCCCTGTTCGGCGATCTCGCGCGCCGAACGCATCAGCGCGCCCCAGGCGACGCGCGCCAGCGTCGAGCCGATGCTGATCCGCCGCACGCCGAGCGCGGCGAGATCCGCGACGGTGAGCCCGGACGCGGCCGACATCAGCACGTTCACCGGCTTGGGCGCCGCCGCCTTCACCACCGCTTCGATCTGCTCAGCTGTGCGGATGCCGGGCGCGTACAGGCAATCGGCGCCGGCATCGGAATAGGCGCGCAACCGCCGGATCGCCTCGTCGAGATTGGGCCGGCCGACCAGGAAGCATTCGGCGCGGCCGGTGAGCAGCACGTCGGCGCCCACTTTGTCGATCGCCGCGCGCGCGGCGCGCATGCGCGCAACCGCGTGGTCGAGATCGTAGAGCGGATTTTGCGCATCGCCGGTGGCGTCCTCGATCGACAGCCCGGCAACGCCGGTTGCCACGCACCGCCGGACGTTCTCCGCCACGCCGGCCGGATCGTGGGCATAGCCACCCTCGAAATCGGCGTTCACCGGCAGGTCGGTGGCCGTCACCACCTCGGCGATGTGGCTGAGCATCATGTCGCGGTCGACCTTGCCGTCGGCGATGCCTTGCGCGAAGGCAAAGCCTGCGCTGGTGCTCGCCAGCGCCTTGAAGCCGAGGTGCTGAAGATAGCGGGTGGTGCCGGCATCCCACGGATTGGGAATCACGAAGCAGCCGCTCTCGTGCAGCTTGCGGAAGGCGCGCCGCTTGTCGGCGCTGGTGGGACTGGTCATGGGGAATCCGTGGAAATGCGGTGGGCAAACGTGCCACGATTGCGCGCACGAGGACAATGCTATTCCGTGATGCAGTCCATGAGCGCCGTTCATGCTCGACCGCCGGGCGCTGGCGATTGCACGAGGCCTCGGCGAGCAGCGTGAAACACCCGACGCGCGCGGATATTCCGACACCGAGTTGTGATCGAACTGTTGCCGAATGCCCTTGTGCCGCCCAATCCTTAGGATAGAGGAGAGGCGAGTTACGCACGCTCAAGGGGTGCCATCATGTCGTCGCTAGCGATCAAGCTTATGGCTTCCGTCATCGGTCTTGCCTTCGTTCTTGCCGCAGCCGCGCCGGCCGATGCCGCCAAGGCGCGCAAGCACAAGAAGGTTGCCGGTGCTCACGCGGCCGTTCGCGTGCAGTCCGGGCACCGGGGCACCAACCTTTTCCCGGCCGGCCCGCTCTACAATGGTCAGGACTATCTCGGCGACGATCCCGATCCGTTCATCCGCCTTCAGATCTATCGGGATCTGGGCGCCCGCTACGGCGGCGAGAACTGACGGCGGCCCGCTTCATCCAATTTGATTTTCCCGGCCCGATCGGGTGAACTGCGCGCAAAATCACGTCGCGCAGTCGCCATATCCCCATTTAAGGGGCCGGCGCCGGGGAGTTACGCCATGCTGAAAACCATCGCGGCCTTCGACCGCATCGGTGAGGAAAACGCCTTCGCGGTTCTTGCCCGCGCCAATGCCTTGATCGCGCAGGGCCGCGACATCATCAATCTCGGCATCGGCCAGCCGGATTTCCGCACCCCGGACTTCATCGTCGAGGCGGCGGTGAAGGCGCTGCGCGACGGCCACCACGGCTACACGCCGGCGAACGGCATTCCGCCGTTGCGCGAGGCGGTGGCCGCCGACCTGCACAAGCGCTTCAAGGTCGAGGTCTCGCCCGACAGCGTGATGATCATGCCCGGCGGCAAGCCGACCATGTTCATGTCGATCCTGATGGTCGGCGAGCCGGGCGCGGAAATCCTCTATCCCGATCCCGGGTTCCCGATCTACCGCTCGATGATCGAGTTCACCGGCGCCAAGCCGGTGCCGGTGCCGATCCGCGAGGAGAACGGCTTTGCATTCTCCGCCGAGGAGACGCTCAAGCTGATCACGCCGAAGACGCGGCTGTTGATCCTCAACTCGCCGGCCAATCCGACCGGCGGCGTCACCGGCAAGGCGGAAGTCGACAAACTCGTCGCCGGCCTGGAGAAGTATCCCGACGTTGCCATCATGTCGGACGAGATCTACGACCACATGGTCTATGACGGCGAGACGCATGTCTGCCTGCTGTCGTATCCCTCGATCCGCGACCGGCTGATCCTGCTCAACGGCTGGTCGAAGACCTACGCCATGACCGGCTGGCGGCTCGGCTATGCGGTGTGGCCGGGCAAGCTCTACGACTATGCGCGCAAGCTCGCGGTCAATCTGCATTCCTGCGTC
>DATBZY010000172.1:0-8002 GCA_036512915.1 Pseudolabrys sp. | reverse complement strand
GGAGACCACATTCGAGCCTTGACGGCACGACACCCGATAAAGCCTACTTCACGCCGCTGCCCCTCCGCTTGGCAGCCTAACCCAGGCAGACGCTCCACTTATCGACGCGGAGATTCTGTTCAGACAACCGGGACCACCTCTCCTGTGAGAATTTCGAATAGCCGGACAGCTTGACGCTGACTCGCTTTGTGCGAGCGAGCCGCAACAGCGCCTTAAAGCCGGGTTGGTCGACTCCGGCGTCCGGTGTCGGCCGCCCGCAGTGGTCGATCAGCACGCGGATCGGCATTGCTTCGATCCATGGCACAAACCTCAACAACTGATCGTGCTCGCTCTGGATTTGCAGAAACATGTCGAGTTCTGCGAGCCTGGCGATCAAATCGGCGGATCGGTTGTAGTAGTCGATGCCGTGGAACGTCGAATTAAACGCCGCACCGACAACTCCCTGGTTCTTCAATTTTCGTAAGCTTGCAAGATCCGTGTCGAATCCGATGATGGCGATGCCCTTGAAGCGTCCATTGCCGTGCGCGATCGCATTGAGCAGGCACGCGTTGTCGCTGCCGTAGCCGGAATTTGGTTGCACCAGAAGCGAATGGCTAACGCCATAGGTCTTCATGACTTGGCGAAGCTGGATGGAGGTGCCGATCTCCTGGCCGGACGGTTTGTATTCGATATCCCGGCCGTACGGAAAATTGACCGGATCGAGCACGTGCGTATGGCAGTCGATCTTCGACTTTTTGAAAAGAGTCACCGTGCGCGCTCGCTTTTCAGCGTCTGCGCCAGCATTTTCCTAAACTTGCGGTCACGCTTCAGGTGCCACTCGCGACTCATGGCTTCGCGCCGGGTCGGGAACCACTCCGAATGCAGCAGCATCCAGACGCGTCCGCGCGTCGTGCGCGCGCCCTTGCCGGCGTTGTGCTGGGCGAGGCGCCGAGCGACATCGTTAGTCCAGCCGACATAGGTCAGGTGGCGATTGTTGGCGAAGGTGCCGAGGACGTAGACGTAGCAGTCCATGCGTCATCCGCCGCTAGCGCATGATCCCGAAAAGTGGGAACCGGATTTCGGAAAAGATCATGCGCTCAGGAAAAATTGTCAGGTCGGGGCTAGTCGCGCTTGTCAGCGCAGGCCGGAGAAGCGGCTGTCGAACGAGCCGACCGGGATCACCGGCTGCGCGCCCGCGAGCAGGCCGTTGCTGCTTGCCGGTGGTGCTGAGAATGCGGTGCGGATTTCCCGCTCGGGCGCGCGCGGCGCTTCGTCCTTGTTGGCTTGCTTCACGCGTGGCTTCGGCGCGGACTCAGAGGTATTGTTCGCGACCGCCTTCGGCTTGGCCGGCGCGGCGTCTTGCGGCTTGGGATGGTGTATTGCCGGAGCGGAGGCGGTGCGGAATGTGGTGGCGCGTTTAGGCTTCGCCGCCAACTCGGTGTTGCTGCCGCGCAAGCCGACCGGCGCACTCTCGGTTGCCGGGGCGGCCGGCCGGGGTTCCGCGGGCGCACCGCCGAACAGATTACCCAGCAGCCCCGCGATCGATTTCGGTTGCTCTTGCACAGCGGGGGCTTCGCCTTCCTTCGACTGCGGCGCCCGCTGCGGCATCGGCACGCTCGCCGTTTTCGGCGTAGCGCGCGACGTCTCGGCTGTCGTGGCCGCTGCAGCGGGCGTGCGCGGCAGCGTACCCGGCGCCACGGTATTGCCGGCGACCTCGTAAACGCGGCCGTTATTATCGAACTCGCTTTGCGAGCCGAGCTTGGCCGCGAACACCGGATTCATGCCGCCATCGATGCCGTCGCGCGACGGCACCACGGCGACGTCGCGGGCGATATATTCGGCCATCTGATACTGCTCATGCCGGCGGTGCTCGAGCACGGCATCGGCGACATTTTTGTCGAGCTCGTAGGCGGGGCACTGGCCCTTGGCATTGAACGAAAGCGGCTTCGAGGCATTTGCGGGCGCGGCCGCGTCGAACACATAGCGCTTCTCGCAGACGGCGACCTTCGGCTCTTGTTTGGTGGCTTCGAAATGGTCGTAGCCTTCCTTGAGCATCTTCCAGAACGCGAAGTTCCGGTTGTTGCGATGCTTGGCCATGTTCAGCGCCGTCATGTGGAACGGAAAGGCTGCCAACTGGAACGCAGTCTGCCCGCCGAAGAACGACTCGCGCGCCAGCGCGTAGATTTCCTGGATCTGCTCGTCGGTCATGGCGTAGCAGCCGCGCGAAGAGCAGTCGCCGTGCACCATCAGCTCGGAGCCGGTATAGCCCCAGGAGCGGTCATAGGCGTTCGGATAGCCGGTATTGAAGGCGAGGAAGTAGTTGGACTTCGGATTCATGTGTCCGGGCGTGATGGTGTAGAAGCCCTCGGGCGCCTGGCGATCGCCTTCCTTCTTCTTCGGGCCCAGATCGCCCGACCAGCGGCAGATCGGATAGGTCTTCAGCAGCGCGAATTTGCCGTCGCGATCTTTCTTCCAGATCTCCATCTCCGCCTCTTCCTTGAAGATGCGGGCCAGGATCGGAGAGTTCTTGTCCATGTGCTTCGCCTCGATCTCGGCGAGCGTCTTTTCGGAGAGCGGGGCCTGGGAACGGCCGGTCGGCGCGATGCTGTCGGGATCGCAGCCGGCAAGGGTGATCGCAGCGGCAACAGCCGCAGATGCGAGCAGCGCGCGTACAAAGGGTCGTTTCAAACGCGGTACTCCCCCGAGCGGGCGGGACGTCATTGAGTAATCGTTATCCTTAAGATGTGGCATCCGCAAGGCAAACGAGCCTGCCCAAGCCTACCGGTAAGCCTATGGTAAAGCAAAGGTAAAGCCTGCCGGCGCGTCCGGGGCCCGCCCCAAGGGGCCAAGATGGGGCCCCCGGCCTCCGGCCTAGCCGGCCAGGCGGCCCATGCTGCGGCCCATGGCGAGAAACTTCTCGCGCCGCTGCTGGCGCACGGTATCGCGGTCGAGCGGCTGCAATTCGGCCAGGGCATTGGCGATCGCCTCGCCGGTGGCGGCGATCGCGGCCTGCGGATCGCGATGGGCCCCGCCGGTCGGTTCGCTCACCACGGTGTCGATCACGCCGAAGCGCACCATGTCCTGGGCGGTGATCTTCATGTTGGTCGCCGCCTCCTGCGCCTTGGCGGTGTCGCGCCACAGGATCGAAGCGGCGCCTTCCGGCGAGATCACGCTGTAGATGGCGTGTTCCAGCATCAGCACGCGATTGGCGGTAGCGAGGGCGATGGCGCCGCCGGAGCCGCCTTCGCCCAGGATCACCGCGACGCTCGGCACCCCGAGCCCAAGGCAGACGTCGGTCGAGCGCGCGATGGCTTCCGCCTGGCCGCGCTCTTCGGCGCCGATGCCAGGATAGGCGCCGGCAGTGTCCACGAGCGTGATCAACGGAATGCCGAAGCGGTCGGCCATCTCCATCAGGCGCACCGCCTTGCGATAGCCCTCCGGCCGCGCCATGCCGAAATTGTGCTTGAGCCGGCTTTCGGTGTCGGAACCCTTCTCGTGGCCGATGACGCAGACGCTCTCGCCGCGGAAGCGGCCGAAGCCACCGACGATGGCCGGGTCTTCGCCAAATTTGCGGTCGCCGGCGAGCGGGATGAAATTGGCAATCAGGCCGGCGATGGTGTCCAGGCAATGCGGCCGTTGCGGATGGCGCGCGACCTGCGTCTTCTGCCAGGGCGTGAGATCGGCATAGAGTTCCTTAAGCGCGAGCGCAGCCTTCACCTCGAGCCGGTTGATCTCGTCGCCGACGGCGACCGCGCTGCCGGTTTCGGCCATGGCGCGCAATTCCTCGACCTTGGCCTCCAGTTCGGCCACCGGCTTTTCGAAGTCGAGATAGCTGCGCATTGGTTCCGGTGGCTCGTGATGATCGGGGCGAACTGACGCGGACGAAGCCTTTTAGTCAAGCAATCGGGTTAATATGGTTCTTACGGCCACTGAGGGCTAGCCGTCCGTCAGCGGATGCAGGTCGCGCACCAGCGCCTTCAGCCGCTCTTCCAGCACGTGGGTGTAGATTTGCGTGGTCGAGATATCGGCATGGCCGAGCAAGGTCTGCACCACACGCAAGTCGGCGCCGTTATGCAGCAAGTGGCTGGCGAAGGCATGCCGCAACACGTGCGGGCTCAAGCGCTCCGGTGCGATGCCGCCGGCCTGGCCTAAGGCCTTCAGTTCGCGGGCGAAGTGCTGGCGGGTGAGATGGCCCTGCTCGCCGAACGACGGGAACAGCCATTTCGATTGCGCTTGTTTTGAAGACTCTTGGCGTCCGGTGTCGGCGCGCAGTTTGAGGTACTCGGCCATGGCACGCTTGGCCGCCTGGTTGAGCGGCACCAGCCGCTCCTTAGCCCCCTTGCCGCGCACGACCAGCATTCTTTGATCGCGCCGCGCGCTCGATGCTGGCAATGCCACCAGCTCGGACACGCGCAGGCCGGTGGCGTAGACCACTTCCAGCAGGCACAACAGCCGCGCGGCTCGCAGGCGAGCGGCCTGCGGCTGCTTGTCGTTCTCCGCATTCGTGCGCGCCTGCGCCAGGAGCGAATCGACCTCGGCGATGGAGAGAATTTTGGGGAGCGTGCGCGCGCGCTTCGGCCCTTCCAGCACCGCGGCGGGATCGTCGCCGCGTTTTCCTTCCGCGTAGAGAAACCGGTAGAGCTGCCGCACCGCCGACAAGCGCCGCGCCAGCGACGACGCCTTGAAGCCGCGCTCGGCGAGATCGTTGAGAAATCCGCGCAGGTCGTCGGTGGTCGCCGCGAAGACGCTGCGGCCGGCGGCGCGCAGATACGCCGCGAGATCCGCGAGATCGTTGCGATAGGCGGCCAGCGTGTTCTCGCCGGCGCCGCGCTCGGCCGCCTGCATGTCGAGAAACAGTTCGACCAGCGTTTCGTCGGATGCTCTTGGC
This sequence comes from Pseudolabrys sp., assembly GCA_036512915.1. Taxonomy (GTDB): domain Bacteria; phylum Pseudomonadota; class Alphaproteobacteria; order Rhizobiales; family Xanthobacteraceae; genus Pseudolabrys. The sequence goes on along the minus strand of DATBZY010000172.1, from coordinate 3,135 downwards.
CGGCGGGTCATCGCCTTGCCCGGGTCTCGTTTGCGCATGATCTTTTCCGAAAACCGGTTCCCACTTTTCGGGATCATGCGGTGCGTCAATGCTGCGGCTTGAGGAATTTGTCGGGCGGAATGGTCACGGTGATCTCGCGCGGCTTGTAAGTCACGAAGGTGGCGAACGAGAACACCGCGCCATAGGCCAGCCCGCCGAGCAGGCCGATGAAAACGAGAAATCTGAAAAGACTCGGCATGATCGAAATCCGGCAACCGCCCGCGGCTTTAGCGCGGGGGGCAATTCACGCGAGTACGACCACGTTCCTTAACGGGTGACAAGAGCCGCCATCGCGGTTGCCCGGATTCTGGTATATGGAACCGTGGCGTCGATTTGGAAATCTAGCATGGTTAACACCGCCATTCAAAAAGCCCCGGAAAATGGCCTGGAATCGGCCATCGTCCGCGCGCTCGGAAGCCGTTCCATCGTGCTCATCGGCATGATGGGTGCCGGCAAGTCGTCGATCGGTCGCAGGCTTGCCGCCCGGCTCGCCATCCCGTTCGTCGACGCCGATACCGAGATTGAAAGCGCGGCCGGCATGACCATTCCGGAGATTTTCCAAGAACACGGCGAGCCGTATTTTCGCGCCGGCGAAGCGCGCGTGATCGCGCGGCTGTTGGACAATGGTCCGAGTGTGCTGGCGACTGGCGGCGGCTCGGTCATGGACCCGCACACCCGCGAGCTCATCCGCGAAAAAGGCATCTCGGTCTGGCTGAACGCCGATCTCGACGTGCTGGTGAAACGGACCAAGCGGCGCAACGATCGACCGCTGGTCGAAAAGATCAAAGAGCTGATGCCGCTGCGCGAGCCGTTCTATGCCCAGTGCGACATCGTCGTGCGGTCGCGCGACGAGCCGCATGAGACGATCGTCGACGAGATCGTGGATGCGCTGGCGAAGCATCTTGGCCTCGCGGCAGGCGGGGAGAAACAGCCATGACCGCGCCGTTGCGCTCGGGTGAGCCGATCGTGGTGCAGGTCGCGCTGGGGACGCGCGCCTACGACATCGTCATCGGGCGCGGCCTGATGGCGAGCCTCGGTGAACGCGTGAAGGCGCTGCGGCTGGGCGCCAAGACCGCGATCGTTACCGACGAGAATGTGGCCAAGCACCATCTCGCCGCCGCCGCGGCTGTGCTCAAATCCGCCGGCATCGAGAGCTCAGCGATCGTCGTGCCGCAAGGCGAGGGCTCCAAGAACTACGCCACGTTCGAGACCGTATGCGAGGCAATCATCGCGGCGCGCATCGAGCGTGGCGATCTCATCGTCGCGCTCGGCGGCGGCGTGATTGGCGACCTGGCCGGTTTTGCTTCGGCGAGCGTGCGGCGCGGGCTCGACTTCGTGCAGGTGCCGACGTCACTGCTGGCGCAGGTCGACTCCTCGGTCGGCGGCAAGACCGGCATCAATTCCCGCCAGGGCAAGAATCTCGTCGGCGCTTTCCACCAGCCGGTGCTGGTGATCGCCGACACCGCGCTGCTCGATACCTTGTCCAAGCGCGAATTCCGCGCCGGCTATGCCGAGGTCGCCAAATACGGTCTGCTCGGCGATGCCGCGTTTTTCACTTGGCTGGAAGCCAATTGGAAAGACGTTTTCGCTGGCGGCAAATCTTCCGGGAGCTTGGCGCGCGAACACGCCATCGCGGTCTGCTGCCGCGGCAAGGCTGCCATCGTGGCGCGCGACGAGCGCGAAACCGGTGAGCGTGCGCTGCTCAATCTCGGCCACACCTTCGGCCACGGGCTGGAAGCAGGCGCCGGCTTCTCCGACCGGCTGCTGCACGGCGAGGCGGTGGCGCTGGGCACGGCGCTGGCATTCGAATTCTCCGCCCGTAAGGGCTTGATTGGTTCATCCGAGGCCGCGCGCGCGTGCGCTCACCTTGCGGCAGTCGGCCTGCCTACCCATCTCAAGGATGTCCCCGGCGGCGTGCCGGGCCTCGACGCATTGATGGACCTGATCGCGCAAGACAAAAAAGTGAAACGCGGCAAGCTCACCTTCATCCTGGTGCGCGGCATCGGGCAGGCGTTCATCGAAAACGACGTCGATCCCGCCGAGGTGCGCGCCTTCCTCACTGACAAGCTCGCATAGCGCGCGTGATCCCGAAAAGTGGAAACCGGTTTTCGGAAAAGATCACGCGCCAGGAAAATTTTAAGGGGAGCGCTGATTCAAAATGAACGGATCAGACTCTAATCGATGACCGGAAACGACTGGCTGTCCCTCGTCATCGTCGTGATCTGCCTGCTGTTGTCGGCGTTCTTCGCCGGCAGCGAGACGGCGCTCACCGCGTCCTCGCGCGCCAGCATGGCGCGGCTGGAGAAGCACGGAAACCGCCGCGCCGCCATCGTCAACCGTCTGCTGGAACAACGCGAGCGGCTGCTCGGCGCACTGCTGTTCGGCAACAACGCGGTCAACATCGCCGCATCGGCGCTGGCGACCGGCGTGCTGCTGGCCTGGTTTGGTCCTGCCGGCGTGGTCTATGCCACGGTGGCCATGACGGTCCTCGTCGTCGTGTTCTCCGAGATTCTGCCGAAGACGGCTGCGTTCAACGCGCCCGATCGCATCGCGCTGGCGGTCGCAAGGCCGATGCTGTGGATCGTCAAGGTGCTCGGCCCTGTGCTGATGACGATCGAGGCGCTGGTGCGGTGGCTGCTGAAGTTCGTCGGCATGACGGTCGGCGAGGATCAGCAAGTGCTGTCCGCGCGCGAGGAATTGCGCGGCACAGTCGATCTACTGCACCGCGAAGGCGGCGTGGAGACGCTCGACCGCGACATGTTCGGCGGCGTGCTCGATCTGCGCGAACTGGCGGTCTCCGATGTGATGATCCATCGCACCAACATGATCACCGTAAACGCCGAAGATTCGCCCGAGGACGTGGTCAACGCGGTGATCGCCTCGCCGGTGACGCGGCTGCCGCTCTGGCGCGGAAACCCGGAGAACATCGTCGGCATCCTGCACGTAAAGGATCTGCTGCGCGCGCTGCACGCGCTCGACGGCGACGCGTCGAAGGTCGACATCGCTGCGCTGATGGCGCCGCCCTGGTTTGTGCCCGATACGCGGTCGGTGTCGGAGCAGCTCAAGGCGTTCCGCCGCCGCAAGACGCCGTTCGCG
>DATBZY010000171.1:0-3190 GCA_036512915.1 Pseudolabrys sp. | reverse complement strand
GAAGTCCTTGGCGTAATCCTGGTAGTAGATTTCGGTCACTGTCGGATGCGGCAGCGAGGGATGGAAGTAGATCGGCACGTCGAGCTTTTCGGCGCGCTCGTAGATCGGCCAGTATTTCTTGTGATCGAGGAATTCGCCGTTGGTCATGCCGTGCAGCATGGCGCCCTTGAAGCCGAGCTTGCTGACGGTGCGCTCGAGCTCGTCGGCGGCGGCCTTCGGGTCGATGGTGGGGAGCGCCGCGAAGGCCGCGAAACGCTTGGGGTTGGCCGCGCACACCTTGGCCAGCCGGTCGTTGACCCCGCGCGTGAGCTCGCCCGCGATGTCGATCGGCAGCTTCTGGCTCGAGGGCGCGCCGTGCGAGAGCACCTGGATATCGATGCCGGCCTCGTCCATTTCCTTGAGCCGCAGGCTGCCCAGATCGTAAAGCCGCTCATCGGTTTCGTTGCCGCGGCCGGCTTCCGGCCCGGTGAAATGCTTGGCCAGCTCCGGGTCCCAATAATGCTCTTCGATGGCGATGATCGGACAGTTCGGCTTCTTCATCATGACGCTTCCCCCGCGACGTTCTTGGAAAGACCGTTTCCTAGCAATCCCGGTGTCCGCTGTCACGGCCTCTCCGTGCCTTGCAGGTCTTGGACTCGGCATGCGTGTGCCGAAGGCGTTTCACCAAGCAATCGGTCGCCGGGCAGGCTTTGGTCTTTTTCCCGACTCAGTTATTCACAATCCATGCTGCCGATTCTTCGGATAATCCCAGTAGGCTGCGTATTCCTCGCCATCATGATCCTGGTCCTGGCGCTCGACCCGCCGGGCCGATCGCATCCGACATTGCCGGCAGCCATGTTGCCGGCACGCGCGCTGATGCAGACCAACGAGCATCCGGAATGGCGGCAATTTCTCATTCTCGCCGCCGTCCGCCGGGCCGATGAACTAAACCGCATGCGCGAATTGCCGGACACTCCAGTTCGCACTGAAAGCGTACAAGACGCTCCCAAGGTCGCCGGCTTGCCGATCGGCCGCAGCGATGCCTATCCCGATGACGAGACCGGAACGATCACCGAGATGCCGGGGGTAACCATTCCGGTCGAGATCGGCGAGACCTCGTTGACAGAATTGCCGGTGACAGCGCCGGAGGAAAAGCCGCCGGTGATCAAGACGCCGGAGCGCAGGAAGGCGCCAAGCGAAAGCCGGAGAAACGTGCACCGGGCGCGCCATGCCAAGGCGCCGGCCAAACCGGTGCCGGCGGCGCAGGTCAATCTGCTCGAAGCAATTTTTGGCGGCCAGCGGACGCAGCCGCCGGTGACCGCCCGCGCGGACCAGCATTAGCGTTTTCCCGTCACCCCGAGGTGCCCGCGCGGAGCGCGAGCCTCGAAGGGCGACGGATATCGCAGCAGGCTGCGGCCGCGATGGCGCGGTCAGTGATAGTCGAGCTGGCCAGTATAAGGATTCGACGAGGATGCGACGCTTTCGCCTTCGGCCCGTGCTTCGCGCAGCTTTTCCGCGGGCTTGATCGCAACATCGCCCGCGGCGGCGGATGCAAACGTGTTGCGCGGATTGTCGTTGCTCTTATCCAACCGGCCCTTGCTCTTGGCGGCGTAGTAGTAACCAGCGGCATAATAATGCACGGCGCGATTGGCATTGCCGTCGGCGGCGTGATAGGCGCCGGCGAGATACTTCACCGCATAGGTCATGTTGGTGTCGGCATCGAGCAGGCCGGCGGCGGTGCCGCGATAGCCCATGGCGCGCGCGGTGCCGAGCCGGATCTGCATCACGCCGTAATTACCCTTGCTGATGACGCGCGGATTGCCGCCGCTCTCGCGCTTGATGACGCGGCGCACCAGCTCCACCGGCACACTATTGGCGGCGGCATGTCTGGCGATCAGGGAATCGAGGTTGCCGTTGGCGTCGAGGCTCGCCGTACGCCGGCTTTGTGCGGAAGCGGCCGACGCTGAGACAAGCACGACCAAAATAGTTGCAAGGCATAAATTGCGAATCATGTCGGCTCCAGATTTTGGGGATGCACGGCATTTCACAGGGAACTCCGGCGACTTTGTGACGCAAGCGAGGTAAATTGGCCGTGTGCCATCACGAATTGATTCAGCTTGTTGCGGGAAACGTTAACGCACGCGGGTCGGCGCGGTTCTATCCCAATTTTTGCGCCTTGATTCACATCAAAGCCCCGCGCGGCGGCCGCCTTAACTTTTTTGATTGGGAAAAGCCGGGTTTACTCAGGTATCCGCCAAGACAAGCGCTATCGCCCGTATTGTTGGCGGCGCCGGGTACGCCGAAACCGCCCAAGCTCCCGCTTGAGCCCGCCTCAGCCCTCGATAAACGGATAGCGCTTTTGCGCGGCGCGCGCCAATGCCTGCGCCTCGGCGAACACGTCGATCACCGTCGCGATCGCGAAAATGGTGCGCGCGAAGGCGGGATGCGGCGAGAGCTGCGGCGCATGCAGCGCTCGGATCCGGAGCGTCGACATCGGTTATTCTCTCTTGCAGGCATTCAATTCATTTTGCCGCATGATCTTTTCCAAAACCTTCACCAGCGCGACGGGGTGGACAGGAAACGGCGCTCGATCTCGCGTTCGGACTCGTCGGTGAATTTGCCGCCGGTGTCGGCGAGATAGCGTGCGACGTCGCGCTCGGCGTCGTGCATGCGCGAAACCATCATGGTGTCGAGCAGCCAGTCGAACAGGCTGCGCTGGGTGCGCATCGGCAGCTCGGCGTCAGCCGCTGAGGTGAAAGCAAAAACGCGCGGAGCAAGCGCGGATGAGGTGTAAGCCATGGATCATCTCCCTCTCGTGGGGCCCGACGATTCCGAAGGCGTTTCCTGCATTTTTTTTCCTTATTGTTGAACGGCATATAGGCGGATGCGGCCGCGCCCAGTAGGTGCGGTGCAGCATGGCAGACCCTGCGCGGGCTCATGCGTGGCGTCGCGCGGCTGTCGCAAAACCGTGCAGTTGCTCGACAATTCGGCGCCGAGCGCGCATGGCGGAGACCTCAAAGCAGCCATGCCGCAGCTGCGCCGCTGTTCCGCCACAGAAGCATGAAAGAAACAATTAGAGCATTTTCCGTTTGCGCTGAATCGAATTCTCCGCAGTAGGATTCCCAAAAAGGGCGGATTTGAGCGAGTCTTCTGCGTCTGATTCGCGGAGGCTCGCCATGACGAAGGCCCTGTCGAACGATTTGCGTGAGCG
>DATBZY010000170.1:0-9327 GCA_036512915.1 Pseudolabrys sp. | reverse complement strand
GTCGAGAACCGGAAAACTGCGAATCTTGAGATTCACCATCAACTGCAGGACTCGGGTCAACGGTGTTTTTGGTTCAACATGAACGACCGCTTCGGTCATCACTTCGCCGACCGTCCGTCGCATCAACTCATCGTAACGGGGAACCATCTGCCCGGTTGTGAAGGCGAAGACCCGAAGAAAATCGAATTTGGTTACGATACCCAGCAGCTTGCCGTCTTCCACGACCGGGAAGGCATCGAAGTCATGTTGCTCAAATAATGTTTTCACCTCGCTCATTGTGCAATGGCGTGGCAGGCTCTTTACCGCCGGCGTCATATATTGAGCGGCCGTACATTCGAGAAAGCGATACATGTCCATCTCTGCCCTCCAATCGTCGCTCAGGCGGTGTAACGGATATCGACAGCGCCCTGGGTGGTCTGCCCCCGCAGAGCGCGTAGCGCGGATGAGCGAATCGTTATCCGCCCGTCTCCGGCAGCGCGGCGGGTTACGCCGGAGCCGGCCTGCGGGCCGCGCGTTGCGCGGAGCCAATCGGCTAATCCGCCCGAGGCCCTGCGTTTTAAATATTGGCAAACGCCGCCCCTGCGGCGGCCGCTTGCGAGGCGGGTGTTTTACATACCTTCGGCGATGAACGAACGCGACTTCGATGTCTTGGTGCGGATTGCATCAATCTCTTTCTGGGCGGCCGAATTGCTCCATGCTTTTGCCGTCTCCACGTTATCGAAGGCGATGACGACGAAGCGTTTCGGCGCGGTGCCATCAAGGCTGGTTATTTTTTCGGTGCGGATGAGGTAGCGACCTTTAAAGGCCGAAATGGCATCGGGCGCTTTTGGGATCAGGGTCCGGTACTGCAGAGCGTCAGTCATATCGGCGATGTCGACGACGACATAAGCCAGTGGTTTTCCTTGGGCATTGATCCCGTGGATTGTCGCGGCACCAAGAACGGCGCCAGCGAGCAAGGTCAGCGCCAATTTGTAATTTGCTTTCATGGGGTCCCTCCAGTTGGCTCCAACTGCATTGTAGCACATGGACGAGCCGTCAGGCGATGAGCGCGCCGCCATCGATATACACGATCGATCCGGTGGCAAAGCCGATCGTCATGAAGGCGAGGATTTGCCGCGCGATATCGTCAGCCACGCCGACGCGGCCCACCGGCAAAGCGGCGGCGGTCTTGGCGAGCATGTCGCTGCGCGCGGCTTCCGGCATGGCGGCGCGGATCGGCGTGTCGATGATCCCGGGCGAGACCGCGTTCACGCGCACGGGGGTAAGCTCGAGCGCCAGCGCGCGCGCCAGCGACTCGAGCGCGCCGTTGGCCGCGCCGACAATCGCGGCGGCGGGGCGCGGACGAATGCTCAGGAAGCCGGTGACCAGCGTGAGCGAACCGCCGGGACGGATTTCGGCCGCGCGCGCGACGCGCCAGGCGCCCCAGAACTTACTTTCCATGGTCGCGCGCACGTCGTCCATGGACACGGTCTTGAACGGGCCGGAGCGCAGCTGCGCCGCGGTGACCACCACGTGATCGACCGGGCCGCATTTCTTAAACAGCTGGCTGACGCTGTCGTCGCTGGTGACGTCGGCCGCAATCGCCGTCGCCCCCAGCTTTGCCGCCGCCGCCTGCAAGCGCTCGGCGCTACGCGAGGCCACCACCACATCGGCGCCTTCGCTCTTGGCCAGCGCGGCGGTCGCCAGACCGATGCCGGACGAGCCCCCAACCACAACGACTTTCTGACCTGCAAGCAGCATGCTGTCTCCTCGGAGTTTTTGGTTTGGGCTGAATTGATCGCGACGCGGGCCGCACTAAACCACGCCGGACCGTCCACAACAATATCGAAGAACATTTCATATGGCGAAACGAGACGCGCGCTGAGACACCACGGCCTCGTACCCCGGATCAGCGGTGCCCCTCATCCTGAGAAGGCCGCACCTTGCGGCCGTCTCGAAGGATGAGGCTAGGGGCGCCTCGACTCGTCGAGACGCGCACCTGTCGGTGCGCTCCTCAGGGTGAGGCGACCTGCTGCCGAGCCCGATCATCGCGAACGCAAGTCTCTGGTTTTCGCGGTGTTCGGGTTGCTCTCAGTTGCTTGAGCCGTCGGGCGGTTACTGTCTTGAAAGACCGCATACTTATTTATCCCGTTATCCCAGCAACCCGTTTTTACGTTGCTTGCCTCCCCTTGCTTGCCGAGGCGGCGAGGGGTTGATACCTAATCCCTGACTCATCATGGCCGGGCTTGTCCCGGCCATCCACGTCTTCAATTAAAGTCGAATTATGCCCGATAAGACACCCTTCTACATCACCACTGCGATCTCCTACCCGAACGGCCCGCCGCATATCGGCCACGCCTACGAGGCGATCGCGACCGACGCCATCGCGCGGTTCATGCGGCTCGACGGCTACGACGTCTATTTCCTCACCGGCACCGACGAGCACGGCCAGAAGATCCAGCAGACCGCGGCCAAGGAAGGGCTGACGCCGCAACAATTGCTCGACCGCAACGTTCCCCGTTTTATGGCCATGGTCGAGCGCATGAACTGCTCGAACGACGATTTCATCCGCACAACGGAAGAGCGCCATCACCGCTCGTCAGAAGAAATCTGGCGGCGGATGGAAAAGAACGGCGACATTTATCTCGACAAATATGCCGGCTGGTATTCGGTGCGCGACGAGGCCTATTACGCCGAGGACGAGACGCACCTGAACGAGCACAAGGTGCGCCTGGCCACGAAAACAGGGACGCCGGTGGAATGGGTGGAGGAGGAGAGCTATTTCTTCCGGCTCTCGGCCTATCAGCAAAAGCTGCTCGATCTCTACGCCTGTCCGAACTACGTGCTGCCGAAGGAGCGACTCAACGAGGTCGCCAGCTTCGTAAGCGGCGGACTTAACGACTTGTCGCTCTCGCGTACCACCTTCGACTGGGGCATTCGCGTGCCCGGCGCCGACAAGCACATTATGTATGTGTGGGTGGATGCGCTGACCAATTACATCACCGGCGTCGGCTTTCCCGACACCGACAGCGACAAGTTCAAGCGCTATTGGCCGGCCGCACTGCACGTGATCGGCAAGGACATCGTGCGCTTCCACGCGGTCTATTGGCCGGCCTTCCTGATGTCGGCCGGCGTCGCGGTGCCCAAGCGCATCTTCAGCCACGGCTTCCTGTTCAATCGCGGGGAGAAGATGTCGAAGTCGGTCGGCAATGTGATTGACCCGTTCGCGCTCGCCGACGCTTATGGCGTCGATCAGCTGCGCTATTTCTTTTTGCGCGAGGTGCCGTTCGGGCAGGACGGCAATTACAATCACGAGGCGATCGTCAACCGCATCAATGCCGACCTCGCCAACGACCTCGGCAATCTGGCGCAGCGCTCGCTCTCGATGATCGGCAAGCAGTTTGGCGGCGTACTGCCGGAACCGGGCGCCTTCAGCGACGCCGACAAGACCATCCTGGCGGCCGCCGACGGCATGATCGCCATCGCGCGCGAGCATATGAAGACGCAGCAGCTGCACCAGGTGCTCAATGCGGTCTGGTCGGTGGTGGCGGACGCCAACCGCTATTTCGCGTCAGAGGCGCCCTGGGCGCTGGCCAAGACCGATCCGAAGCGGCAGGGCACGGTTCTGTACGTGACGGCCGAGGTCCTGCGATGCGTTGCCATTATGGCTCAGCCGTTTGTGCCAACCTCGGCCGCGAGGATGCTCGAGCTTCTGGCTGTACGGCCCGAGGAACGCAGCTTCTACGAGCTTAACGGCACCAAACGCATAGCTCCCGGCGGCAAGCTGCCGGCGCCGACGCCGGTATTCCCGCGCTATGTCGAGCCGGAGGCAAAGGGCTGACGATGCTGGTGGATAGCCACTGCCACCTGGATTTTCCGGATTTCGCCGCCGAGCTGGACGCGGTGGTAGAGCGCGCGCGCGCCGCCGGCGTCGGGCGCATGGTCACGATTTCGACGCGGGTGCGCCGGCATGCCCAAGGGCTGGCAATCGCTGAGAAATTTGCCGACGTGTTCTGCTCGGTCGGCACCCATCCGCACCATGCGGATGAGGAGCTCGATATCGGCGCTAACGAGCTGATCGCGATCGCGCAACATCCGAAAGTGGTGGCGATCGGCGAGGCCGGGCTCGATTATCACTACGACAACAGCCCGCGTGCGGCGCAAGAGCAGAGCTTGCGGCAACATATTGCCGCGGCTCGCGAAACCGGCCTGCCGCTGGTCATCCATGTGCGCGAAGCAGACGCCGACATGGCTGCTATTTTGCGGCAAGAAACCGGGAAGGGCGCCTTCCCGGCCGTGCTGCATTGTTTTACCGGCAGCCGCGATTTAGCTTTCGCTGCCATAGACTTAGGGCATTACGTCTCGTTCACCGGCATCCTGACGTTCAAAAATTCCGCCGCCTTGCGCGACATCGCAGCCGAACTGCCGGCCGAGCGCGTGCTGGTGGAAACCGACGCGCCCTATCTGGCGCCGTTGCCGTATCGCGGCAAGCGCAACGAGCCGTCTTATGTGGTTGAAACGGCGAAGGTTCTGGCCGAGACGCGCGGCGTTTCGGCCAACGAGATCGCGCGGCAGACCACGGAAAACTTCTTCCGGCTGTTCAACAAGGTCCCGCGCGACCTGCCGGATGCGGCAAGGAAAGTCGGATGAGTCTCATCTTCACCATCCTCGGCTGCGGGTCGTCCATGGGCGTGCCGCGCGTCGCGCTCGGCTGGGGCAAATGCGATCCGCATAATCCGAAAAACCGCAGGCGGCGCTGTGCTTTATTAGTGGAGCGCACCGGTACGCACGGCCGCCGCACGCGCGTGCTGGTCGACTGTACGCCCGACCTGCGCATGCAGTTGCTCGACGCCGAGGTGGATTGGCTCGATGGCGTGCTGATCACCCACGAGCATGCCGATCACATCCATGGCATCGATGACCTGCGCCCGCTGTTCGTGCACAAGCACCGCCGCGTGGATGTCTACCTCGACGAGGCGACCTCGCGCGCCATGCACGCTCGCTTCGGCTATTGCTTCATGACGCCGCCGGGCAGCGAATATCGGCCGATCCTGATCGAGCACCGGCTGCTGCCCGGGCATGCGGTGACCATCGACGGGCAGGGCGGCCCGATCACGGCGATTCCGGTGTTGCAGCAGCATGGCGACATCCCCTCGCTCGGCTTCCGCTTCGGCAACGTCGCCTACTCGGCGGATATCAAGGACCTGCCCCCCGAAAGTTTCGCCGCCATGGCCGGCCTCGATGTCTGGATCGTCGATGCGCTGCGCAAAGCGCCGCATCCGAGCCATTTCAATCTCGACGAGGCGCTCGAATGGATCGCCCGGATCAAGCCGAAGCGGGCAATCCTGACCAACCTGCATACCGACATGGACTACGAAGATCTGCGGGCACATTTGCCGCCCGGCGTGGAGCCCGCCTACGACCGGATGAGCTTTGCCAGGAAGCTAATCTAGTTTATCTGCTATTTTGTGGAACACGCTGATTATCCAATTCGATATAGCTCTCGAAGCCGCCTTTACCGGCATTGATCAATATTCTAAATAGTCTAGTCAAATCAGTTCGATGCAGCCAATCGTTAAAGCGCGCTGGGGCCAATGTCCGCGCGCCTACCCAATCAAAATATTCCATAATATGTCTTATGCGACTCTGCCATCCAGATCGCGGTCCCGGTTTGCCTTTGCTACGGTCGGCTTTTCCGGCCACCAGCCCAACCATGAGTCCCAGCCCCGTGAAGCCTTCCCGTGGTATTGCTCGGCTGATCGAGATCATGGCGGCGTTGCGCACGCCCGTTAGCGGCTGCCCCTGGGACCTGGAGCAAACCTTCCAGACCATCGCGCCCTATACGCTCGAGGAAGCCTATGAGGTCGCCGATGCGATCGCGCGCGGCAACCTCGCCGACTTGAAAGACGAGCTCGGTGACCTTCTGCTGCAGGTCGCATTCCACGCCCGCATGGCCGAGGAGAAAGGCGCCTTCGATTTCGCCGACGTGGTCGAAGCGATCACCAGCAAACTCATCCGCCGCCATCCGCACGTCTTCGCCGATGCCGAGGGCCGTACCGCCGAGGCGGTCAAGGGCCTGTGGCAGCGCATCAAGGCCGAGGAAGAGGCCAAAAGCGGCGAGGCTGCGCCGAAAGGTGCCCTCGCCGGTGTTCCCGTCGCCCTTCCTGCGTTAACCCGCGCTCTGAAGCTGCAGGATAAAGCCGGACGGGTCGGCTTTGACTGGAACGACCCGCGCGCGGTGCTCGCCAAGATCCGCGAGGAAGCCGACGAGATCGAAGCCGAGCTCGATGGCACCGACAAGGCCTGCGCGGCGGCCGAAGTCGGCGATCTGCTGTTCGCGGTGGTCAACCTGGCCCGCCATCTGGGTGCCGACCCGGAAGGCATTTTGCGGCAGACCAACCTCAAATTCGAGCGCCGGTTCGGATCAATCGAGCGCGCGCTGGCCGCGCGCGGCAAGACGCCCAAAGACGCCAGCTTGGCCGAGATGGATGCGCTCTGGGATGAAGCGAAGGCAGCGGAGAAGCCGGGAGAGCCGTAACCGAGGCGGGCGGGTGTGCCCTGCCCTCCGTCTTTTCAGTTTTCAAACAGCCCATTCTCAATCAAGCATGCATCAATAATGCGCAGCCTTCGGCTGCGCCATTTCTCCTGGGTCCCGGATCGTCGCTCGCGATTTGCGCTCGCTCGTCCGGGACACGAGGTACGGCGCCCGCTAATTCAGCACCCCGAACTTCGCCTTCACCCGCGCTGCCTTGTCGGGATCGGCGCGCACCGTGACCGCCAGCCGGCCGTCGTCGCCCATGTCTCGGGATAACACTTCGGAATTGCGATAGAGCCAGCTCAAGCCGGCGCCGTCGGCAGGGTCGAGCGAGAGCTTGATGGTCAGACGACTTTCGCCCAAGCGCGTTTCAATCGCGGGAATCAGACGGTCGAGCAGCCCCTCCCCACTCAATGCCGACACCGGCACCGGACGGCTTTCGGCCGGCTGCCGCTCCACGAGATTGAGAAGCCGTGCACGCCCATCGGCGTCGAGCCGGTCGATCTTGTTCCAGACCTCGATCAGACGGCGATCGGTGGCTTCGATGCCAAGTTCACCGAGCACCTTTTCGACATCGTACGATTGCGCGCCCGCATCTTCGTGCGACATGTCGCGCACATGCAGAATGACGTCAGCCTCGATCACCTCTTCCAGCGTGGCGCGGAACGCCGCCACCAGCATGGTCGGCAATTCGGAAATAAAGCCGACCGTGTCCGACAGGATGATGCGGTTGCCAAGCGGCAGATCGATCGCGCGTAGCGTCGGATCGAGCGTGGCAAACAGCATATCGGCCGACAGCACGCTCGCCGCCGTCATGCGGTTGAACAGCGTCGACTTGCCGGCATTGGTATAGCCGACCAGCGCGACGATCGGATAAGGCACACGCTTGCGGCTGTCGCGATGCAGCTTGCGGGTGCGTTTGACTTTGTCGAGATCGCCTTCGATGCGGGCGATGCGTTCTTCGATCAACCGGCGGTCGGCTTCAAGCTGCGTCTCGCCCGGTCCGCCGAGAAAGCCGAAGCCGCCGCGCTGGCGCTCGAGATGGGTCCATGAACGAACCAGCCGGCTCTTTTGATAGTTGAGATGGGCGAGCTCGACTTGCAGCGCGCCTTCACGCGTGCGCGCGCGCCGGCCGAAGATTTCCAGAATCAATCCGGTGCGATCAATGACCTTCGCGTTCCAAGCTTTTTCCAGATTGCGCTGCTGCACCGGCGAAATCGCGCAATCCATTATCACGACGGACGCCGACAGACTCTTGGTGAGGCCAGCGATTTCGTCGACCTTGCCCTTGCCAATGTAAGTCGCGGGGCGGGTGTTGTTGAGCGTGACCAGCCCGGCTTGCACCACGTTGAGGTCGATGGCGCGCGCGAGCCCCACGGCTTCCGCCAGACGAGCCTCTGGCGTGCGTGTGTCGGCTTGCGAGCGGCCAGGTTTTCCCCGCGCCGCCGCATGCTTGAGCCACGGCTCGATGACAATAGCACGGCCGGTCTCCGTGCCCGACGGCGGTGGGCTTAGGAGATCTGCGCTTTCATCACGACGGCGTGGTTCCAATCAGGCTTTATCCCCGGCCGCGGCCGGCGGCTCTTCACCGCCTTCGAACAGCTGGATCGGGTGGCCCGGCATGATGGTCGAAATCGCGTGCTTGTAGACGAGCTGGGAATGTCCGTCCCGCCGCAACAGCACGCAGAAATTATCGAACCAGGTTACCACGCCCTGCAATTTCACCCCATTGACCAGGAATATGGTGAGCGGGATTTTGCTTTTACGAACATGATTGAGAAAGGTGTCTTGCAGATTTTGCGCACGATCGGCTGCCATGGCCGTGTTCCATTTTCTGCTCGCGTCTTACGCGCGAGACCCTCGTTGCCCGGGTCCTCTGCATGCGAGTTCCACTACATGCGCCGCTTTGCCCCCACGCAACAGCGGTGCAAGGCCCAAGAGGTCGCTATTAGATGGCAGGCCGCCTCCCGGTGCAAGCACAAGTTGGCATTTGCCGCCCCAAGTTGCTGAAATAAATGAGATTTACGCCGTTTCCGCGAGGTTCAGGAGTGCCTCGCGCAAGCCTGCAATGGCGCCATCCCAGTCCCCCGATGGCGGGCTGCCGGAATAGCCGGGCGCTCGGGTATTGGCGTTCCGCCCGACTGTAAAATCAGGTGAATTCGGCGTGGCGGTGATAGGCGCGGCGGAGTGCCGTCGCGATCAGGCCGGGCGCGCCATTGCCGATCGGGCGCCCGTCAATGCTCACCACCGGCAGCACGATCTGGCTCGCGGAGGTGACGAACGCCTCGCGCGCGGCATAGGCTTCCTCGGTCGAGAACGCGCGCTCTTCGAACGCGAGCCCTTGCGCATTGATCACGTCGATCACGACCGACCGCGTGATCCCGGGCAGGATATCGCGCCCGACCGGATGGGTGATGAGCTTGCCGTCACGGCTCACGATCCAGGCATTCGACGACGCGCCTTCGGTGACGCGGCCTTGCGCGTCGACCAGCCACGCCTCGCGCGCGCCCTGCTCGCGCGCCGCCTGCTTGGCCAGCACATTCGGCAGCAAAGCCACCGATTTGATATCCACCCGCTGCCAGCGGATATCGGGCACGGTGATCACGGCGATGCCCTCGTCCGCCAATTGTTCGAGATGGGCGAGATCGTTGCTGCGCGCGGTCACCACCACGGAGGCCTTCGTATCCGCCGGTGGAAACGCAAAATCCCGCCGCGCGACGCCGCGGGTGATCTGCAAATAGACGATTCCGTCGCGCACGCGGTTGCGCCGCACGGTTTCCCACAGCACGATCGAGAGCGCGGCCGGCGACATC
>DATBZY010000169.1:0-5861 GCA_036512915.1 Pseudolabrys sp. | reverse complement strand
AAGCGTTTTCCGACCGCGGCGGAGGCCATCCGTTTCGCCATCGAGGAATTGCCGCCGGAATTGCTGCTCGGCGCCTATCTCGAGGTCGAAGAGAAGCGCTTCGACGGCAATGGCATTCGCCAGCTGTACGAGAGCGCCGACTACCCGCTGCCGCGCAAGGCGGTAAAAGCCGCCAAAGCCGTCGCCGCCAACTGACCAACCGCAGCCGTTGATCGAGCACCGCTGGCCGTTTTCCCGGCCGGATTGGGAACTTGATCGGCTTTCGCGCGTTTAATCGGTCAGTTAACCACGCGAAATCCGCACAATCATGGGGGCCGGTCATGGCCGACAGAAGCGCGCTCGGAGCGATCGGCCTCATGCTGAGCACGGCCACGGTTCTCGTGATGATGGTGGGCACGCTGGTGGTTAGCAATCACCTGACCGGCCGTCTGCAAATCGACGACGGCTTGCGCGTGGTGACGCTCCCGTCAGCCGCGCGCTGAGTGCGACTGCCGCCGCGGGGATAGCTGAGCAGGGCGTTCAGGCGCCGTCCCCACCGGATTCTTAACCACCGAATTCATGCAACCCTACCGCCTCTCGGCCGTTGTTCCCGCAGCCGAGGAGGCTCCCCCCATGAAGCATTTGCACCATCACCTCATGTTGGCGACCGCGCTGGCCGCAGGCATGATCGTCGCGGCTCCGCTCGCGAGCGGACAGGTTCGCGCCGAAGAAAGCGCCACGGTCACGACCAATCCGGGATTCAAGCCCGACACCGGGCAGATCAATCCCGGCGTCACCAAGCAAGCGCCGTCGCAATCCACCGAAGTCATCAAGCTTCCGACGCCGGAGGAAGTGCGCGCGGCGAAAATGATGCCTGTCTCGACGCAGCCTTCGCTCGGTAATGGACCGCAAGCCGGCGGCGCCAATTCCAATGCAGTCAACGCCGCGCCGGCGTTGCCCGCTCAACAGCCGGCAGCGGCGATCACGGGCGCCGCATCGTCGGAAATCGGCGGCACAGTCTCTCCAGTCGGCTCCGGTTCGTCTGCCGCGGCGGAGCCGCCGCCGTCCGGACCGATCGGTTCCACCGGTCAAACTGAACCGGCGAAGTTCTCCAAGCGGAACGACATTCTCGATCGCGTGCCGATCATGGCCATGCCGCTGCCGCTCAGTGATCAGCAGCGTCAGCAGATCTATCAGGCGGTGATGGCGGACAAGTCGCAACCGGCGGCCGACGCGGACGCGCTGGCGCCCGCAAGTGAATTGTCGACCAACCAGGCGCTGAACGAAATGCATGAGCTGCCGGCGAGCGTGCGTGACATCGCTGCGACCAAGGGGCTGAAATACGTGAAGGCCAAGGGCAAGGTGCTGCTGGTCACGCCGTCGACCCGCACCGTGATCGAGCAGATCACCTCGTAAAAATCATACGCATGCGCGTGCAAACCGCCATCGCCGGATAAACCCGGCGATGGCGCTTCACTGCGCGATCGGTCAGTTCACCGAACGCTGGCCGGGCTTGTCCGGCGCACTCTTCCATTGCGTGAGGCTGTCGGCGATCACCTTCATCGCCGTCATGGCCGCATGGCTCAGACTGGCGTAGCCCGCGATCTCACGGCCCACGCGTTCGCCCTCGTTGCGCAACATCTCGCGCACGCTTTGCAGCTCGAGAATGACCCGGTCGATTTCCTCCATCGAGGCGCCGGAGACGCGCCGGATCAGCGCATTCATATTTTCGGTTGCCGGATCGCCCGCCGGCTCACCTTCGCTGCGTTGCCGGCGCAGGAACGCGACGTCGCGCCGGACAAAATCACGGATCTCGCCCTCGAACGCGTTCGTCGCCGCCTGGTCGACATCGCTCAGTTTTTCCGGTGCACGCGGCGCCGGAGCGTATTTCTCCGGGCCGGATTTCTCTGGACCAAGCTTGTCCGCACCAAGCCGCTCGGGTCTGATGGCCGTCATGGTCTACTCCTACACAGGCGCAACCGTTGCGCTGACGCTCCCCAGCGTGGATCGATTGCCGCATGCGACTGCGGCGGCCGTGGGGCAGGGGCGCGGCGGCTTGATGGAACTTTCCGCCCTTCGGACGGACCAAGCCCGGTAGGGTTACCAATTCAGCTTGAAGCCGGCGGTGATGCTCTTGTTGCTGGACGGCTGGCCGACATCGGTCACCGCGGTGGTGACGTGCAGCGGGCCGTACAGCTTCTGCTCGGCGCTGAGCTTGTTGTGGGTGACCGGATCGCTGCTGGTCGAGGCGAGGCCGGCGGCGAGCGTGGTGCCGGTCGGCAGGATGTCGAATTTGGCGACCTTCTCGTTGTCCCAGACCTGCGGCATCGGCTGCGTCGCCGCGACCGTCGGCGCTGCCGTGAGCGGGCTGAAGGTTTCGGTGACCGAGTAGCTGTTCTGCAGCGCGACGGAGAATGTGCTGCCGACCGGCATCGCGTGCTTGAGCGTGGTGCCGAGCTTGCCCTGATCGTTGCTCGGATCGACGCGCGCATCGACCGTGGCGAGGTCGGAGACGCCGACCGACGCCCAGGCGGCGCCGGAGCCGCGGCCGTCGCGAGTCCCCGGCAGCGGGCTGGCCGGCTGGTAGCTGTCGGTCGGGGTGGCGGCGAGCCCGAGATCGGCGCCGATCTTGGCGTCCCAGTCGGTCGGCAGCGGCTGCTTCACGACCACGGTGCTGGAGCCGTCCGACTTGTCGGTGCGGCTGACAGCGAGGTCCTTCGGATCGGACAGGCTGGGCAGCCGCAGCGGCTTGACCGGCGCGGTGCCCGTCAGATTCGGCGGATCGAATATCAGCGCATTGCCGAGCACGGCGCTTTCGTCCGGGCTGAGCGCGTTGTCCGCCGGCGGGGTGGGTTCATCGGTGGAGTTGGCCGGCAGGCCAGGTTCATCGGTGGGGTTCGCCGGCGGCGAGGCGGCTGCATAGGGGGCCGTGCTTAAATCTTGCGCCAGCGCCGCGGTTGGCGCGGCCAACGCACTGCTAAGCGCAAGCATCGTCCACACGGCGCCGTGGGTCGCAGCTGCTCGCATGCTGAAAATCTCCCCCCGTCATCGATTGCACTTCTGCCATGGAACTTGGGCGAAGGTGTGAACGGGCCGCGGCGACGCTGGTATTTTGTTTGCGCATGATCTTTTCCGAAAGCCGGTTCCCGCTTTTCGGGATCAGCGCTAATGGTTAACTGCAACGCGCCGCAATGGCCTCGTTGATGTGCGCGACGTCGGCATCGAGCCGGCCGAGCTCGCGCTCGCGGTCGGGGCCGTTCTTGCACAGCGCGGTGACCGCGCGCGCCTTCACCACTTCGAGGAAATACAGGCGGGTGGCCTTGCAGATCGCCGGCCCCGGCGCGGCGCTGAGGCTTTGCACGCGCGCCTGCATGGCGGTGACTTTGGCAATGCTACCGGCGAGGGTTTGTTCGCAGCCCGGCCGCTCCAGCGGCGCGGGCGAGGCGGGCGCCGCCAGCAGCGCCAGCAGCAAGGCGGCCGGCACGATCAGCCCGATAAAGGCGAGAAAGGCGAGGACAAAGCGTTTCAGCATGGCACGACCTTCCAGCGACCGCTCATTGGTCGGCGGGACCGGGCGAAAGGTTCATCGGCGGGGCGCTACCCGCCTACCGGATGAAATCGGAGGTTTGGCTGTATATGTGTCTCGACGGTGGGGACCCGCGCAATGGAGAATGACCATGCCCGCGTTACTGCCGATCATTTTGACCGCTTCGAACATCGTCCTGGCGGCGGACCGGATGCCGAACTTCAACATCGAGCCGACCTGCCGCTCGGCCGCAGCGGCTGCCACCGCGCCCGATCGGGGCATGGACGCCTGCCGACGCGACGAGCACGAGGCGCGCATCGGGCTCGAACAGACATGGGACGACTACTCGCTCAAGGAGCGAGCGGACTGCATGCGGCTGAGCTTGCTCGACGGCCAGCCGAGCTATGTGGAAGTGCTCACGTTCCTGGAGATCGCTAAGGCAGCCAAGGCAACCCAGAAATAGCCGGTCGCCGGCAGCGGCCGCACCGGACGCTCGTGCATGATCCCGACTGCGCCGGTCCCGGCGCCCGCGATGGGCACCGGTTCTCGCAAAAGATTGTGCGCAACAAGCTCAGGACTTCTTGCCGCCCGGGTTGCTGTAGGGGCTGGCCGTGCCCGAGGTCTGCGACAGCTTATAGGCCGACATATGCTTGGGCTTGTCCTTGTCGGCCTTCGGCTTTTTCTTTTCCTTCGGCACGCGCATCTGACCCTTAGCCATGACTGCCTCCTGCGGTTGCGAATCCCGGATGCTGATACGGCGCGCGGCCGCCCGCAAGGGGGAGGGCGCCTTAGTCCCCCTATTTGCAGGGGTTACCGCCGCGGCCGGCGGCTCTCTTGTATGCGCATGATCTTGTCCGACCTCACTTCGCCCGCCGAAGCGGGCTTCGCGAAGGCGGGAAACCGGTACCTACTTTTCGGGATCATGCGCTAGGCCTTCGGCGCCGCCTGCGCGGCTTTCATTTTGTCGTCGATGCATTTGGTGACGACGTCGGCGCGCTTGTCGAGATTGGCAGCGGCGCTGCCCTTTTCGGTGTTCATCCAGCAATCGCTGGCGGCGCGCGAACGGGTCATCGGCGGCTCCGGTGGCTTGGAGGCCTGCGCCGAGAGCGCAGCCGGGCCGGGGCCGGTGGTTTCGCAGCCGGAAAGCAGCCCGGCGGCGATGACCAGCAGCACCAGCCGGCGCGCCCGGGCGAAATTGTTGCGGGTTTCAAGAGTCGAAGGTCGCATCGTCGAACTTCCAAAATGGTGTCAGCCGCCCGCGCTGGGCTTGAACTCGGGCACATGTTCGCCGCCGAACGCGAAATGCAGGCCGCGCCCCTCTCGGATCACGACATGGATGCGCTCGACCGGCACCTTGCCGACCTCTTGAATCAGATTCGTGATGCCCTTGGCGAGCGCTCTTTTCTGATCGTCGGTCCAGCCTTCGCGGATGTCGATTTGTACCAGCGGCATAGCATGGCCTCCTGAGCTGACGGGCAGCGATTCGGGCGGATGCGCGATATTTGCTGAAATGGTGCTGTCCGGGCAACTGCCGGGCGTACCCGTTTAGATCGGTTGTCATCGCCCGCCAACGGGTCCGGCCAAAGGCCGGCCCGATGACAAGCTCCGGCGGGCGATCCAGTAATCACCGCACTCGCTGTGTTTACTGGGTCCCCGCCTGCGCGGGGGCGACAGCAGAGTGTGTGCCGCGCCTGTTCGCCGATCCATCTGTCAAACAGCCAAGCGCCGCCGCCCGTATTCTTGGCGGCGCCGGGTACGCCGTAACCCTTGCCCGCTTGCGCGGGGCCTTTTCTGTCCCCCGACCACATCGAGGGGATGGAGCACCGAGTGGCGCACCAGTCTTCCGTCTTGCCGCATCCTCTTTTGAAAGATGCGGGCGCCTCTCGGCGCTCCACGGCGGCGTTTATTTCGGCCCGGGGCCGCGCTTTCTGCCGAAGCCTTGCGGCTGCGGCCGTCAGCGAGCTCCTCGCACCCGGGTCATCGTGCCCCGGGGGGCGGGGTCCCGGCGCCGCCCGGGGCGCGGGAGGTACGTTTCCCCCCGCCCGCAGGCGCCGCATCCCACCCCGCCGTCATAACGTCTCATGAGGACGCCCTCGAATGGATGGGATAATGTGGAATATAATCCTATATAGAGCGGAAGTCAACCGTTGGGAATCAAATTTCTGGTAAACGTTATCGGCACCTAAGGGTTGGCATTCGTCATGATAAAACGAAATGTATTGCTTGGAAACATGAGTTGCCTTGCCGATGCAGGCGACCCGAACGAAAGGTACCAGCAATTTCTGCGAGTAGGAAAACCACAATTCAAATGCTTGATAGAAAGTACGCTGCTTTTCGATCAAATAGTAATTCCCAC
>DATBZY010000168.1:0-5795 GCA_036512915.1 Pseudolabrys sp. | reverse complement strand
AAGAACCGCGCGGACCGTGAAGCCTAGAACAAAATTTAGTTCTGTCCTTCATCAGGTTGTTGATAGGTTATCCGCTTTCCTACAACGCCCTGCACCGCCTTTGTAGCGCGTTCTGCATCAGAAATATTCAAGGCCGAGCGTTCATTGTACCGGAAATCATACTCGGCAAGATAACGCTTCAAGTGCTGAGGGCTAACGTGATGATACACGCCAGTAATGCCGCGTTTCATAATCGAGAAATAGCCCTCGATTGTGTTGGTGTGAACATCTCCGCGAACGTACTCGCCGATGCTGTGATTGACCGAATGGTGATTCGGCGAACCATGACGCGCACGCGCACCGCCATCATCGCTCATCGTGCGGGTCGTTTCCGCAATCTGTTCATCCATGATCGGGCGAAGCGTCTTGGCCGTAACATTAGGAACGTGATGCGAGCGAACCTTGCCGCCCCGCTCGACAAGAGAGAACACGGCTTCCTTGCCTGTGCCGCCGATGTTGCGCTTGTTCCGCTTACTGGCGTGCTTGTTTCCTTCTTTGCCGCCAACATACGTTTCATCAAACTCAACCGTCTTGCCGGAGCCGCCAAGCGGACCCTTGGGGCTCAATTCGCGCATTCCCTCACGGATGCGATGCGCCATGAACCAAGCCGTCTTGTACGGAAGGCCGATCATGCGGTGAAGCTGATGGGCGCTCATGCCTTTTTTGCTCGCGCACATCAGGTGCGTGGCCAACAGCCATTTCGTCATCGGGATATGGGACCGCTCGTAAATCGTGCCGACCGCAGCGGTGAACTTCTTCCTGCAATGATTGCAGTGAAACCATCCTGGACCCATCGATTTGCCGCCCAAGGCCGCTACGCGGTCGAAGGAGCCGCAGAACGGGCAATAAACGCCCTTCGGCCAGCGGATCGCTTCAAAATGCTCACGCGCCTTCTCAAGGTCGGTGAAAATCGGGTTCGTCAGATCAACGGTTGCGGTCATGGCCTATCTCCTAGGCCACATAATCCCATAACTGGCGTGTTCAGTCAAGGTGATAATTCCCCCCTTGAGGGGGAGGTCGATCCGTGCAGGCTAGCCTGCACGGATCGGGAGGGGGTAATCAAAGATTCGGCGCGCTTTGGTTACCCCCTCCCCAACCCTCCCCCTCAAGGGGGGGAGGGAGCGCGCCGCATTCGCGGCGACCGCACTACGAAAACGATAGGAGTTACTCATGGCTCGTTGGCTCAAGCGCGGAATGGACGCGGGCGCCATCAAGGCCGCCGACGCCAAGGTGCGCGAGACGGTCGAGAGCATTCTCGCCGATATCGACGCCCGCAAGGATCAGGCGGTGGCCGACCTGTCGAAGAAATTCGACAACTGGGCGCCGGCGGATTTCAAATTGAGCGCGCAGGAGATCGAACGCGCCATCGCGCAGGTGCCGAAGCGCGACCTCGACGACGTCAAGTTCGCGCAGGCGCAAGTGCGCAACTTCGCGCAGAAGCAGAGGGAGACCATGCACGACCTCGAGGTCGAGACGCTGCCCGGCGTCGTGCTCGGCCACCGCCACATCCCGGTGAATTCGATCGGCTGCTACGTACCGGGCGGGCGCTATCCGATGGTTGCCTCCGCGCATATGTCGATCGTGACCGCAAAAGTCGCCGGCGTGAAGCGCATCATCGCCTGCGCGCCGCCGTTCAAAGGCGGGCCGCACCCGGCGATCGTCGCCGCCATGCATTTCGGTGGCGCCGACGATATCTACGTGCTCGGCGGCGTGCAGGCGGTCGCGGCCATGGCGCTGGGCACCGAGACGATACTACCGGTGGACATGATCGTCGGCCCCGGCAATGCCTATGTGGCGGAGGCCAAGCGGCAGCTGTTCGGCCGCGTCGGCATCGACCTGCTCGCCGGCCCGACCGAGACGCTGATCATCGCCGACGACAGCGTCGACGGCGAAATCTGCGCTACCGACCTGCTCGGCCAGGCCGAGCATGGGCCCACCTCCCCGGCCGTGATGATCACCAATTCGGAAAAGCTCGCGCGCGAGACGATAAAGGAGGTCGAGCGGCTGCTGACGATCCTGCCGAGCGCCGATATCGCCGGGCAGGCCTGGAAGGATTACGGCGAGGTCATCGTCTGCGACAGCATCGACGAGATGGTGAAGGAAGCCGACCGCGTCGCGTCCGAGCATGTACAGGTGATGACGCGCGATCCGGATTATTTCCTCAACAACATGAAGAACTACGGCTCGCTGTTTTTGGGCGCGCGCACCAATGTCGCCTATGGCGACAAGGTAATCGGCACCAACCACACGCTGCCGACCAAGAAGGCGGCGCGCTACACCGGCGGGCTGTGGGTCGGCAAGTTCCTGAAGACCTGCACCTATCAGAAGGTGCTCACCGACCAGGCGAGCGCCAGGATCGGCGAAGTCTGCTCGCGGCTGTGCATGCTGGAAGGCTTTGTCGCGCACGCCGAACAAGCCAATGTGCGCGTGCGCCGCTACGGCGGCCGCAACGTGCCTTATGGCCAGGCGGCGGAGTGACATTCTTATCCCTCCCCACTAGGGCGAGGGATAAAGAAGAAAGCATCTCGTATCTTATGACTATCGAGCTCACCAAAACCCCCTCCTTCCGCCTCGACGGCCGGCGCGCGCTGATCAGCGGCGCCGGGCGTGGCATTGGACTGGCCGCGGCTTCCGCGCTGGCCGACGCCGGCGCGCATGTCACGCTCGCCGCCCGCACATCGAAGGAGATCGAGGAAGCAGCAAGCGCGATCCGCGCGCGCGGGCAGCAGGCCGAGCCGCTCACCCTCGACGTGCGCGACGTGGAGGCGGTGAGAACCGCCATCGCGGCGCAGCCGCCATTCGATATCCTCGTCAACAATGCCGGCACCAACCGGCCGGCGCCGTTCGTCGATGTGAAGGTCGAGGACTTCGATTTCGTATTCGCGCTCAACGTGCGCGCCGCCTATTTCGTGGCGCAGGCGCTGGCGCGCCGGCTCATCGAGGCCAAGACGCCCGGCTCGATCATCAACATATCGTCGCAGATGGGCCATGTCGGCGGCCCGACCCGCACGGTCTACTGCGCCACCAAGCATGCGATGGAAGGTTTCACCAAAGCGATGGCGATCGAGCTCGCGCCGCACAAGATCCGCGTCAACACGCTGGCGCCGACCTTCATCGAAACGCCGATGACGCGTCCGTTCTTTCAGAACGAAGCGTTCCGCAACGACACGCTCAATCGCATCAAGCTCGGCCGCCTCGGCCAGCTCGAGGACCTCACCGGCGCGATCGTGTTCCTGGCCAGCGACGCCGCCGCGCTGATGACCGGCACCTCGCTGGTGGTCGACGGCGGCTGGACGGCGGAATAGACTTAGCTCGCCGCTCCATTCATCCGGGAGGATTCGATGCGCGCGATCTTGCTTTGCGCCTTGCTGCTGCTGAGCGCGCCGGCCTACGCCGTCGACAAAGACAGGATCGTCGGCACCTGGAAGCTCGTCTCGGTGGTCTACGAGGACACGCAAACCAAGGAGCGCACGCCGGTGCTCGGCGAGCATCCGAAGGGCTACCAGATCGCAACACCCGAAGGGCGCTGGGTAGCGCTGGTCACCGCCGATGGGCGGCCGGTGCCGAAGACCGACGAGGAGCGCGCCAAGGCGCTGCGCACGATGATCGCCTATAGCGGCCGCTACCGCGTCGAGGACGGCAAGGTCATTACCAAGGTCGAGGTCGCCTGGAACGAGGCCTGGGTCGGCGGCGAGCAGGTGCGCTTCATCCGCTTCGAGGGCGACGACCTGCTGCACATCGAAAGCCCGCCGATGCCGCACCCCAATGTCAACGACAAGGTGGTGCGCGTCATCGTGACGTGGACGCGCGACAAGTCGTAAGCTTTGCGCCGGCTACTTGAGCGGCGGCAGGTCGGCGAAATATTCCGGGTGTTCCTTCTCGACCTCGGCCATAAAGCTCGGGCGGAACAGGCTCGGCACGTCGAGCCGGGCTGCGCCCTTCAGCGTGTTCATCAGCACTTCGTCTTCGGCGTTCTCGAAGGCGCGCAGAACATTCGGCGACAGCCGCGGATCGAAACTGATGTGCTTGATGGCCTTCTTGCCGATCGCCACGTCGGTGCCTGGCACCCATTTCGCGAAAATCTCCACCGCCTCGTCGCGGTTGTTGCGGGTGAAATGCGAAGACTGCGCGAGGCCGGCGGCGATCGCCTTCGCCAGTTCCGGCTTGCTCTCGATCGTCGGCCCGTGCGCGGTCGCCACCATCACGTAGGACATGTGCTGGCCGCCGCGGATCACCTCGTATGAATCCGGCACCTGCGTGAGCACCTGCGTCACGTAGGGTTCCCACGACACCACTGCGTCGACCTTGCCTTCGGCCAGCGCCGGGGCGAGGCCGAACTGCGACCAGATGTTCTCGATGGTGAGTTCCTCGTATTTCATCTTGGCGCGGCGCAGCACCATCTTGAAATACTCGTCGGAGGTCTGCCCGCGCGCCAGACCGATCTTCTTGCCCTTGAGATCGTTGAGCTTGCCGGCCTCGATGCCGCGGCCCTTCTTGGTGACGATGGCGAGCGGTGTGTCGCAATTGTCTTTGGTGGCGTCGTTCATGATGAGGCCGATCACCTTGAACGGCTCGCCGGCATGCACCGCCTTAAGGTAGGTGGTGGTGCTCATGTCGCCGATCTGCGCCCGCCCGTCGTGCATGGCGTTGACCATGTCGGTGCCGGTGTCGACCACCAGCATCTTGGCGTCGACGCCGTGCTTCTTGAAGAAGCCCTTCTCCGCGCCAATGAACATCGGCAAATGGCCGAAATTATTGCCGATGACCACGTCAAGCCTGGGCAAGTCACTCATTGCATTCCTCCCAAGTGCGGCACGCGGCGGGCGCCGGATGCCGTAATATTCAAGTCCCGAGACAGCCTGATTTGCAATTACGTACTTGACCTCAGGACGATTTGCTCAAGGTCTGCGGATTGACGCAGTTCGGCGGCACGCGACCGTCGAGTAACGCCTCGAGATTGTCGACCACGATATTCGCCATCTGCTCGCGGACTTCCATCACCGCGCTGCCGAGATGGGGCGTGAGCACCACGTTCTTCATCTTCAGCAAGGCCGGCGGAACCTTCGGCTCGTTCTCGAACACGTCGAGCCCGGCGCCGGCGATGCGCTTCTTCTTCAGCGCGCGAACGAGCGCCACCTCGTCGATGATGGCGCCGCGCGCGGTATTGATGATAAAGGCGGTCGGCTTCATCAATGCAAATTCTCGGTCCGAAATCATGTGCCGCGTATCGGCATTGAGCGGCGGATGCAGCGAGACGAAATCGGATTCCGCCAGCAGCCGATCGAGCGAGACATATTCCATGCCGAGCTCTTGCTCGGCCTCGGGCTTGCGACGCGGCCCCCAGTACAGAATTTTCATGCCGAAGCCGCGGGCGCGGCGCGCGGTCGCTTGGCCGATACGGCCGACCGCGACCAAGCCGATGGTCTTGCCGTGCACGAAGCTGCCGACGAGGTGGTTCGACTGAGAGCCGGGAAAGCGGCTGGCCCGCACCGAGCGGTCGCCTTCGATCATTCGCCGCGCCACCGCGATCATCAGCCCCAAATGCAAATCGGCAACGGACTCCGCCACGATCGGCGGCACCACGGTGACCGCAATACCGCGCTTGTTGGCTTCCGCGAGGTCGATATTGTCGGGTGTGATCGACATCGAGGTGACGGCGCGCAATTTCGGATTGGCCGCCAGCACCGCGCGATCGACCTTATCGTGCAGCAGCGAGAACAAGATGTCGCATTTGCGCACCGCCGCGATCAGCTTCG
>DATBZY010000167.1:0-7180 GCA_036512915.1 Pseudolabrys sp. | reverse complement strand
GATCTTGGCGACGATCTCCGGCGTGATCGGTTCGATATAGGTGGCGTCGGCGAGATCGGGATCGGTCATGATCGTCGCCGGATTGGAGTTCACCAGGATGACCCGGTAGCCCTCGTCCTTGAGCGCCTTGCAGGCTTGCGTCCCGGAATAGTCGAATTCGCAGGCCTGGCCGATGACGATCGGGCCGGCGCCAATGATCAGGATCGATTTGATGTCGGTGCGTTTGGGCATCGGCCTCCGGAAAATCGGCGCAAAAAAAGGGCGCGCTTTCGCGCGCTCCCCCGGACCGCGCTGAGGGTTCACGCCCCGCGCGCGAGCGGTCTTTAGACCAGATTCGACGGGGTGGGAAGGGCACTCGTCCGATTAGCGGTGGAGAGCGAAAAGGGCTGGAAACATGCCCGTCCGCCTTCGCTCTGCGAGCTTCGGCGGACAATCTTCGCGGGCCTAAGGGTGGCTTGCCAATTGAAGCGGCTTTGGCCGCGAAGATTGGAGGCCCGGCCTGGAATCGAACCAGGCTGGAAGACCTTGCAAGGCTTCTGCGTAAACCGCTCCGCCACCGAGCCGCCTGCAGAATTAAGCGAACGGCCTTGATGCAAGGTATACGGCGGCCGCCGGCCGCGATTGCGGTTAACCAGGAGTTACTGCGGGCGGGCGAGAAACGTCATTCGCCACTGATTATGGCCGATATTGCGCGCCGCGCGGGTTGCCGAATAGCCGGCGGCCTTAAGCTTTTCCAGCATCGCAGCCTGTCGGTAATGCGACAGGCCGACTTTATTCTTCAGTCGCAGATAATCCGACACCGCGATGCGGATCAGCCCGAGCACGGCGGCCATAAAGAAGCCATTGGCGGCGCCGCAGCTCAGCAGCGAGTACGCCGCCGCCGGCGCCGCGAAACGCGGTGGCACGATGTCGCCGAGCACGAGCAAGCCGTCCGGCTTGAGCAGCTTGCGGAACGTCGCCAGCAGGCCGTCGAGCTCATCCCCGCTCAAATACTGCGCCACCGAATGCAGCACGATCAGATCGAACGAGCCGGCCGGCATCGCCGCCGCCGCAGCGGGCGTCACCACGGAAATCTTGCGGTTGCCGGCATAGCGCGTCTTGAGCGCGGCCATCACATTGGGCGCGGCCTCCACCATGGTGAGATGGCCGCAAGCGGCGGCCAGGTGATCGGCGGAGGTTGCTTCGCCGCAGCCATAGTCGAGCACGACAGCAGCAGGCGACGGCACGAGAGCGCGGATGTCGTCGGCGATCTTGCGGTAGTGCACGTCGCGATGACGCGCATTCACGTAGATCAGCGAATGCCGCAGATCGTAGAAGCTGATCCAGTCCGCCATCGCTCACGCGATCTTGCGCTTGGCCTGCCGCATCATGTCGACGAAGCGGGTGAAGAGATAATGACTGTCGCGCGGGCCGGGTGAGGCTTCCGGGTGGTACTGCACCGAGAACACCGGCTTGTCCTTGAGCGCGATGCCGCAATTGGAGCCGTCGAATAGCGACACGTGCGTCTGCTCGACATTGTTCGGCAAGCTGTCTTTGTCGACTGCGAAGCCGTGGTTCATCGAGGTGATCTCGACCTTGCCGGTGGTGAGGTCCTTGACCGGATGATTGGCGCCGTGGTGGCCCTGATGCATCTTCATGGTCTTAGCCCCGACGGCGATGCCGAGCATCTGGTGGCCGAGGCAGATGCCGAAGGTTGGCGTGCCTGAGTCGATCAGCTTCCTGATCACCGGCACCGCGTATTCGCCGGTCGCCGCCGGATCGCCCGGGCCGTTCGACAGGAACACGCCGTCTGGCTTGAGCGCCATGATGTCTTCGGCCGCAGTCTTGGCCGGCACCACGGTGACCCTGCAGCCGGAGCCCGCCAGCAGCCGCAGGATGTTGCGCTTGATGCCGTAGTCGACGGCGACCACGTGGAATTCCGGATTGGTCTGGCGGCCGAAGCCCTTGCCCCATTGCCAGGGCGTCTCGTCCCAGGAAAAGCGCTGGGTGCTGGTCACGATCGGCACCAGGTCCATGCCGACCAACCCCGGCCACTCCCTGGCCTCTCGCTTAAGCGCGTCGAGGTCGAACTTTCCCGCCGGGTCATGCGCGATCACAGCGTTGGGCATGCCGGTCTGGCGGATCAGCGCGGTCAAGGCGCGGGTGTCGATGCCGGCCAGCCCGATGATGCCGCGCGCGCGCAGCCAGTCGTTGAGGGGACGGGTGGAGCGATAGTTCGACGGGCCGGTAATGGCGGTATGCAGGATGACGCCGCGCGCCCCCGGCGTTGCCGCCATGTTGACGGTCTCGATATCCTCGTCGTTGGTGCCGACATTGCCGATATGCGGGAAGGTGAAGGTGATGATCTGCCCGGCATAGGACGGGTCGGTGAGGATTTCCTCATAGCCGGTCATGGCGGTATTGAAGCAGACCTCGCCGACGGCATGGCCGGTGGCGCCCAGCCCGAAGCCTTCCAGCACGGTTCCGTCGGCCAATAGCAAAAGCGCCGTCGGCTTGGGTTCGGCCCAAGAACCTCCAGAAGTGCCGGAAGAAGCTCCGGTGGAAGGCGCTGGCGTCTGGGTCATGGCCTCTTAGTTGCGTATTATAGGATGAGAGGCAAGGGGCCGCCGGGTGCCGCCCCCAGGCAGATATAACGTGAAGGAAAGGGGTTCCCCGTGCTGCGCGACGACATCAATAACGCCTTGAAAGAGGCGATGAAGGCCAAGAACGAGCGGGCGGTTTCCACCCTGCGCATGGTCAATTCCACGCTCAAGAACGCCGATATCGAGGCGCGCGGGCAGGCCAAGCCGCCGCTCTGCGACGCCGAGGTCCTGTCGATTCTGCAGAAGATGATCAAGCAGCGGCAGGAATCGGTCGAGCTTTACCAAAAGGGCGGCCGCGCCGACCTGGTGAAGCAGGAGCAGGAGGAGATCGCCATCATTTCCGGCTACCTGCCGAAGCAGATGTCGGAGGCCGAGATGACGGCCGCGGTCGAGGCCGCTATCAAAGACACCGGCGCCGCCGGCATGAAAGACATGGGCAAAGTGATCGGCGCCCTGCGCGGCAAACATGCCGGGCAGATGGACATGGCCAAGGCCAGCGCGATGGTGAAGGCCAAGCTGCAATAACGAAACTCAAGAATCTGAATTGGGGAGGAAACATGAAACGCATTCTGGCCACGGCTTTCGCCGCCGTTGCACTCGTCACCACGGCGGCCGCCGCCGACGATTATCCCAATCATCCGATCCGCGTGCTGACCACGAGCAGCGCCGGCGGCATCAGCGACATCTTCATGCGCGTGCTGGGCGAAGCGATGCGTGAGCGGCTCGGCCAGCCGCTGGTGATCGAGAATCGCCCGGGCGGCGCCGGCAATATCGGTGCGCGCTCCTGCGCCGAGGCGCCGCCGGATGGCTACACCATCTGCATCATCAATGCCGATCCGCTGATCTACAACCAGTTCCTGTTCAAGAAGCTGCCGTTCGACCCGGAGAAGGGCTTAACCCCGATCATCAACCTGTTTCACCTGATCCAGGTGCTGGTGGTGAATTCCGATCTCAACGTGAAGACGGTGGACGAGTTGGTCGCCGTCTCCAAGCAGAAGCCGGGAACGCTGAGCTACCTGACCGCGTCGGTGCCGCTCGCGGTCTATATGGAGAGCCTCAAGCGCGACAAGGGCGCCGACTGGGTGCGGGTGCCGTTCAAGGGCGGTGGCGAGGCGACCAACGCCATCCTGGGCGGCTCGACGCCGATCGGGTTGATCGGGCTCGGCAACGTGACCTCGCAGATCCAGGCCGGCAAGATGACGGCACTGGCGCTGACCAACAATATCCGCACGCCGTTGTTGCCGAACGTGCCGACTTTCGCCGACCTCGGCTACAAGGGCGCGCCGTCGCAGACCTGGTACGGCCTGTTTGCGCCGGCCGGCACGCCGAAGCCGATGATCGACAAGATCGCCGCCGAAGTGACGCGCGTGGTCAGCGATCCCGCCTTCCGCGACAAATACATCATCAGCCGCGGTCAGGTGCCGGCGATCAATACGCCGGAGGAATTCGCGGCCGAGATCAAGGCGGATCGCGACGCCGCCCGCGAGGTGGTGAAGGAGAGCGGACTGGAGCCGCAGTAAGCCGCCTACTTCGCGCGCTTCCAGATCTGCTTGGCCACCCCGCCGCCGCCCGACGGCGCCGGATTGGTCACGATCAATTCGTCGCCGTTGAAAGCGAGCACGCGCTTCTGCGACTCGCCGCCGAAATTCGGATAGTTGCTGGCCTCGATCTTCACAGTGATCGATGAGTCCGGCTCGCTGATGGTGTAGCTGCCGAAATAGGCGAGGCTGCCATGCACCGCCGCGGTGTTTTCCGCATCGGTGCCTTTGGTGCGATTGTTGGAGGCGAATTTCGGTATCCCATCGCGCACGATCGAGACCGAGAAGCGGCCACCGGCATCCAGGAACATGATGCCGTGCGGGTTCGGGCCGTAAGGTTCGGATTTGGTCGGGCCATCGACGGTGACCGACACCAGTATCCAGGTGCCGACCGCTTGCTGTTTGACCGCCTGGGCGTTGGCGGCGCCGGCAAACAGCCCGACCGCCGCGAGCCCCAGCAGCGAAGCGACCACCGGTGTTGCGAAGTGGATCATGACGTCCTCCCAAAGGCGGATTTTCCCGCCGTTGCTTGCGCACAACACTAACACGGGGCGGGTTGCGGTATTCCGCTCGGCAGGCGAACCGTGCGGCCGTTGGCCTGCCCAGGGCCTGTGAATAACTAGGAAAACGCCGCGAATCCCGGCCCAGATAGTGGCTTCCCTCGCCCGCCCCGGAAACTCTGCAATTGCCGGCCTATGATTGGCCAACCGATTCGGCCACCAAGCAAAGCCATGCGCTTCACGCCTCAGTTCCTCGATGAGCTGCGTGCCCGCCTCCCTGTCTCGGAGGTGGTGGGCAAGCGCGTGAAGCTGCGCAAGCAGGGCCGCGAATTCATCGGGCTGTCGCCCTTCAACAAGGAGAAGTCGCCCTCGTTCACGGTCAACGACCAGAAGGGCTTCTTTCACGACTTCTCCTCCGGCAAGCACGGCGACATTTTCGGCTTCGTGATGGAGACCGAAGGCGTCACCTTCCCGGAGGCGGTGGAGCGGCTGGCCTCGCTCGCCGGTGTGGCGCTGCCGAAAGTCTCGCATGAGGACCAGGCGCGCGACGTGCGGCGCAAGACGCTGCACGACGTGATGGACCTGGCGGCGAAATTCTTCGAGGCGACGCTAGCCTCACGCGTCGGCGCCAAGGCGCGCGGCTATCTTGCCGACCGCGGCCTCGATCCGGTGACGCAACTGAAATTCCGCCTCGGCTACGCGCCGTCCGATCGCTTCGCGCTCAAGGAGCATCTGGGCAGTCACGGTATTCCGGTCGAGGACATGGTGGAGGCCGGCCTGCTGATTGCGGGCGGCGATATTCCGGTGCCGTTCGACCGTTTCCGCGACCGCGTCATGTTTCCAATCACCGATCTGCGTGGCCGCGTGATCGCCTTCGGTGGCCGCGCCATGGAGAAGGAGGCGCAGGCGAAATATCTCAATTCGCCGGAGACGCCGCTGTTTCATAAAGGCGCCACGCTCTACAACATCGCCAGCGCGCGCCAGGCTGCGCATGACGGCGCCACCGTGATCGCGGTCGAAGGCTATGTCGACGTGATCGCCATGGTCAGTGCCGGCTTCCCCGCCACCGTGGCGCCGCTCGGCACTGCCTTGACCGAAGACCAACTCGCGCTGCTCTGGAAGATGGCGGACGAGCCGGTGCTCTGCTTCGACGGCGATAACGCGGGCCTGCGCGCGGCCTATCGCGCGGTCGAACTGGCGATGCCGCGGCTGAAACCCGGCAAGAGCCTGAAATTCGCGTTGCTGCCGCAGGGCCAGGACCCGGACGATCTGGTGCGTTCGGCCGGCCGCGAGGCGGTGGCGGAGGTGATCGCCGCCGCGCGTCCGCTCGCCGCGATGCTGTGGACGCGCGAAACCGAGGGCCATTCCTTCGACACGCCGGAGCGCCGTGCGGCGCTGGAGGCGCGCATCAACGAGGTCACCGCCGGCATCGGCGACGACGCGGTGCGCAAATACTACCGGCAGGATTTCAGTGCGCGGCTGGCGCAGTTTTTCGCGCCGGCGCAAGCGCCGTGGGGCAATCGGCCCGCGCGCGGGCGTCCGCAGGAAAATTGGCGCGATCGCCCCAAAACCGGCGGGATGGGCGAATGGCGACCGCGCAACGGCGGCCCGCAGCGTCCGGAGGTCGGGTCGCACAACACGCCCTATGTCGTGGTCAGCCAGCAATTGGCGGCCAGCCCGGTGCATCGCGGCCATCGCACCGCGGTTCCGCTGCGCGAGGCACTGATCCTGCAGGCCGCGCTCAATTATCCCTGGCTGCTGCACGACCATCTGGAGGAGTTGGCCTCGCTCGAGTTCCGCCATGCCGACGCCGAGCGGCTCAAAAGCGCGCTGATCGACATCGCCGCCCATGCCGCGGCGGCGGATGCCGAGGCGATCAAGGCGGAACTGGCCGCCCGCAACCTGACCGAGGTTATGGAGCGGATCGCCGCCTCGATCACGACCTCATCGGTCTGGGGCGCCCGGCCGGACGCTGGGCCCGACGACGTTCTGGTGACCTGGCAGCAGCTTGTCGCCTTGCATCGGCAGTGGCATTCACTAACTAAGGAGCTCAGGGACGCCGAGCAGGCGCTCGGCCAGGACAGCAGCGAGGCCAACTATTTGCGGCTGCGCGACGTCAAGGCCCGCCTGGCCCGGATGGACGGCACCGAGGCCTTGATCGAGGGCTTTGGAGCCTCTTCCGGTCGGGGCGCCCGTAGCTTATGAGCTTGACCGCCGCCTTCGGGGGCGGCACGCAATTGCCGGACCGGCGGGGAATAAAGGGTCGATTCCCGCGGTATATTTCAGGGTTAATCGGAGCTTAAGCGGGTTCCGAGGACACTGGTGACCTGATTCGGGGCGGCGCCTTGCCGGCGCGGCCCTTTTTGGCCATGCGCTTGAATAAAGAGGACGCGGCAACGCGGCGCAAAATGGCCAGGAAGGTCCAGGAGAAACAGATGGCGAGCAAGGCGAAAGCGACGCAGGCGAAGGAAATAGTCCCGGAAAAGGACGCCGAAGGCGCGCCCGAATCGCCGCTGCCGCTGCTCGATCTTAACGACGCCGGCGTCAAGAAGATGATCAA
>DATBZY010000166.1:0-2655 GCA_036512915.1 Pseudolabrys sp. | reverse complement strand
CCGACCGGCGTCGGCGATTATCTGTTCAACATCCAGAATCCGGAAGGCACGGTGAAGGCGGTGGCCGAAAGCGCCATGCGCGAGGTGGTCGGCCGCTCCGAAATCCAGCCGATCTTGACCGGCGCGCGGCAGACCATCGAGACCGCGGTGCAGGACCTGATGCAGAAGACGCTCGACCATTACGGCGCCGGCATTGTCGTGCAGCAGGTGCAGTTGCAGAAGGTCGATCCGCCGACGCAGGTGATCGATGCCTTCCGCGACGTGCAGGCGGCGCGCGCCGATCTCGAACGCGCGGTGAACGAGGCGCAGACCTACTCCAACCGGGTGGTGCCGGAAGCCCGCGGGCGCGTGGCGCAGATCACGCAGGCGGCGGAAGCCTATCGCCAGCAGACGGTGGCGGAAGCCACCGGCCAGACCTCGCGCTTCCTGAAGATCTACGAGCAGTACACCAAGGCGCCCGCCGTCACCCGCGAGCGCATGTATCTGGAAACCATGGAGCGTGTGCTCGGCGGCGCCGACAAGATCATCCTCGATTCCGGCGGCCGCGACGGCGGCTCCGGCGTGGTGCCTTATCTGCCGCTCAATGAACTCTCCCGTCCACCGCAAACGCGCAGCCAGCCGGGAGCCCAGCGATGAAACTCAATGTCATTGGCGGCGTCATCGCCGTTCTGATCGTCGCCGCGCTGATCGTCGGCTACAGCTCGCTGTTCACCGTCTATCAGACGCAGCAGGCGCTGGTCGTTCGCCTCGGTCAGCCGGTTCGCGTGGTCAACCAGCCGGGCCTGAACGTCAAGGTGCCGTTCATCGACAGCGTAATCGGCATCGACAAGCGCATCCTCGATCTGGAAGCGCCGGCGCAGGAATTGATCGCTTCCGATCAGAAGCGGCTGGTGGTCGATGCCTTCGCGCGCTACCGCATCCAGGATCCGCTGCGCTTTTATCAGACGCTCGGCTCGATCCAGGGCGCCAATTCGCAGCTCGCCATCCTGCTCAATTCGGCGCTGCGCCGCGTGCTCGGCGAGGTGACCTTCACCCATGTGGTGCGCGACCAGCGCGCCGACCTGATGTCGCGCATCCGCGAACTGGTCGATCATGAGGCGACCGCCTATGGCATCTCGGTGGTTGACGTGCGGATCCGGCGCGCCGACTTACCCGAGCAGAACAGCCAGGCGGTCTATCAGCGCATGCAGACCGAGCGCCAGCGCGAGGCGGCGGAATTCCGCGCGCAAGGCGCCCAGCGCGGCCAGGAAATCCGCTCTCGCGCCGACCGCGAGGTGACCGTTCTGGTCGCCGAAGCGACCTCGCAATCCGAGCAAATCCGCGGCGAAGGCGACGCCACGCGCAACCAGATCTTCGCCGACGCGTTCAACAAGGATGCGGATTTCTTCGCCTTCTACCGCTCGATGCAGGCCTACGAGGCCAGCCTCAAGAGCAACGACACCCGGCTCGTGCTCAAGCCCGACACCAACTTCTTCCGCTATTTCAACGACCCGTCCGGCAAAATGCGTGACAACACGCCGCCGCCGGCCGCCCAGGCGCCGCCAGCCGGTCAAGCGGCGCCGGTCCGATAAATCCAGAAACGAGCGCGGGCCGGTATGACCGATTTCCTGGCCGCGCTCGGACTGGTCTTTGTCATTGAAGGCCTGGTGTTTGCCGCCTTTCCCGGCCCGGCCAAACGGGCGATGGCGAGCGTGCTGGAAACGCCGGAAACCGCGTTGCGCGTGATCGGCATCGGCTCCGCCGTCATCGGCCTGCTTTTGGTGTGGCTGGCGCGCGCGTAAACCATCGCTTTTAGGGGCGAATCGGCCTCTCATGCTGTTGATGGCCGATGCCCTTGAATCGCCGTGAAGACGGCGGCACTGTCGCCGCCAACACTTTTTCTCATCAGGAGAATTGACGCCCATGGGCGCTAGCTTCAATCGCATGACGACGCCTGTCGGCCGCGCCGGCTTGCGCACCGGTTTGGCGATTTTCGCCGCCGCCGCAATCGCTTGGCCGGCATTCACCGGCCCGGCCGCGGCCCGCGGGCCGGACGGCATCTCCGATGTGGCGGAAACCGTGATCGACGCCGTCGTCAACGTCTCGACCAAGCAGACGGTGGACATCAGCAGCAGCGGCGCCATGCCGCAACTGCCACCGGGTTCGCCGTTCGAGGAATTCTTCGAGGAGTTCTTCAAGAACAAACGCAGCCAGGGCGGGCCGGGCGGTCAAGGCGGGCATAACGGCGCCACGCCGACGCCCCGCCGGGTCAACTCGCTCGGCTCCGGATTCATCATCGATGCCGCCGGCCTTATCGTCACCAACAACCACGTCATCGCCGATGCCGACGAGGTCAGCGTCATCCTCAACGATGGCACCACGCTGAAAGCCGAAGTCGTCGGCCGCGATCAGAAGACCGATCTCGCGCTGCTCCAGGTCAAGCCGATCGTGCCGCTCAAGGCGGTGAAGTTCGGCGACAGCGACAAGCTGCGGCTGGGCGAATGGGTGATCGCGATCGGCAATCCGTTCAGCCTTGGCGGCACGGTGACCGCCGGCATCGTGTCGGCGCGCAACCGCGACATCAATTCCGGACCCTACGACAACTACATCCAGACCGACGCCGCCATCAATCGCGGCAATTCCGGCGGACCGCTGTTCAACCTCAATGGCGAGGTG
>DATBZY010000165.1:0-11673 GCA_036512915.1 Pseudolabrys sp. | reverse complement strand
GCTCAAGCACGACCGCGCCCGCATCCAGGTCGGCCGCATCTCGCATTTCGGCCTGCTCGAAATGTCGCGCCAGCGCATCCGCACCTCGGTGCTGGAGAGCTCGACCGAAAAATGCCCGGTCTGCGGCGGCAGCGGGCATGTGCGCTCGGTGTCGTCGGTTGCGCTGCAGTTGCTGCGCGCGATCGAGGAAATGCTGAACAAGGGCGCCACGCACAATCTGATCGTGCGCACGCGCTCCGAGGTCGCGCTCTATGTGCTCAACCACAAGCGCGCGCACCTGCGCGCGCTAGAGGAACGCTTCCGCATCACCATCACCATTTCCGCCGATGCGACGGTGAACGCGCAAGTGTCCTACATCGTCGATCGCGGCGAGCAAGTGCACACGGTGGAAGCCGCCAAGGCGCTGGCGGCGGCGGTGCTGCCGCAAATCAGTTCGGCGGTCGAGGAAGGCGAGGACGTGCTCGACGCCGCGGCGGAGGCTGAGGTTGATGCCGAAGTCGAGGCCGAGGTGGAATCGCCAGAGTTGGAGAGCTACGAGAGCGCGCCGGAGCGGGAATCCGCCATTGCCGAAGCCGGCAGCGAGCAACCCCGCCGCGACGGCGAACGTGAAGGCGAGCGCGACGGTGGCCGCCGGCGACGCCGGCGTGGACGCGGCCGTGGCCGCAACGGTGAGCCGCGCGAGCCACGCGCCCCGCGCGAAGGCGCGCAGCAGTTCACCAACGAGACGGTGGCCGAACATGCCATCGCCCATGAGGATCACGACGCCGGCTCGCCCGACGAAGAAGGTGCCGAGCCGGCGCCCCGTCACGAAGGCGCGCCGTTGGCCGGCGAAGGCGCCGACACGGCCGAAGGCCGCCGCCGGCGTCGGCGCGGCCGCCGTGGCGGACGCCGCAACCGGAACCGCAATGGCGAGGGGCCGTTCCAGCCTGCCAATGACGGCGGCCAGGGGGCGGAAATACAGCACGTGGGCGCGGACTTCCCGCCCGTAAGCGACGAAGACGCCTCCGCCATCTCGCCTTCATTCGATGAGCCTGTCACCACCGCTGCGCCGGAAGAGCACCCTGCTCCACCGCCGGCACCCGAGGCGCAGCCTGCCGCTGCCCCGCAAGAACCACCGCGCCGGCGCTCGACCATCCGCGAGCCGGCCCCGATCGCCGTTGACGGCGCTCCGCCCCCGCCGGCTCCTACCCTTCCGCCGCCGACGCCGGTGATCTCCAGCACGGCAAGCGAGGAGACCGCCCAACCCAAGCGCGGCTGGTGGGGCAAGCGCCTGCTGGGCGACAAGGACTAGCGCATGATCCCGAAAAACGGGTACCGGTTTTCGGGAAAGATCATGCGCCGAATAAAATGAAATCCGCCTGGGTCGAGCGCGCGGCCAGGGACGCGGTCGATCACTATGGCAAGGTCGGCATCGCTGCCGACCTGGCGCTGCGGATTTATTCCACACAGCTGCTCGGCCGCAACGCCAAGCTCGTACTGCATGGCGGCGGCAACACCTCGCTGAAGACGACAGCGCGCGACCTCCTGGGCGAGGAGGTCGCGGTGCTGCGCGTCAAGGGTTCCGGCTGCGACATGGGCGCGATCGAGCCCGCCGGCATGCCGGCGGTGCGGCTCGATCCATTGCGCAAGCTGCGCGCGCGCGCTGCGCTCAATGACGACGAGATGGCGCGCGCGCAACGCGCTTTTCTGATCGATCCGCAGGCGCCCTCGCCGTCGGTCGAAATGCTGCTGCATGCTTTCATGCCGGCGAAATTCATCGACCACACCCACGCAACAGCGGTGCTCAGCCTGATCGACCAGCCAAACGCCGAAGCGCTGTGTGCGGAGGTGTTTGGCGGCCGGCTCGGCTTTGTGCCCTATCTGATGCCGGGCTTCGGCCTTGCGAAAAAAGCCGCCGCGGTGTTCGACACCAATCGACTAGTCGAGGGCCTGATCCTCGACAAGCACGGCCTCTTCACCTTCGGCGGTGATGCACGCGAGGCCTACGAGCGCATGATCGAGATGGTCACGCTGGCCGAGCAGCGCTTGGCCACGAACCGCAAGCCGGTATTCGCCAGCGCGCAATTGCCGCAGCAGATCGCGCCGGCCGCTGACGTCGCGCCGATCCTGCGCGGCGCCTGCAGCTTGCGCGACGCCGGCGGCGAAGGCGCGCACCAGCGCATGATCCTCGAATTTCGCACCGGCGATGCCATCATCAATTACGTCAACGGCCATGATGTCGCGCGTTACGCCGGCACCGGTGTGATCACGCCCGATCATGTGATCCGCAACAAGTCTCGACCGCTGATCGTGCCAGCGCCGCAGGCCGGCTCGCTCGACGATTTCAAAAGCGCCGCGCATAGGTGCGCGCAACAGTTCATCACCGACTACAAGGCCTATTTCGCGCGGCATCAGGCGCGGGTTAGCGGCGCGGTCATGCACGATCCGCTGCCCCGCGTCGTGCTGGTGCCAGGATTGGGTCTGTTCGGAATGGGCGCGAGCGCCAAGGACGCAAGAGTTGCCGCCGACCTTGCCGAGGCCACGGTGGAAGGCATCACCGATGCCGAAGCAATCGGGCAGTTCAGCTCGATCACCGAAGCCGACATGTTTGATTGCGAATATTGGCCGCTGGAGCTCGCCAAGCTCGGTGCGCGCAAAGACTTGCCGCTGGCCGGTCAGGTCGCGGTGATCACCGGCGCCGGCGGCGCCATCGGCGCGGCCACCGCACGCGCGTTCGCTCAGGCCGGCGCGGAAGTGGCGCTGCTCGATCTCGATGCCGCTGCTGCGACGGAAAAGGCCAAGGCAATCGGCGGCGCGGCGATCGCGATTGCCTGCGACGTCACCAACGCGGTTGCCGTTGGCGCCGCCTTCGATCAGGTCGTCGATGCCTTCGGCGGCGTCGATATCGCGGTGTCGAATGCCGGCGCCGCTTGGCAGGGCAAGATCGGCGAGGTCGACGAGGCCGTCTTGCGCCAGAGCTTCGAGTTGAATTTCTTCGCGCACCAGAAAGTCGCGCAGGCGGCGGTAAAGATCATGCTGGCGCAAGGCACCGGCGGCTGCCTGTTGTTCAACGTCTCGAAGCAGGCGGTGAACCCGGGCCCGAATTTCGGGCCCTACGGGTTGCCGAAGGCCGCCACGCTGTTCCTGGTGCGGCAATATGCGCTCGACTACGGCGCCGACGGCATCCGCGCCAACGCGGTCAACGCCGACCGCATCCGCTCCGGCCTGCTCACCGACGCTTTTCTCAAGGAGCGCGCGCAGACGCGTGGGCTCACCGAGCAAGACTATATGAGCGGCAACCTGCTGCAGCGCGAAGTCACCGCCGCGGATGTGGCGCAGGCCTTCCTGGCCCAGGCGCTGGCGCTGAAAACCACCGCCGATGTCACCACCGTCGATGGCGGCAACATCGCCGCGGCGTTGCGATAGCGCATGATCCCCAAAAGTGGGAACCGGTTTTCGGAAAAGATCATGCGCAATTAAAACGTGCTATCGTGATTCCATCTTGAGAACCGTCAAAGGAGCGACGCCGATGCTACGATATGCAGCCATCATGAGCCTGTTCCCTCTCCTGCTGCTGGCCACGCCGGCATCCGCGCTCACCAAGCAGCAGAAGTTGGAAACCTGCACGTTCGGTGCCGACGACCAGAAGCTCACCGGCGCCAAGCGCAAGACTTTTCTGGCCAAGTGCATGTCCAACAAAAACGAAAAGCGCGGTCCGGCCATGAAGCCTGCGGAAGAGAAGCAGTAAGCGAGCAGCCGTGCCGGAAGCCGACAAAGCAGGCGAACGCTACCAGGCCGACAAGCCACAAGCCGCGCCGGGCTTTTTCCTGAAAGGCGCGCACCAGCTCGACTGGGGCATGAAGAACCGCCTCGCCCGCACCTTCAATCCGAAGAGCGGCCGCACCGTGATGCTGGCGATCGACCACGGCTATTTTCAGGGCCCGACCTCCGGGCTCGAGCGCATCGATCTGTCGATCGTGCCGCTGCTGCCGCAATGCGACGCGCTGTTCTGCACCCGCGGCATCCTCCGCTCGGTGATCCCGGCCGACTGCAGCAAACCGATGGTGCTGCGCGCCAGCGGCGGCCCCAGCATCCTGCGCGAGGAATTGTCCGACGAGCAGATCGCCATGGACATGGATGATGCGGTGCGGCTCAACGCCGCCGGGGTCGGCATCCAGGTGTTCATCGGCGGCGAGTTCGAAACGCGCTCGGTGCATAACATGACCAAGCTGGTCGACGCCGGCCTGCGCGTCGGCATGCCGGTGATGGGCATCACCGCGGTCGGCAAGACCATGGTGCGCGACGCGCAATATTTCCGCCTCGCCTGCCGCATCATCGCCGAACTCGGCGCGCAATACGTGAAGACCTATTACGTCGACGACGGCTTCGAAACCATCACCGCGTCCTGCCCGGTGCCGATCGTGATGGCGGGCGGCAAGAAGCTGCCGGAACGCGACGCGCTCACCATGGCCTACAACGCCGTGCGCCAAGGCGCCGCCGGCGTCGACATGGGCCGCAATATTTTCCAGTCCGAGGCGCCGAAGGCGATGCTCGCGGCGGTCAACGCGGTGGTGCACAACAACGCCAAGCCGGCCGAGGCGCTGGACGTCTACAACTCGCTCAAGGCCAAAGGCTGAGCGCGCCCGTCAAGCCGCCCGCGCCACAGGCCGCTCCAGCGGATTGAGCTCCGACCGCCGCAACGAGCCGCGCAAAACCGGTCGATCGCAATGCTGCGCGGCTGGCTGTTGTGCAAGATGGCCGGGCTCGATTTCGACGCGCAGGCGGTCGCCAGCGACGACCCCCTCCACCCGCGCCGAACTGCTGCTGCTGTCGCCCTCGTTCCTGGTGCCCTGCCTCACCCACAACGGCGTCAAGGTCTGGGACACATTGGCGATCGGCGAATATCTGCACGAGATCCTGCCTGACGCCGGGCTGCTGCCGAAGCCGCGGGCGGCGCGCGCGCATTGCCGCTCGATCCCGGGCGAAATGCATTCCGGCTTTTCCAATATGCGCTCGGCGCTGCCGATGAACCTGAAGGCGCATCATCCCGGCTTCAAGGTCTGGGCCGGCGCGCAAGCCGACATCGACCGCATCGTCAACATCTGGCGCGAATGCCTCGCCACCGGCAAAGGACCGTTCCTGTTCGGGGCCAAACCCGGCATGGCCGACGCCATGTTCGCGCCGGTGGTGACGCGCTTCCTCACCTATGACGTGAAGCTCGATTCCGACTGCGCCGCCTATTGCAAGGCGATCATGGCGATGGCGCCGATGCAGGAATGGCTGGACGCGGCCAAGGCGGAGCCGGACGAAGTGGTCGAACTGGATGTGGAGTTTTAAGCGG
This sequence comes from Pseudolabrys sp., assembly GCA_036512915.1. GTDB lineage: Bacteria > Pseudomonadota > Alphaproteobacteria > Rhizobiales > Xanthobacteraceae > Pseudolabrys. The sequence continues at coordinate 6,353 of DATBZY010000165.1, read as the reverse complement.
CACTAGATCTTTGCGATCACTGCCCCACCGATTGCGCTGAGCACCACCACCAGCCAGGGCGGGACTTGCCACATGAACAGCAGCAGAAAGCCGGCAACGGCGAGCACGAAATCAGCGCCGCTAGTGATGCCCGAGGTCCACACCGGATTGTAGAGCGCGGCAAGCAGCAGGCCGACCACCGCCGCGTTGACGCCGCGCAGAACGGATTGCGCCGCCGGCAGCCGGCGCAAAGAGTCCCAGAACGGCAGCGTCCCGACGACCAGCAAGAAGGATGGCAAGAACACCGCGACCAGGCATAGCGTTGCCCCGATCCATCCGTTCGGTTGCGGACCCATCACCGCGCCGAGATAAGCCGCGAAAGTGAACAGCGGCCCGGGCACCGCCTGCGCGGCGCCATAGCCGGCGAGGAAGGCATCGTTGCTCACCCAGCCGGGCGGCACGACGGACGCCTGCAGCAACGGCAGCACCACATGGCCGCCGCCGAACACCAGCGAGCCGGCGCGATAGAAGGCATCGAACAATTTCAGGCTCTGGCTCGGCACGGTTGCCTCCAGCAGCGGCAATCCGACGAGCAGAACTAAGAACAGAATAAGCAGGCTGGCGCCGGTCCAGCGGCTGACCGCAAGCGGCAAGGAGACATGGTTCACCGGCGCATTGTCTTTCAGAAAAACAACGCCGACAACGCCACCGAGCACGATGGCGCCGATCTGGCCCCATGCAGTGGGCACTGCCAGCACAATCGCGGCGGCGGCAACCGCGAGCGTCGCCCGCTCGCGGTCGGGCGCGAGCGAGCGCATCATGCCGAGCACGGCTTGCGCCACCACCGCGACCGCCGCGACTTTCAGCCCGTGCAGCCAGCCGCTGCCGAGTGCGCCACTGAGCGCATCGACGCCGTAGGCGAACAGCACGAGCGCCAGCGCCGACGGCAGCGTGAAGCCTATCCAAGCGGCAATCGCGCCGACATAACCGGCCCGCAACAGGCCGATGGCGATGCCGACCTGGCTGCTGGCCGGACCGGGCAGGAATTGGCAGAGCGCCACGAGGTCGGCATAGGTCTTTTCATCCAGCCAGCGGCGGCGAACAACATATTCGTCGCGGAAGTAGCCGAGATGTGCGATCGGCCCGCCGAAGGATGTCAGCCCAAGCCGCAGCGCAATGAAAAACACATCGAGCCAGTTTGCACGCTCTGTCGATCGTGTCGTCATTGCTTCGCTCTCAACGTGGTTTAAGCCAATTGCCAATCCGCTCCACCGCCTCGTGCATCTCGGCGGCCGAGCCCGCATAACAGAAGCGCAGGAAATGTCGGCCGTCGACCGGATCGAAATCGATGCCGGGCGTCGCCGCCACGCCCGCCTGTTCCAGCATGCGCTTGGCGAAATCCAGGCTGTCGTCGGAGAAGCGCGCGACGTTGGCATAGAGATAGAAGGCGCCGTCGACAGGAAGAAATTTGTCGAGGCCGGCCTTCGGCAAGCCGTCCACCAGAATGCGCCGGTTCTCCTCGTAGCCGTGCTTGACCGCTTCCATTTCGGCGCGGCCATCGAAGGCGGCCTCCGCCGCGATTTGCGCCAGCGTCGGCACCGAAATCGCGAGGTTCTGCTGCAGCCGCTCGATCGGGCGCACGAAGCTGTCGGGCACCACCATCCAGCCGATGCGCCAGCCGGTCATGCAGAAGTATTTCGAGAATGAATTGATCACGACGCCGCGTTCCGACACGTTGGCCGCGGTCTCGGCGGCGAACGCATAGTCGAGGCCGTGATAAATTTCGTCGGAGATCACCCTAATGCCATCCGCTTCCGCCACCGCAATCAGGCGCGCGAGCGCGTCCGCATCCATCATGGTGCCGGTCGGATTGGCGGGGCTTGCGATCACCACGCCCTTGAGCGGCGCCCGGCGGTGGGCGGCGATCAGCGCCTTGGCCGACAGCGCCCAGCGCGTATCGGCCGAGGTTTCGATCAGCACCGGCTCGCAGCCGAGCGCGCTCAGGATATGCCGATAGGGCGGATAGCCGGGATTGGCCAGCGCCACCCGGTCGCCCGCCTCGAACAGCGCCAGGAACGCCAGGATGAACCCGCCCGAGGAGCCGGTGGTAACCACCACGCGCGCCGGATCGAGGGCAAGATCGTAGGTTTCGGCGTAATGGCGGGCGATCCGAGCGCGCAAGGACGGGATGCCGAGCGCCTCGGTATAGCCGATGCGCCCATGGGCGAGCACCGCCTGCGCCGCCTGGAGCGCGCTCGCCGGCGCCGGGGCGGCCGGCTGGCCCACCTCCATATGCACGACGCGGCGCCCCTGTGCCTCGATTTGCGCCGCCGCCGCCATCACGTCCATGACGATAAACGGCGGCACATAGCTGCGTTTGGAGGGCATCAACAGGTGTTTTGCGGCCTCAAGCATCCCCCTGCCCCGCTGTTGCCGCATTCAACGGCTTGCTTGCGCCATGCGCTTTTCATGACTCGATCGTGATCGCAAGCCGCGTTGACCGCCTCACGACGCGTCACTAGGTTCACGCCCACCTAGTGTCCCCATTCCGATGTTCGCAAAACCTTGCTGGAGCTATCGATGCGAACTTCGGAATGATAGGAGACTAGTAAAATTAGGGTTCTAGTGTGGTTTGGATTTGAAGTTCCTATTCGGACTCGCGGTCACGATGATAGGAACTTCAAATCCACCACACCAGTGGCGAAACTCGGCATGCTCGAAGACGGCACACCTACCAGGACGCGGCGCATGGCGCCAGCAGCCCGCGCGCTCGCGCTGGTGACCGCGATCGCCGTCGCGGCCGCCGGCGGCGGCGCTGCGGTGACGCCGGCGCACGCCCAGGACCAGGCGCTGCGCGGCATGCCGGTCATCCGCGACACCGAGATGGAACAGCTGCTGCGCGACTACGCGCAGCCGATCCTGCGTGCGGCCGGTCTTGCTCAGCAGAACGTCAAGGTGGTCGTGCTCGGCGACCGCGCGTTCAATGCCTTCGTCATGGACGGCCGCCACATCTTCATCAATGCCGGCGCGTTGTTCGATGCCAAGACGCCGAACGAGATCATCGGCGTGTTCGCGCACGAAACCGGCCACCTTGCCGGCGGCCATCTGTCGCGCCTGCGCGAACAGCTGGCCTCGGCGCAAACGGCATCGATCATCGCGCTGCTGGCCGGCGTCGGCGCCATGGTGGCGGGCGCGCGCTCCGGTACCGCCGGCGGCGGCGACATCGGTATGGCGGCGATCATGGCGCCGCAGTCGGCGATTCAGCGCTCGCTGCTCGCCTATGTGCGCACCCAGGAAGACCAGGCCGACCATGCCGGGGTGAAATTCCTCAATGCCACCGGCCAGTCGCCCAAGGGCATGGTGGAATTGTTCAAGCGCCTGGGCAACGAATCGTTGTTCAATTCGCGCTATATCGATCCCTATCTGCAAACCCATCCGATGCCGGCCGAACGCATCGCCGCGCTTGAAGCCATGGGCAGGGCCAGCCCCAATTGGGATCGCAAGGACGCGCCCGAGCTGCAAATGCGCCACGACATGATGCGGGCAAAGCTGTCCGGCTTCCTGGATCAGCCGGACACAGTCGCGCGCCGATTCCCGCTCGGCGACCACGGCCTGCCGGCGCGCTATGCGCGCGCCATCTCGACTTACCGCCATTCGGACTTGCGCCAGGCCATCGCGCAAATCGACGAACTGATCCAGGCGCAGCCGAACAATTCGTATTTCCACGAGCTCAAAGGCCAGGCGCTGCTGGAAGGCGGCCATCCGGGCGAAGCGATCGCGCCGCTGCGCCGCGCGGTGCAGATCTCGCATGGCGCCCCGCTGATCGAAATCATGCTAGCGCAGGCGCTGATCGCGACCAACAATAAGAGTGTCGCCGAGGAAGCGGCCGAAATCCTGCGCCTCGCGATCAGCCGCGAACCCGACGCGCCGGAAGCCTATAGCCAGCTCGCCATGGCCTATGGCCGCAAGGGCGATCTCGCCAATGCCGATCTTGCCTCTGCGCAGGCCGCCTTTACCCGCGGCGATATCAAGACCGCGCGCCAGCTGGCGACGCGGGCCAAGACCCGCCTGCCGATCGGCTCGCCGGCCTGGGTGCGCGCCGACGACATCGTCAACGTCAAACCGCCCACCGCCAACATCAAAAATTGATCGCCACAAGGATGAAAACCCAATGAGATCGAGCCCGCGCCTGATCGCTGCCGTCTGTGCCGCGTTACTGGCGTTCGCCCTGCCGCAAGCGTCACGTGCGGAGGAATTCTCCGCGCCGCAGAAGGGCGAGATCGAGCGCATCGTGCGGGACTATCTGATCGCGCATCCGGAAGTGCTGCAGGAGGCCATGACCGAGCTCGAGAAGCGCCAGACCGCCGCAGAAACCGAAAAGCACAAGAGCGCGGTTAAGGACCATGCGCAGGCGCTGTTCAGCTCGCCGCGCCAGGTCGTGCTTGGCAATCCGCAGGGCAATGTCACCTTCGTCGAGTTCTTCGATTACAATTGCGGCTACTGCAAGCGCGCCATGACCGACATGCTCACGCTGCTGAAGGACGATCCCAACCTCAAGGTCGTGCTCAAGGAATTCCCCGTGCTCGGGCCGGGCTCGGTGGAAGCGGCGCAAATCGCGGTTGCCGTGCGCATGCAGGACAAAACCGGCAAGAAATATCTCGAATTCCACCAGAAGCTGCTCGGCGCCCGCGGTCCGGCCGACCGTGCGCACGCGCTCGCCGTCGCCAAGGACATCGGCCTGGATATGACCCGGCTGGAAAAGGACCTGACCAGCCCCGAGGTGAAGAGCACCTTGGAGGAGACTTTCAAACTCGCCGAAGCGCTCGGCTTGAACGGCACGCCGAGCTATGTGATCGGCTCCGACGTGGTGGTGGGCGCCGTGGGCTTGCCCGCGCTGCAGGAAAAGATCAACACGTCGCGCTGCGGCAAGCCGTCCTGCTGACGGCGCGCGCCGTCAGCCGCGCATAATTTCTAACGGTCGGCCGCCGGCGGCGATCTCGCCCGGCGGCCGTTTTTTCGTTACGATAAGCTTTTTTGTTTGCGCATGATCCTGTCCGAAAAACCGGTTCCCACTTTTCGGGATCATGCGCTAGGAACCGGGGTTCACCCGAGCAGGTTAACGTTGCGTATGTATACCATCGGCATGGAAGAGGAATATTTCGTGTTCGACGCCAAGACGCGTCGCGCCGTGCGTCGCAGCGACAAGAAATTCCTCAGCCTAGCCCAGCAGAAGCTCGGCGACCGCGTGATGACCGAGATGCTGCAGTCGCAGATCGAGGTGGCGACGCCGCCTTGCGCCAGCATGAAAGAGGCGCGCGAGCATCTCGTGCATTATCGCCGCACGCTCGGTGAGGTGGCGCGCGAACGCGATCTCGGCCTTGCCGCCATGGGCACCTTCCCGCTTGCGTTCTGGCCGGAGCAACTGGTCACCAAGAAGGTGCGCTACGACGCGATGATCGACGACCTGCAGATGCTCGGCTACCGCAACATGCTGTGCGGCATGCATGTGCATGTGCAGGTGCCGAGCCTCGACACGCGCATCGACCTGATCATGCGGCTCACGCCCTATCTGCCGCTGCTGCTCGCGCTCTCGACCTCGTCGCCATTCTGGCAGGGCCATCTCACCGGCCTGTGCGGCTATCGGCTGGCGGCCTATGACGAGCTGCCGCGCACCGGGCTGCCCGAATTGTTCCGCACCAATGCCGATTATAACGAATTCGTCGCCGCGCTGGTCTGGGCGAAGATCATCCCGGACGCGACCTATATCTGGTGGGCGTTGCGCCCGTCGCTGGCGAACCCGACCATCGAATTGCGCGTCGCCGACAGTTGCACGCGGCTCGACGACGCCATGGCGGTCGCCGCCTTGTTCCGCTGCTTGGTGCGCGCGCTCGACCGCGACCGCGCGCTCAATGCCGGCTTCGACCGGGTCGGCCGCGCCATCACCGTGGAGAACAAGTGGCACGCCCAGCGCTACGGCATCGCCGCCACCTTCGTCGATCCGTTTTCCCGCTCGCCGCTCACCGTCCGGCAATGGCTCGACCAGGTGCTCGATTTCATCGCCGAGGACATCGATGCACTCGGCTGTGGGCCGGAGATCAAGCGCCTCAACAAGATCGTCGCCGAGGGAACCAGCGCCGACCGCCAGATCGACATCTTCAGTAAGGCCAAGGCCGCCGGCCGCAGAAGGTTAACGGCGATCAAGGACGTCATCGACTGGGTCGCAGCCGAGACCCAGGCGCTCTAGCAGCCTGTCGGACTGAGGTTTGAGACTGAAGGCCGAGAGCGATTTTGCCGTCGGCAGAACCGCGACGGGCACTTGATGGCGTCCCGACCGCCTTGCGACCGCCTATATCGCCCTGTGGCCGCTTTTTTTT
>DATBZY010000164.1:0-14241 GCA_036512915.1 Pseudolabrys sp. | reverse complement strand
CGACCCAGAGGATCCGCCGCTACGGCCCGAGCGTCACATCCCAAACTCAATCGCAACCATGCGTCGACGGCTGATCGGCGCGCTCGTCAGAAGCCTGCCGCGATGTCCATGCTGCAACGCTCCAATCGCAGGACCGTCGCGCCGCAGAAATATGTGACACAGTAAGATTAGAAGCCGGCGGATAATATCACGGCTGTCGCGGAGCAAGGGAGCCCCCATTTTACCTCGCCCCGCGTGCGGGGAGAGGTCGATCCGCCGGAGCATAGCGCAGGCGGATCGGGTGAGGGGGCGTATCGTCGAGCCTGAGCGTGTAGAAGCAGCCCCTCACCCCGACCCTCTCCCCGCAAGCGGGGAGAGGAAGAAGACCCTCACACCCTCTCCACAAAACTATCCACCACCCGCTTTTCGCCGGCGTGGTCGAACTTGATGGTCAGCTTGTTGCCGTCCACGGCGGTGACGTTGCCGTTGCCGAATTTCTGGTGGAAGACGCGGGCGCCGACGGCGAAGGCTGACACGCTGGCGGTGGATTTCGCCACCAACTCGCCTTCGATGGTCAGCGGGGTGTTGGGGCGCCCGCCGTCGCGCTTCGCGCTATGGCGGGTAAAGCCGTCTTCAGCCGTTTTTTTCGGCTGAGCCTGCCCGCCGGAGCCGTCTTCGGCGGAGGCCGGGTCATCAAAAACCCCATCCGGCACATAGCGCGGTAGTCCGTTTTCGCTGAAGCCACCGCTGCCCTTGCGCTGCTGCGCGCGTTGCCAGCCGGGCGTGCTGTAGTTCGAGCCGAACGAATTCATCTGGTCGAAGCGGGAGGCGCCGTAGCCCGACATACCGAAGCCGCCGCTGCCGCCCGCCGGCTCCTTTACCTCGACATGCGCCTCCGGCAATTCGTCGAGAAAGCGCGACGGCACCGTCGTGGTCCACATCCCGTGGATGCGCCGGTTGGTGGCGAAATAGATCTTGGCGCGTTTGCGCGCGCGCGTCAGTCCGACATGGGCGAGGCGGCGCTCCTCCTCCAGCCCGTTGCGGCCCTGTTCGTCGAGCGAACGCTGGTGCGGGAACAGGCCTTCCTCCCAGCCGGGCAGGAACACGGTGTCGAATTCCAAGCCCTTGGCGGAATGCAAAGTCATAATGTTGACCGCCTGCTCGGCCTCGCCGCGGTCGGTGTCCATCACCAGCGAGATGTGCTCGAGGAAGCCGCCCAGGTTTTCGAACTCCTCCATCGAGCGCACCAGCTCCTTGAGGTTTTCCAGGCGGCCGGCGGCGTCGGCGCTTTTGTCATTCTGCCACATCTGGGTGTAGCCCGACTCGTCGAGCACGATCTCGGCCAGCTCGGTGTGCGGCAGGCTGTCCTTCTTGGCGCGCCAGCGCTCGAACGACGCCATCAGCGCGCGCAAGCTGGCGCGCGGTTTCGGCTTCATCTCGTCGGTGGCGCTGAGCGCGGCGCCGGCGGCGCTGAGCGGAATGCGAGCTTTGCGGGCGTGGTCGTGCAGCATTTGCAGCGTGGCGTCGCCGAGGCCGCGCTTGGGCACATTGACGATGCGCTCGAACGCCAGATCGTCGGCCGGCTGCGCGATCACGCGCAAATAGGCGAGCGCGTCGCGGATTTCCGCGCGCTCATAGAACCGCGGACCGCCGATGACGCGATAGGGCAGGCCGAGCTGGATGAAGCGTTCCTCGAATTCGCGCATCTGGAACGAGGCGCGCACCAGGATGGCGATCTCGTCGAGCGGATGGTCGAGGCCTTGCTCGCGCGCCGCGCGCTGCAGCTGCTCGATCTCCTCGCCGATCGAGCGGGCTTCTTCCTCCGAGTCCCAGCCGCCGGTGACGGTGACCTTCTCGCCCAGCACGTCCTCGGTGCGCAGCGTTTTGCCGAGCCGGCCTTCATTGTGTGCGATCAGGTGCGAGGCGGCGGCGAGAATGTGGCCGGTGCTGCGGTAGTTGCGCTCCAGCCGGACGATCTTGGCGCCGGGGAAGTCATGGTCGAAGCGCAGGATGTTATCGACCTCGGCCCCGCGCCAGCCATAGATCGACTGGTCGTCATCGCCGACGCAGCAGATGTTTTTCTGGTGGCGCGGCGGCGCGATCTCCCTCTCCCCGCGTGCGGGGAGAGGGGTGGGGTGAGGGGGCGTGTCCACAGCCTGAGCATCTCGATGCGCCCCCTCACCCGACGCGTCCTCGCCAGGCTCGGACGCGTCGACCTCTCCCCGCACGCGGGGAGAGGGAAAGGAAGTGGAAGGCTGCGCCAGCAGGCGCAGCCACAAATACTGCGCCACGTTGGTGTCCTGGTACTCGTCCACCAGGATGAACTTGAAGCGCTGCTGGTACTGCCGCAGCACGTCCGGGTGGTTGCGGAACAGCCGGATGCATTCCAGCAGCAGGTCGCCGAAGTCGGCGGCGTTGAGCGTCTTCAGCCGCTCCTGATAGGCGGCGTACAGCTTCTTGCCCTTGCCGTTGGCGAAGCTGGCGGCCTCGCCGGCCGGCACCTGATCGGGCGTCAATCCTCGGTTCTTCCAGCCGTCGAGCAACATGGCGAGCACCCGCGCCGGCCAGCGTTTTTCGTCGAGCTTCTCGACTTCTAAGAGCTGTTTGATCAGCCGGATCTGGTCGTCGACGCCCAGAATCGTGAAGTCGCTTTTAAGCCCGACTAGCTCGGCGTGCCGCCGCAGGATCTTCACCCCGATTGCGTGGAAGGTGCCAAGCCACGGCATTCCCTCGACAATTTGCCCGACCATGAGGCCGACGCGGTGCTTCATCTCGCGCGCGGCCTTGTTGGTGAAGGTGACGGCGAGGATTTCCTGAGGCCGCGCCCGGGCGAGATTGAGGATGTGGGCGATGCGCGTGGTAAGAACGCGGGTTTTGCCGGTGCCCGCCCCGGCCAGCACCAGGACGGGGCCATCGAGCGTTTCAACCGCCTCACGCTGTTCGGGATTAAGATCAGCGAGATAGGGGAGACTCCGCGCTCCGAGCGCGCGCGCGGCAATGCCGCCCGCCGCGGGCGGGGCCAAATCCAAGGGCGTGCGTAGTTTTTTCGGTTCAGCCATAGTTATCCACGCGGTCGTGTAGCACCGCACTGCGCCGCAATTGCGATTCTGTTACGCCAAAGATGGCACTCGTGAGTGCCAATTGGGAGGGGCGGAACGCGGCCTTGTCGGCATCTTCCCACCGCTTTAGTGCATTTCTGCATGATCTTTTCCGGAAACCGGTTCCCATCCCCGACTTGATCGGATGGGAACCGGTTTCCGGAAAAGATCATGCGCAAGCGAAAAGGCGGCTGCCGCGACGGCTACTGCGGCTTGTATTCCTCGCGCTTGCTGTTCGCGATCTTGACCAGCGCCTCGGCCGCCTTGCGATCCTCTTGCAGGAAGGCGGCGAATCCGGCCGGCGTGGTTGGCGCCGCCACCACCGCCTGCTGATTCAGGAACTCGATGAATTTCGTATCGCTGAAAACTTTGACGAACTCGGCATTGACCTTGTCGACGATCGCCGGCGGCGTGCCCTTCGGCGCGGCAAGTCCCCACCAACCTTGGCCCGGGTAGGCACCGAGGCCGACCTCCGCAAAGGTGGGCACGTTCGGCAGCAGCGGTGAGCGCTTGTCCGCCGATACCGCGAGCGCCTTGACCTTGCCGGTTTCGATCAGTCCGAGGAAATTTCCGACGCCGAAGCGCGTGACCTGCACCTGATTGGCGGCAAGCGCCTGCGCCGCCGGGCCGCCACCTTTGTACGGCACGCCGACGATTTTCGTTCCCCACTGGTTGTTCAGCCATTTCATGAACAAGTCGGGAAACGATCCGTCGCCGAGCGTGGCGTAGTTGAGGCTGTCGGGCTTTGCCTGGGCCAGCGCCTTGAGTTCGGCAACGGAATTCACGCCCAGCGCGGACGATACGAACAGCCCTTCGGTGAGAAAGAACAGCCGGGTGACCGGCACCAGGTCGCGGTCCGGCTGATAGGGCAGCTTATCGAAAAGCAGCGGATTGTAGGACATCGTGCTGTGGTAGATCACGCAAAGCGTATAGCCATCGGGTGCAGCCTGCGCGCAGGATTGCGCAGCGATGATGCCGCTGGCGCCGCCGCGGTTCTCGATGATCAATTGCTGGCCGAAGCGGGGAGCGAGTTCGACGGCGGCCGCGCGCATGATGACATCGGTGACGCTGCCGGCGGCGATCGAGACGATCAGCCGGATCGGCCGGTCCGGATAGGATTGCGCCTGAACCGAAGACGCGCAGCAGGCGAGGAGAAAACCAAAGATGATGCGTCCGATTTTCGCCATGACGTTTCCTTTCCCGAAGTTTCCGCGCTTATAGTTTTCCGTCGAATGCCGCGGTCGCGAAATCGTCGACCATATTGTAGCCCTGCCGCGTGGCGCCGGCATCGTAGCGGGCAATCCCCGGCACGTCGGATTCGATCTCGCTGAACGAATGCAGCAGGCCGCCGAAAATCAGCATCTGCCATTTCGCCCCAGACGCTTCCATTTCCGCTTCGAATGTATCGCGATCCTTCTTCGGCACCACCGGGTCCTGCGAACCGTGCAGCACGCAGATCGCCGCCTTGATGTCACCCGGCTTGGCGGGAAGCGGCGTCAGCAGATCGCCGTGCAGGCAGATGACCGCCTGCAGCTCGGCGCCGGCACGCGCGAGCTCCAGCACATTGCCGCCGCCGAAGCAGAAGCCGACCGCCGCCTGGCGCTTGAGATCGCCGATGTTGCGCTTGCCGCTTTCGCTGCGCAGCGTGTCGAGCGCGGCGCCGATACGCCGCCGCCGCTCGGGCGCGTCCGCGCGCAGCGCATTGGCGAGTGGCGCCGCGTCCTGCGGGCCGGACGCGATCTTGCCGCCGCCGTACATGTCGGCGACGAATGCCACGTATTTGCTGCCTGCCATCGCCGCCGCGCGCTTGATGGCGTCGTCGGTCATGCCGAGCCAATTCGGCGCCATCAGCAGCAATGGCCGGCGCCCGCTGGCGCGCTCGTCGTAGACCAGGGCGCCATTGCACGCGGCATTGCCCGCCCGATAACTGATCCGCTCAACTGCCACCGTTTGCCCCTTTTGTTGCTCGCTTAGCGTTGCGCATGATCTGTTCCGAAAACCGGTTCCCATCCCGGATCAAGTCCGGGACAGGCTTTTTCGGGATCATGCGCTAGCCGGGGATCACTTCTCCGATCATGCCGGCGTCGTACTGCGTGAAATAAAGATGACCGTTCGATAGCGGCGCGATGCAGCGCGCACCGCTCGCCAGCGTCGGAATATCGTATTCGCCAATCAGCGTTCCGTCCGGCGCCATATGGCCGATCTTGTTGGCAAAATTCTCGGTGAACCAGAGATTGCGGTCGGGGCCGACGGTGACGCCGCGCAGCGATGCGTTTGGCGTAGCGATCTTGAATTCGCTGAATTTGCCGTCGCGGTCGAGGCGGCCGAGCGCATTGGCGCCGGTTTCGACGAACCAGATGCTGCCGTCGGGATGGGTGACCATGGCGCGCGGTTGGCTGTCGTGGCTCGGGATTTCAAATTCGCTGACCGTGCCGTCGACGGTGATGCGGCTGACGCGGTTGCCGGAAGCCTCGCTGAACCAGAGCGCGCCGTCACGCACCACAATCGATAGCGGCTTGCTGCCGGGCGAGATGCCGGTCCTGAACTCGGTGATTTGGCCGTCCGGAGTGACGCGGCCGATCTGGCTGACCTCCGTTTCCGAGAACCAGACATTGCCGTCGGGGCCGAGCGCAATTCCATCGGGTCCGGCGCCTGCTGTCGGCACGGGAAATTCGGTCAGTGCGCCGCTTGGCGCGATGCGGCCGATCTTGTTGGCGTGCTTCTGCGCGAACCACAGATTGCCCTCGGCGCCGAGCGTTATGCCGATCGGCGTGGCGCCGGGGGTTGGCAAGGAAAATTCGGTGAAGGTGGAGGTGTGCGGATGAAAGCATCCGATCTTCTCGGTACCGCTTTCGCAGAACCACAGATTGCGGTCAGGCCCCTCGACACAGATGTAGGGTGCGCTGTTGGCGCTCGGAATTCGATGTTCGCGGATGTGCACTGAGCGTGGAGGTACTGAACGTGCCGCGCGCCGCCGCGAGGTCGCCTCTCCGGCTTTGCCTGACATCGACTGTCCCGTACCGCGATCCAGTACATCTGCATCACGGGTCGAGGATGCTATCGGCCGGAATCAAAACGTGTCAATCGCAATGCCGCCTTGCGATGACGCGAAAGCGCGTTCAGCTCTTGTCCGGCATCGCGATGTGGCGGCCGGCGCCATCCGGCTGCGGCAGGTGCGCATGCGCGGCCTGCATCGCTGCGAGCGAACGCGTGACGCTGTCGGGAAACGGCACGACTTTCTTCGTCGCCATGTCGACATGCAAGGTCATGTTCTCCGAGGTCGCCGACACCCAGCCTTCGGTGGCGTGAAGCAACTGCTCGAAATAGTGGATGCGTTTGGCGTCATAGTCGAGCAGTTGGAGTGTCACGCGCACCGGGTCGCCGTCTTGCAACTCGCGCAGATAGCGCACATGCGCTTCGGCGGTGAAGGTCGAGTGGCCTTGGCTTTTGAGATAGCCGAGCCCGATGCCGAGCAGTTCATAGGCCTCGTCCACCGCGCGATCGAACAGCACGTTGTAATAGGCCATGTTGAGATGGCCGTTGTAGTCGATCCATTGCAGCTCGACCCGCATCAGGGACGAGACAAACGGCGCAGGGAACACCGGTTCGGGATCGGTGCGGTCGAGCATCTTAGAGTCTAATCCATCCCAGCCAATTCAGTGCGCGCTTCACATTATTCTTGCGCATGATCTTATCCGAAAACCGGTCCGACTTTTCGGGATCATGCGCTGATCGGATAGACCGCCTTTTCGCCGCTGAGCACGCGCGCGACGTCGGTCGCGCATTTGGTCTGCAGTTCGTTGAGTGCCTCGATCGAATAGAACGCGGTGTGCGGAGAGATGATGACATTGTCGCGGCCCAGCAGAGGTGAATCCTTGGCCAGCGGTTCGGCCGCCACGACGTCGAGCCCGGCGCCGCCGACCTGACCGGAATCGAGCGCGGCAATCAAAGCCGGCTCGTCGACCAGCGGCCCGCGTGCCGTGTTCACGATGAAGGCGCCCTTCTTCATCTTGGCGAACACGCCTGCGTTCATCAGCCCGCGCGTCGCCGGCAGGAGGGGAGCGTGCACCGAGATGTAGTCGGACGTCTTCAGCAGCGTGTCGAAGTCGACGCTCTCGACGCCCGCGGCCTTGAATACCTCCGGCGCTGCGTAAGGGTCATAAGCAAGGACCTTGATGCCGAAGGCTTGCGCCTTGGGGGTAACGAGGCGCGGGATATGGCCAAAGCCGACCAGGCCGAGCACCGTTCCTTCGATGCGCCGGATCGGCACCACCGCCGGCATTTCCCAGCGGCCGCTCTGCACCAGCTTGTTCGACAGCGGGATCTTGCGGATCAGCGCGAGCAGCAGCGCCATGGTGTGGTCGGAGACTTCGCGGATGCAATAATCCGGCACGTAATTGACGGCAATGCCTTTCTCCTTGGCGGCGGGTAGATCGATATTGTCGACGCCCAGTCCGAAGCGGCCGATCGCCTTGCATTTGGTGAGCTGCATCAGAATTTCGCGTGTGAGCTTGGCATAGGTCACCAGAATGGCGTCGGCGTCCCTGGCGACCGCCAGGATGTCGTCGGCATTGGCGCTTTTCGACATGAGAAAAGTCGGATTGAGCCGCGCCAGCGCTGCCTTTGCGGGATCGAGAGAGGGAAACACGCTATCGGTGACAGCGATCACAGGACCGGCCATTGCAAACTCCAAATTCAAGACGATTGGAACGCGGCAAAACCTACGCCAGCGGAACTTGCGCGTCCACCGGCGGTGAGAGCGGAATCGATGTCCGTGATCCGTCGCTTTCGAGGCTCGGCCATCCCAGGTCGGCTATAGTCGACTTGGGACGTTAGGGTGCGCCGACATGTCGCGCGCCAGCGTCACGTCCACCTTGTCGGCGAATATCTCAGCCGGAAACGATCGTGCCCTCGACGGCCGTTTTGCTTCCGGCCCGGGCTCTACGCAGGCCGGATTTCCGGGGCTTGCCGGCTGCGTTAACCAAAAATTAACGATTGCCGGACCCGGCGGGGGCCCTCGGCTATCCTCCAAAAAACCAGGGAGACGGGGCAATGTTCAGCAAGGTAGCCCGGGGGACGTTTCTGCTCATTCTTGCGGTGATGGTCGTGTCGTGGGCCATGTCGGTCGGCAAAAGCAATCCGGCGGACCCGCAGAGCGACCAGCCGGTCGAACACTGGGACATGTACGCGTGACGCGCGGGCGCGAGAGATCGCGGCAGTCGTCTTCCGACCAGGGATTTTGCGCCGCATAGTAAGAGCGCTTCCGCCTCGCATTCCGAGCGCTTGACCTCGTTCGTCATCCCCGCCACGTTCGCCGCCAAAGCACGAGGCAAAATCCGATGGCGGCGGTGGCGGACGCGACGGCAGCACCCACGACAGCGTCAGAACAGGCCCGCGATCCGGCAGCGGTGGCGGCAGTGATTGTCGCGCTGACGGCCGCTTTCGGCAACCGCGTCGTCACCTCGCAGGCGGTGCGCGAGCAGCACGGCAATACGCTCACCTGGGTACCCAATCAGCCGCCCGACGCAGTGGTGTTCCCGCAGACCACGCAAGACGTGCAGCAGATTGTCCGCATCTGCGCCGGTCATGGCGTACCGATGATCCCGTTCGGCACCGGCACCTCACTCGAGGGCCACATCAATGCGCCGCTTGGCGGGGTGTCGATCGATTTTCGCGACATGAACAAGGTGCTGGCCGTGCATGCCGAGGACCTCGATTGTGTCATCGAGCCGGGCGTTACGCGCAAGGCGCTCAATGAACATCTGCGCGACCAGGGGCTGTTCTTCCCGATTGATCCCGGGGCGGACGCCTCGCTCGGCGGCATGGCGGCGACGCGCGCCTCTGGCACCAATGCGGTGCGCTACGGCACCATGAAGGACAATGTGCTGGCGATGAAGGTGGTGCTGGCGAACGGCGAACTGATGACCACCTCGCGGCGAGCAAAAAAGTCGGCGGCAGGCTACGATCTCACGCACCTGTTCATCGGTTCGGAAGGAACCCTTGGCGTCATCACCGAGCTCACGCTCAAGCTGTCGGGAATTCCCGAAGCCATCGCCTCGGGCGTTTGTCCGTTCCCGTCGGTCGATGCGGCGTGCAAGGCGACCATCCTCACCATTCAATCGGGCATTCCGATCGCGCGCATTGAATTGCTCGATGCTTTGCAAATCAAAGCCGTCAATGCCTATTCCAAGCTGTCGCTGCCGGAAGTGCCGATGCTGTTCGTCGAATTTCACGGCACCGACGCGAGTGTTGCCGAGCAGTCCGAACGCTTCGGCGAGATCGCCAAGGAGTTGGGTGGCGGACCATTCGACTGGGCGACTAAGCCCGAAGACCGCACCAGGCTTTGGCAGGCGCGCCACGACGGCTATTTTGCTGGCCGCCATCTGCGGCCGGGTGCTGCCGCCTTCGCCACCGATGTCTGCGTGCCGATCTCGCGGCTTGCCGAATGCGTAACGGCCACTCAGCGGGAGATCGCCGAGCTTAAATTGGTCGCGCCTATTCTCGGCCATGTCGGGGACGGCAATTTCCACCTGACGCTGCTCGTCGACATGGACGACGCCGACGAGGTTAAGCGCGCCAAGATCCTCATGGAGCGGTTGGTTGAACTGGCACTGTCCATGGACGGCACCTGCACCGGCGAGCACGGCGTGGGGCAGGGTAAGATGAAGTATCTGCTGGCCGAGCACGGCCCCGCGGCGCTTGCCGTCATGGCCTCGATCAAGCGCGCGCTCGACCCGCAAAACATCATGAATCCGGGCAAGATCGTCTCGCTGTCCTGAACGCGACATAGATTTGCCGCCAAGAACCGGCAGAAATAGCGTAGATTTTATATTGTTAAGCGCGAGCGCGGGCCGGCCGCGGCTCGGCGCTGGAGTTGGCGTTGCAGACCACCCTGCTCGGATTGGCGATCGCGATCATTCTGGCGCTGCTGGCGGCGCTGGTGGGTCCGCTGCTGATCGATTGGGGCGGCCATCGCTCGCTGTTCGAGGCCGAGGCGAGCCGTCTCATCGGCGTCAACGTGCGCGTCACCGGCGCGATCGACGCGCGCCTGTTGCCCTCGCCGCAACTCACGCTGCATGAGATCGAGATCGGCAGCAGCAGCGAGAGCAAGATCCGCGCCCGCTCGCTTGGCATCGAGTTCGCGCTCGGACCGCTGATGCGCGGCGAGTGGCGCGCGACCGAGATGCATCTGGCCGGGCCGCAAATCAAGCTCGGACTTGATGCATCCGGCCACGTGCAGGCGCCGAACATAGCGGTCGCGTTCGATCCCGATGGCCTGACGATTGACCGGCTGAGCATCGAAGACGGCAAGGTGACGCTCACCGATGCCGCGAACGGCGCCAGCGTCACGCTCGACGGGCTGTGGTTCAACGGCGAGGTGCGCTCGCTCGTCGGTCCGTTCAAGGGCGAGGGCGCCGTCACCATCGGCGGCGAACTTTATCCGTTCCGGATTGCCGCCGGGCGCTACAGTGACGAGGGCACGCTCAAGCTTCATGTCAATGTCGATCCGGTCAATCACCCGCTGAGCATCGAAGCCGACGGCGCATTGGCGCTCGCCGGCGGCGTGCCGAAGTTCGACGGCACCTTGAGCCTGGCACGGCCGGTCGGCATCGGCTTGCGCCGCGCGGCGCAAGTGACCCAGCCTTGGCGCGTGAGCGGCAAGCTCAAGGCTAGCGCGCAATCTGCGCTGATCGAGCAGGTGGAATTCCAGTACGGCTCGGAAGAGCAGGGGCTCAAGCTCACGGGCGTCGCCGATTTCAAGTTCGGCAAGCGTCCGCGTTTCGACGGCGTGCTGTCGGGCCGGCAGATCGATCTCGACCGCACGCTGGCCGCCGGCGACGGCACCCGGCCGCTGCCGGCTGCCGCCATCCGCGAGCTGGCCGAATTGGGCAGCGCCGCCTTCCGCCCTCGGATCCCGATCCAGATCGGCGTCGGCATCGACCAGATCACGCTCGGCGGCAACACCATCCAAAATCTGCGCGGCGACATCAGCACCGACGCCCAGGGGTGGAATCTGGATCGTTTCGAGTTTCGCGCCCCGGGCTTCACCCAGGTGCGGCTGAGCGGCCATCTCGCGGTCGGCGCCGGCGGCGTCGCCTTCAGCGGGCCGGCCGAGATCGACGCCGGCGATCCGAAGGTGCTGGCCGCATGGCTGGAAGGGCGCGCGGAAAACGCGCAGGGCGACCTGCGGCCTTTAAGCTTGCGCGGCGAGGTGACGCTCGGCAGCGAAAAGGTCGCGGTCGAGCGTCTCAAGGCCGAGTTCGATCGCAAGACTATCGCCGGCCGCCTCGCCTATGTGTTCGCGGCCGGCACCCGGCCGGCGAAGCTCGATGCCGAGCTCAACGCCCCCGAACTCGATATCGACGCCGCGCTCGGCTTTGGCAACGCGCTGCTCGCCGGCTCCAATATCGAGCGCCCGCACGACATGACGATCGCCGCCGATATCGGCCGCGCCACCGTCGCCGGATTCGTTGCGCGCAATGCCAGTGCCAGGCTGAAGGTCGATGTCGATGGATTGCAGATCGACCGGCTCTCGGTCGCCGATCTCGGCGGCGCCGCTTTTTCGGCGAGCGGCCGCATTGTCACCGCGGGGCCGTCACCGCAGGGCAACATGCGCATCGATCTCGACGCGCCGGACTTGACGCCGGTCATGGCCCTGCTGGCGCGCTTTGCGCCTGACGCGGCGCAGACGCTCGGCCGCCGCGCGCCGGCGATGGCGCCGGCGAAGCTGCACGCGCGCTTGACCATCGACGGCACCGCTCCGGCGACGCAGGCCAAGCTCGGTATCGACGGCAGCCTTGGCAAGGTGCGCGTTGCACTGAACGGGCAGGCCACTGCCGATCCGATTGCGTTCAGCGTCGGCGACATGCAGCTGGACGGAAAACTCGAAGCCGACGATGGCAAGGCGCTGGTAGCCATGCTGGGTCTCGATCGCATGGTGGCCGCGAATGCCGGCCCCGGTACATTGACGATCAATACCAGCGGACCGGCGCGCGGCGAGCTGCGCCTTGAGGCCAACCTGACCGCCGGCGGGCTCGATGCGAACGTTAGCGGCACGGCGCGGATTTTTGCCGACGATCCCGCCGCCGGCTTGCGCGTCACCATCATACGAGCCGACGCGGCGCCATTGCGTGGGCCGGGCGGCGGACGCGCCGCGCTGCCGGTCGCTCTTACGACCCGCATTGTGCTGGCCGGCAAGGATCTGTCCCTCAACGACATCAACGCCAATATCGGCGGCTCGACCGTGCGCGGAAAACTCGCGCTGGCGCTGCCACGGCCGCATCGCCTGCAAGGCGAGATCGAGGCAGATCAAATCGATGGGGCAAGCCTGATTGCGGCGGCGATCGGCCTGCCGGCGCCGGCGAGTAGCAACAACAATGCGGCCTGGGCCTGGTCGAGCGAGCCGTTCGGTGACGGCGCCTTCGGCGAGTTATCCGGCCAGGTTGCGCTTAAGGTGCGGCGCCTCGATCTACTGCCGCGCCTGACAGCACGCGAATTCCGCGCGACATTGCGCCTCGGCAAGGACGAATTCACGTTCGATGACATGGCCGGCGATGTGGCCGGCGGTCGCCTCGCCGGTCGGGTCTCGTACCGTGCCGCCGTCGACGGTTTGAAGGCGCGCGCCAAGGTTTCATTTGCGGGCGCCGACGTCGCCACTTTGCTCCCTGCAGGCGCGCGCCCGCCGATCACAGGATCACTCGGCCTTGCGATCGAAGTGGATGGGACGGGCTTAAGTCCGGTCGCACTGATCGGCTCGTTGCAGGGGGCCGGAAAGATCTCGCTCGCCGATGCTCAGTTCGCCGGTCTCGATCCGCGCGCTTTCGATGCCGTCACCCGCGCGGTGGACCGGGGGCTGGCAATCGACGCCGTGCGCGTCGCCGACGTGGTGAGCAAGGCATTGGAGAGCGGTCAGCTTTCGGTCAAACGCGCGGAAGGCGCAATTGCCGTCAGCGCCGGACAGGTGCGCATGAGCAATGTTACCGCCGACGCCAAGGACGCCGCGTTGTCGCTTGCCGGCAATCTCGATCTCACCGACGGTGCGATTGATGCGCGGCTCGTGCTGTCGGGATCGAGCCAGGCCGCCGACGCGCGGCCGGACATCTTCATGGCATTGAAGGGATCGGTTGCGGCGCCGTCGCGCAGCATCGACGTGTCCGCGCTCACCGGATGGCTCACATTGCGGGCGGTCGAAAACCAGGCAAAGCGATTGCGCGCGATCGAGGGTGCATCGCCGCAACCAAGAGGGCCGGCATCGGCGCCGAAGAGCGAACAGGCGCCTGCTTTGCCGCCACCGGTCGATGTCAGGCCGTTGCCGGCGCCGGGACGCGAGCGGCAGCCGGCGGCGTCAGTCGGCCCGCAGAACTGAGGCGCCCGTGCGCCGGGCGCCCGCCTCGCGGGTCGTGCTTGGCGTGCTGCGTTCGTCGCCGATCTGCAGGCGGTAGTGGTCGAGAACGAACAGGCGGATAGCGGATGACAGATTACCGTGATGGCGATCGGTGTCGATCGTGGCCACCAAGTCCGACAGAGTCATCTCCCGGCCGTTTGCGATCTCCTTCAGCCCGTTCCAGAACGCGTCTTCGAGACTGACGCTCGTCTTGTGACCGGCGATGACGATCGAGCGTTTGACAACCGGCGATTTCATCGGCCGTCTCCTTTTTCGATCCGGTGTTGATCGAGATCGCGGCTGGCTTTGACCTGCTGCGCGCCTTCGAGCGTGCGCAGGTGCTTGGGCTGACCGTGGGCAAGACGATTGGCGTGGGCATGCTGATCGTCACGCTGCCGCTTAGCTCGCTTGCGGGCCCCTCGAAGATTGACCAGTTCAGCCATTCCGCGCCTCGACGGTAATTGGATACTTGGTTGGTCGGGTCGTAATATGACCCCCTGTGCATCGCCGCCAAATACGCCGACACGTAGAATACCGCCTTCGTCATTTTTGGCAGACGACTCCGTAAGATTGCATCTCTCACATTTCGGGCGTTTGCCATTGAAATTCAATACACGGTTAGTTGATCGCAATAGATCACTAATCTTACTGTGTCACATATTTCTGCGGCGCGACGGTCCTGCGATTGGAGCGTTGCAGCATGGACATCGCGGCAGGCTTCTGACGAGCGCGCCGATCAGCCGTCGACGTATGGTTGCGATTGAGTTTGGGATGTGACGC